>NZ_JAVDUE010000020.1:0-131111 GCF_031456255.1 Arcicella sp. BE140 | reverse complement strand
ACCGAAATGCTTCGATACCGATTTACAGATTAAGAATAGCCATTCACAATATATTATGGACAACTTTTACCCAAAATTCGGGATGACACATGTTTATGATGATATGATTACAGATTACTGTTAGTATCTTTTGATAAGGCTGATAATTCCGTCAAGCTGGCATATTTTACTACTTCGCCCAAAATAATGACGGCTGGATTCGACAATTGATTACTTTCAGCAATTTCTTTTAGGTCTTTTGCTACGCCAATGCCAACTTTTTGCTGACTGCTAGTGCCGTTTTGTACAATGGCAACTGGCAGGTTTCCCTTTCCCATAGTCTTACAAATTTCAGCCATCATACTCAACTTATTCATACCCATCAGTACCACAATTGTAGCACTGGTTTGTAATGCCATCAGCAAATCATTTGATAATGAACCATCACTTTTAGTCCCTGTAACTACCCAAAAACTTTCGCTTACACCTCTGGTCGTTAAAGGGATATTAGCATAACCCGCCGCCGCTACCGACGATGAAATTCCCGGAACGTATGCTGTTTCTAAACCAAAACCTTTAGCATATTCTATCTCTTCCATGCCACGCCCAAAAATAAAAGGGTCACCGCCTTTCAAACGCACAACATGGCCATACATATAGGCCTTTTCAACAATCAAAAAGTTAATGGCATCTTGGGAATGGCTTTCCCCCGGACGTTTCCCCACGTATATTTTTTCTGCTTCGGGCTTACAATAATCTAATAATTCATTAGCAATTAAAGCATCATACAACACCACATCTGCATCCTTCAAAGCCTTGATGGCTTTAACAGTTATCAAATCTGGGTCACCCGGCCCTGCGCCCACTACTGTTAGCTTAGGCTTAGGGTCTAAAGTATTGAAATGTTCTAAACCAGTCATTTTTATCTATATAAATACAATGGTGAATAAATAGGGCTCAGAATAACGCCTATCCACTCACCATTGATGATTGATTTCAAATAAGGTAAATTATGCCAAAGTCAATTGGTCACGATAAGCTTTTGCCAATGCCAAGAACGCCTCAGCATCTTCTACATATTTGGTAGCAAATTCTTGCGAAGGTTCATTTTTATTGATTTGTAAAACCAATTCTTTAAATGTTTGACCATTCAAAGAAATCTCACCTGTTGCTACAAAATGTTCGTCAAATTTGTCAATTACACCACTTTGTGTAGATGCACTTACTGATTTGTCTAACAACAAGGCTTTAGCTGCACTTACAAACACGCTATAAGCATGGTAGATTGAATCTGCTAAACGATTTTCTTCGTAAGCATTTCTTGTCCACTCCATTTTCTCAACCGACTCCAACAACAACGTTGCTACTAAATCTATAATTACGCTGGCACATTCACCAACACCAATTTCTGTTTGGAATTGTTCAGATGCACCCCAGTCGATAAAATCATCTTCTTTCAGCGTAGTTAAATCAGCAACAGGTTTCAACAAGTTATAGAAGTATTTTTCACCCTGACGGTCATAATAATCATTGAAGTATTCGCCTTCTAGTGCGTTTTCTTCATAATTATTCAATACTACTCTTAATACTTGTGGACCACGTTTTGAAGGCACTTTAATTACTTTATCAGCCACACGCCCAACGCCATCGCCTACTGTTCCACCGCCTAATAATACTTGTAGGGCAGGTAAAACACGCTTATCAGCCGCTTTCAGAGACGAACCGTGGAAACCGATATTAGCCATACCATGCTGTCCGCATGAGTTCATACAGCCAGAAATCTTGATTTTAATATCGCTATTATGAATCAATTCAGGGAAATCTTCTGTAATGACAGCTTCTAATTTAGAAGTAATGTTTGTACTATCTGAAATCGCTAAATTACAAGTATCTGTTCCAGGGCAAGCTGTAATGTTAGCCATTGAATTAGCACCTGCCGCTGCAAAACCATGTGCTTCTAATACTGAATAGACATAAGGTAGATTAGCCTCAGGAACGAATTTCAACATCAAACCTTGGTTGATAGTTACTCTTACATCATCAGCAATGTATCCGTCTAATTGTTCGATTAAAGAACGTGAAGTAGTCGAGTGAATATTTCCGTTCAGTATTCTTACATATACGCCATAGAAACCAGCTTGCTTTTGTTCAAAAGTATTGGTTGCTTTCCATAAATCGTAAGCCTCTTGATTCGTAATAGTTACTTCCGAAGCTGTTTTAGAAGGCATTTCATCATCTGCTACGCTCCACTTGCCTGCTTCTACATCCACTTCAACCGATTTGCTTTTTAAAGCTATCCATTCTGTTTGAATCAATTCAGTTAGTTTTTCAAAACCAATTTTTTGAATCAAGAATTTAATACGAGCTTTATGACGAGAGTTTCTTTCACCGTGACGGTCAAATACTCTTAATGTTGCTTCTAAGAAAGGAATGATTTGGTCGGCAGCCAAAAAGTCAAACGATGTTTTAGCCAACATTGGTTGTGCTCCTAATCCTCCACCTAATACTACTTTAAAACCACGTTGGCCGTCTTGGATTTTAGGAATAAAACCCATGTCGTGCATATAAGTTAACGCAGTATCTTCGTCAGTGTTTGAAAAAGCTATTTTAAACTTTCTGCCCATTTCCTGACAAATCGGATTTCTCAAGAAATAACGGAAAGTAGCATCTGCATAAGGACTAACATCAAAAGGTTCTTTAGGGTCAATACCCGCAGAAGGCGAAGCCGTTACGTTTCTAACAGTATTTCCACAAGCCTCACGAAGCGTGATATCATCTTCTTCTAGTTTCGACCATAATTCAGGTGTTCTATCTAAAGAAACAAAGTGAATTTGTATATCCTGACGAGTAGTTAAATGAAGATTCCCTGTAGAATATTCATCTGAAATATCAGCAATACGTTTCCACTGTTTGAAAGTCATTTTTCCATAAGGCAGCTTGATACGAACCATCTGTACACCTTGTTGGCGTTGGCCATATACCCCTCTTGCCAAACGAAGACTACGGAATTTTTCCTCGTGAATTTTCCCTTCACGGAATAATTCTATTTTGCGAGCCAAGTCAATAATATCTTTCTCTACAAGCGGATTTTCGAGTTCAGTTCTGAAACTTTGCATGATATCTGGTCGTTTTTGCCTTTTTCTTCTCTAGAAGAGTAGTCAAAAGCACTTCTATTACTCTATTAATTATATAGATTTAAGGCAAAATTAATCAAGAAAGTTCGGCAATCAAGGTTTTTTTATAAAAAAATGTTTGTTTTCGTAGTTAAAGTATTCATAATTATTGGCTTTCTAAAAATAAACAAATAGTTATTTGTTGGAATAGGTATTAATTTGACAATAAAATACTAATCAGAATTATACTATATTTGTAGGTCTATTAGACACAAATTAACCCTAAATATAAAAATGAAAAAAAGTTTATTTATTATGATGGCTTTTCTAACGATTAGCCTTTTTGCTTGTACTGAGTCAAAGAAACTTGTTGAGTTACAAGACCAAAATCGTCGTCAAGGAATTCAACTTTCTAAACTCCATGAAGAGAATGCCGAATTAAGTAGTTTGAATTTTACGTTGAAAAGTCAAAGTAAAAAGAAAGACGAAGAGTTGGTGAAATGCCAAACAGACTTTAAAGAGGTGATAGAACCGATTGTTTTAAAGTATAATCATTTGTTAGAAGATTATACCAAACTACAGGCTTCAAATAAAGTATTAAATGATGCTTATGAAACAAGCAAAGAAAATGCTGCTTCGGTAATTATGGAGTTGGAAGAAAAGACTAGAGCAAAGGCTGTGAAGGTTACAAAAAGCACTAGAAAAGTAAAAGCAAAGAAACGTCGTCGTAGATAATTACAATCAGGAAAGGGCAATGTGTGATTAGACAGCTTAAAGGACATACCAAAATAATAATTTAACTAAAAGGGGTAGCCAAATAGATTTGGCTACCCCTTTTAGTTAATCAGGCTTTGCTATTTTTCACTCAACACTTTCAAATGTTTTGGGTCGGCTAGTCTTACTACCTCTTTCTTTGAAAATTTAATAACCCATAGTCCTAGAAAATCTCCTTCTTTTTTCAACTCCAAACTATCCAATTTAGCTTGTTTGCCAATATCAATTAATTGCTTTTTGCTAAGTTTTGTTAAAGACTGATTCCCTTTAATAGGTGAAGTATAATAAAAAAACGATTCGTCTTCAGATTTTTGGATATTATCAACTTGCGCAATGTTATGTTCAACATTATATTGATAAGCATCCAGTGTTTCATTGATTTTTTTATCCCAAGCAGGATTCTTTAATTTCAAGGGGCTTCCAGAAGTGATTTCTACGCGATATGCTTTGGCTAGAGAGTCTTTCAAGGTAGCATCTTGTAGGTTTTTTGCTAAATCAGCATTGAGTTTTTTTACAATAACACTCCCCCATTCGTCTACTTGTGCGGTAAACTGTCCGGGCGTAATGCGTTTTACTTCTCGTTCATGCAATTCTTTAACAGCTGCAGTGGTATCGATTCGCTTAAAATCACAACTGATTAAAAAGAGATTAGTCATAATAAACAAGCAAAAGGTTCTTGTAAAAAAAGTAAAATATGGATGTTGTTGTTTCATGTTGTCTTTGGGAAGTAATCTGCTAAATTTGTGTAAAGATAAGGCTGAAACATGAAAAAAGTCGTGATAAGCATCACGACTTCCTTTTATTTATCTGGATAATTTTAGTATCTTCCTCTTCTACCATTGTATCGTCCATTACCATGATAAGGTCTTTGCGGAACATTTCTTGGTACTATTATTACTCGCCTTGGCGGAGGAACTACATAGCGATATCTAGGATAATTTGGATATGTATACCCATACCTATATGGATAAGGGCGGCGACTATCAACTCGAACATAAGATGGCCCACAAGACGCTACCAACAAAATAATTGCTAATGACAAAAAAAGCAATTGAAATGTTTTATGAATTTTTAGCTTTTTCATGACGTTTGGAGTTTAAAATATAGTACTTAGAGACTTAATAACGAAAAAGGTTTAATATAAGTGTAGCGCTATTTACTTGGGTATCTAAGCAAAAGACAATCAGATAAACATTTACCCCCATTCAATATAAAGAATTTTGTATCTTTGCACCCTGATTTTTAGTTAGCCGCATTATTCGGTTATAATTGCTAATATCAAGCTGTTGAACTTTCCGAAATAAGAAAAAATATGTTAGAACAATTAGAGGCCATCCGTGAAAGATTTGAAGAGGTTGCTCAGCAAATGACGCAACCCGAAGTAGTATCGGATATGAAGAAATATAAAACCATCAGTAAGGAATATAAAGACCTTGAAAAGATAGTTTTAAAATATAATGAGTACAAAAATATCCTCTCGAATATTGAAGGAGCAAAAGACGTAATAGCTACAGAAAAAGACGAAGAATTTCGTGCGTTAGCTAAAATGGAATTAGAAGAATTGTTGCCTCAGAAAGAAGAGTACGAGAAAATAATCAAGGAAATGTTGATTCCTAAAGATCCGAACGATTCTAAAAACATCATTATGGAGATTCGTGCTGGAACGGGTGGAGACGAAGCAGGGATTTTTGCAGGAGACCTTTTCAGAATGTACCAACGTTTCTGTGCTAACCAAGGATGGCAATTTCAATTGATGGACTATACCCAAGCGTCGTCTGGTGGTTATAAAGAAATTATTGCCAATATTCAAGGGGAAGACGTGTACGGGAAAATGAAATTTGAATCGGGTGTTCACCGTGTACAACGTGTGCCTGCTACAGAATCTCAAGGACGTATCCACACTTCGGCAGCTACTGTGGCTGTTTTGCCAGAGGTAGATGAAGTAGATGTACAGATTAATATGAATGATATTCGTAAAGATACATTCTGTTCTTCGGGTGCGGGTGGACAGTCTGTAAACACTACTTATTCTGCCGTGAGGGTTACTCACTTACCGTCGGGTTTAGTAGTACAGTGTCAGGATGAGCGTTCGCAGATTAAAAACTTTGAAAAGGCTATGACCGTTTTACGTTCAAGACTTTATGATATTGAATTAGCCAAACAACAAGAATCTATCGCTGGCGACCGTCGTTCGATGGTTGGTTCTGGTGACCGTTCTGATAAAATCCGTACTTACAATTATCCACAAGGAAGAGTAACCGACCACCGTATTGGCTATACGGTATATAACTTGCCAGTAGTAATGGATGGTGAAATTGGTGATTTTATCGAACAATTAAGAATTGCAGAAAACGCAGAGAAGTTGAAAGAGGGTGCGGGAGCTTTGTAAGAGTTGTGAGTTGTGAGTTGTGAGTTGTGAGTTGTGAGTTGTGAGTTGTGAGTTGTGAGTTGTGAGTTGTGAGTTGTGAGTTGTGAGTTGTGAGTTGTGAAAATTGATAATCTGCAATTTAATATTTTTATGACTAAGCCCCAAATCCACTTTTAAAAGTGAGTTTGGGGCTTAGTTATTTTAATTACTTTTTTCTAAGTTGAAAATTAAAAGTGTTTGTTTCACCATTAATGATTTGTCCAGCAGAACTACTCATTTTTTCATAGACATTGTTTTTCCAAATGTAGATATCATAAAATGTTACTAAATCGTATTGTGTATTTCCTAGTGGTTTTAAATAAGCTTGACCTCTAGGTACTATATATGAAATTTTATAAATTCCATCCTTATCCGTTTCTACAATCTCATCGAATGTAGGAATAGGTGAAAAACCCTTTAAATAATATCCCCCAAATACAAGCTGTATTCCTACTATGGGCTTGTTATTTTCGTCAATTACTTTTCCAGTAATGATAGTTGGACGGTCTGGAAATTCATCTTTCCCGCAGGAAATAAGCATAGATGGTAATATACTTAAAGCACTAAGAAATGTTCGTCTTTTCATGTTATAGGTAGAATTTAGATTGTTAAAATTTAATGCTATAAAACTCATCAGTATAGAATTGTGGATGACTAATTTGTTTAACTCTTTAAAATAAATAAAAAGACAGACAAAATAGATGTTTTAATATCCTAGAGAAGCAATTAATTAATGCTAATCACCTTTTTCTAAGCTGAAAGTTAAAAGTATTTGTTTCACCATAAATTATTGGCCCGACAGGATTCCCCACTTGCTCATATTGATTATTTTTCCAAACGTAGATGATATATTGAGTTGTTAAATCATAGTTTGTGTCACTAAATGGTTGAAATATAGTTTGTCCATTGGTAACTATATATGAAATAGTATAAATACCATCTTTATTGGTTTCTCCAGTTGTAGAGAAGGTAGGAATAGGAGAAATACCTTTTAAATAATATCCTCCAAATTGAAATTTTAATCCTATGACAGGCATATCGTTTTCATCAATTACTTTTCCAGTAATGATAGTTGGACGGTCTGGAAATTCATCTTTCCCACAGGAAAAAAGTATAGGTGGCAATATGCCTAGAGTACCAAGAAATTTTCTTCGTTTCATGTTATAAATAAGGAAAATGTAGAGACATTAAAACAAGGAATAATAGCATTGTAAAATACCTCCTTATTTTAACAATAAATCCACTTCTTAGAAGTGGATTTATTGTTAACTCTGGTCATATTACTGCTTATTCATTTCAATAGTCAAATTCAAAGCACTGATAAGGGATAAGCCCGCTAAAGAATTAGGGTCGTTACTATAAGCTTTTTTAAGCAAATCTAATGTTAAACCAAATGTTAGTTTAGTGCCTGATACTGCAACAGAATAGATTTCTTTAACAGCTTTTTTGGTAGTAGGGTTAGTATAGTTTAAAGTAATTTCACTTCCTGATACTACATAGGTGCCATTAATGGGTGTTGCGACCACTGTGTTATTGTCTGAGGTAAAATCTACCTGACTAGTACCCGTAAATGTACCATCTGATTTGAATTCATAAACTATGTTTTCAGCACTTAAATCTTCGTTATAGTTTTCGGTCGTACCTAAAGCTATAACTGAACCTTTAAGAGTTGATACTTTCCATTTGCCAACTACAAGGCTACTTGAAGCAACAACTTCGTCTTTGTCCTTACATGATGTAATTAAGAAAATTGATAAGAAAAGAATTAGGAGTGAGTGTGAGTTTTTCATAAGTGTTTTTAAGTATATTTAAAATTGTTGTGTTTAACTGATGCAAAGTTAGCGTTTAATAAGGGAGTTATTGTAAAAAACATATTTTTAAATTAGGTAGTTACAACCTCCGATTTCTCTAATTTAAATGAAAAGGTTGTACCTTTTTCTGGCTTTGAAGCTACTGAAATTTTGGTTCTGTGGGCATTCAAAATGTGCTTTACAATGGCTAAGCCTAATCCAGATGAGCCATCCGAACGACTGCGGGCTTTGTCTACTCTATAAAACCGCTCAAAAATTCTGTTTAAATGTTCTGGGGCAATCCCCGGTCCATTGTCTTTAATGGATATTTTCCAGTCTTTTTTATCTTCTTCAAAATTTACAATAACTGTCCCGTTTTCATTGCCGTATTTAATGCCATTTTCTACCAAATTTGTTATTACTTGCCCAATACGTTGAGAGTCCGCTTTTACCCAAACCAATGGCTGTGGTGATTTAATTTGTAAGGTAGCGTTTTTAGCTTTCGCCTTGCCTTCCAATTGTTCAAATACTTCTTTGGTTATTTGTTTGATGTCTACCCGCTCTCTGTGCATTTTAATGTCGCCTGTTTCCATTTGCGAGAGCGTCAATAAATCTTTTACCAGAATATCCAATCCATCTAAGCTTTTAGCAGCCTTTATCAAAAAGCGTTCACGAACATTTTCATCGTCCATCGCACCATCCAACAACGTGTGTACAAAGCCCTGTGCAGCAAAAATGGGCGTTTTTAATTCATGTGAAACATTCGCCAAAAATTCACGACGATACTTTTCCAGACGTTTAAGTTCGGTTACTTCCTGTTCTTTTTTGGATACATATACAAACAACTCGTCATTCAGTTTCTTCAGAGGGTTATTGTTTTTATATAACTTCTTTCTAGAGACACCAAAATCTTTGATTTTTAATCGATTGATAGAATCATACATCTTGTTGATTTCTTGAAAAACCAAATAATCTAACACGAAGTAGATAAGAATTCCTGCTACAATTAACGAAGCAACAAAACTGACAAACAGCACATTCCCATTCGATTCGGGCAGAAAAGAAAGGAAAGAAGTAATAAATGCTGCAATAACGATAGCCAATAAAGTGGCTAACAATTTGGGATTCAGAAGCATGACAAAGCCGAATTCGTTTTTAAAAATATAATTTGTACTCAATTAAAGTAATAAAAGCATCAATCTATATGCAAGTTTGGTGTTTTTTAGCGATAATTCGTATTAAATTTATGAAAATGAATACGAAAATGATTTCCTAAATCGTAGCTCAATAATTCTTTTGTACCTTTGCCTTTTCCTTAAACATTTTGAGGGGATTGAATTTTGAGTTGGAATCGTCGCTCAATGGCTCAATCACTCAATCACTCATTAAAAATGCAACTCAATCAATTAACCGCAATCTCTCCCATCGATGGGCGTTACCGCAAGCAAGTAGAAAGCCTTGCTCCTTTTTTCTCTGAATTTGGATTGATCAAATATCGTGTTCGTATTGAAATAGAATACTTTATTGCACTTTGCGAAATACCTTTGCCTCAATTAGAATCAATCAATAAAGATTTATTTTCTGCCTTGCGCGACATTTATCTTAATTTTTCTGAAGAGGATGCCCTTTGGATTAAGGAAACCGAGAAAGTAACGAACCATGATGTCAAGGCGGTTGAATATTTTATCAAACATAAACTAGATAAATTCGGTATCAACGAATACCTAGAATTTATTCACTTTGGACTTACCTCTCAGGATGTTAACAATACAGCCATTCCATTGTCTTTGTTAGAAGCCATGAATGAAGTATTGGTGCCAAAATTAGAAGAGGTAATTGCTAAGATTGAGGCCTTGGCCGAAGAGTGGAAAAATGTACCATTGTTAGCGCATACACACGGACAACCTGCTTCGCCTACACGTTTGGGCAAAGAGTTTATGGTGTTTGTAGAAAGAATGGAACGTCAGATGGACTTATTAAAAACCATTCCATATTCTGCAAAATTCGGTGGAGCAACAGGTAATTTCAATGCACACAACGTGGCTTATCCAGAAAACAATTGGATTGCATTTGGTAATTCGTTTGTAAGTTCATTGGGTTTGGTACGTAGCAAATACACGACGCAAATAGAGCATTACGATAACCTTGCGGCATTAATGGATAACTTAAAGCGATTGAACAATATCGTTTTAGACTTAGACCGTGATGTTTGGACGTATGTTTCGATGGGCTATTTCAAACAAAAAATCAAAGCAGGTGAAGTGGGTTCGTCAGCAATGCCACATAAAGTAAATCCGATTGATTTTGAAAACTCAGAAGGAAATGTGGGAATCGCTAATGCATTGTATGAGTTTTTAGCGGCAAAACTGCCAGTTTCTCGTTTACAAAGAGATTTAACAGACTCAACCGTATTAAGAAATTTGGGTGTACCTATTGGTCATCAATTAATTGCTTTAACGGCTTTATTGCGTGGTTTGAATAAATTAGAATTGAACCAAGAAGCTATCAATGCTGATTTGGAAGACAATTGGGCAGTTGTGGCAGAAGCAATTCAAACGATTTTGAGAAGAGAAAGCTATCCACAGCCTTACGAAGCCTTGAAAGCATTGACCCGTAAAAACGATAAAATCACAGAAAAAACAATTTCTGAATTTATCGATAGCTTGGAAATCAGTGATAAAGTAAAATATGAATTAAGAAGAATTACGCCATTCAATTATGTGGGTGTATTAGAATAAGCATAAGTAATAGATTTGACAACTTTTAAAAGTTGTCAAATCTTAAATCTGCTACAAATCTGACATTTCAAATCTACACAAAAGGAGCATATATTTTTTCAAGATAATCTTCAATTGGTATTGAGTTTCTTAAAGCCATCAACCCATTCCCAACATTTCCTATTACATTCCTAAACGCATTGTTTTCTCTGTTGGCAAGTCCTGCAATTACTTTTACGATGTCCAACGTTTCGTCTTTCATACTATCGTCTACATTGTCAAAAGCATTTTTAAGCTTTTGCGTCAAAGTATCATAAGCTGTAATAGCTGGGTTGGTGTTCCAAATAATATTTTCTACAAAATTATTGTCTGTAGAACCGCCTTGTTCTATCAATCTTACATCAATATTCAGGGATTTTAATTCATAATATAGTCCTTCAGTTAGTCCCTCTAATGCAAATTTTGACATATTATATAACGACCCCAAAGGGAGGGCGGTAGTAATACCCATAAACGAACTTACATTAATAAACATTCCTTCTCCTTGTTGTCTGAAATGTGGTAGAAATGCTCTTATAATATTGATTGGTCCTCTGGTATTAACCGCAAATTGCCAGTCAATGTCCTCCTCTTTGGCTAGTTCCAAAGCACCATAAGTACCCATTCCCGCATTGTTTACTACCACATCTATTTTTCCAAAGGCTTCTATCGCTTGTGCTGTAGCTGTTTTTACTTGCTCAAGGTTAGTTACATCAAGCTTGAATATTTTGATATTGTTGTATTGCGTAAGTAACGTTTCTTTTTCTGGCGTACGCATTGTTGCGCCTACATTCCATCCTTGTTCTGCAAAATATAGGGCACTTGCTTTACCCAAACCAGAACTTGTTCCAGTAATAAAAATTGTTTTAGTCATTGCTTTATTTTTTTGTTTACGTCGCAAAAGTAATGACCATTTGGTATAACTTTGTAACCAGTATAATAGAGTATACCAATACAAATAATCATGGCAACAGCACAACAAGGAGGAAGAAACGCTAAAGAAGAAATACAGGCACTACAAGATACTATATACGTACTGGGTGGAAAATGGCGTTTGCCTATTATTAACTCTATCTGTAATGGTAACAACCGTTATCGGGAAATTCAACGGAGTATTCCGAATATTACCACAAGGATGTTGTCGAGGGAATTGCGAGAAATGGAATTAAACAAACTTATCAAAAGAACAGTATCTGAGGATTCGACAACTTCTGTGAAGTATGAATCAACAGACTATTGTAAATCGTTTGGACCAATCATTCTAGAAATGATAAAATGGGGCAAACAACACCGAGAATATATCATGAAGGATTAGGATGATAAAAACTAAGAACATATTTATTGCAGACAATAGTATTTATTAGAATAAGTGTGTTTTATGGTTCAAAATTTTAATAAAATCTATAATCAACCTAGCTAATCCTCCTTTTCCATAATTTTTTCCACAATATTTTTTGAATCTAATTTTTAAATACTAAGTTTGTGAAATCAAATGCATAAAAATGACAACAACATTCAAAAATACTTCATGGTGGTGGCAACTGGCAAGCGTCCGTTGAACAGAATCATAATGTATTTTCGATAAAGATATTTTTCTTCACGAAAGGCTTACTGTTCAACCAGTAAGCCTTTTTTGTTTTGCTCTTTCAAACAATCACTAATTAAGCATGACTTTTTCAGTAAAAACAACCCAAAAGAAACGTTTAGCCGATACCATTACGCCCGTTGGAATCTTTCTGAAATTGCGTAATAAGTTCAAGAATTCGGTTATTTTAGAAAGTGCCGACTATCACGGAAAAGAACATGGTTATAGCCATATTGCTTGCGACCCAGTGGCAAGTATTATTGTTGATAATGATGTAGTTACACAAACTTTTCCAGATGGTACAACGGAAACTTTCAAATTGAATCACCGCAAAGATGCCGTAAAAGCCTTGATGGACTTTGCCAATCGTTTTCAATGGGAACGTCAACCTGATTATGCTCCAATGGCTAATGGTATGTTTGGACATATTGCTTATGATGCCGTAGAGTATTTTGAAGATATTGAGATACAGGAAAAAAACGAAAACACAGAAATGCCTTCTATCATTTACTATGTTTATCGTTATGTAATAGCCATCAATCATTTTAAAGATGAGATGTTCCTCTACGAACATGAATACGAAGGAGAGAAAAGAAAAAATACGGATAGTGTAAAAGGGCTAGAGTCACTAGAAATGCTGTTAAGTATGCCTCATTATGCTACAAAGTCATTCAAATTAACAGGCGAAGAAATTACCAATTATACAGATGATGAAATGCGGGTAATTATCCAAGAATGTATCAAACACTGCTTGCGTGGAGATGTTTTCCAGATAGTACCTTCTCGTCGTTTTAGCCGTACTTTTGAAGGAGATGATTTTCAGGTATATCGTGCTTTGCGTTCTATCAACCCATCGCCCTATATGTTCTATTTCGATTATGAAAAATATAGAATTTTTGGTGCATCACCCGAAAAACAAATCGGTATCAAAAATGGAATGGCAGAAATTCATCCTATTGCAGGTACTTTCAGAAGAACAGGTGATGATGAAAAAGATGCAGAATTGGCACGTGAATTATTAGCCGACCCTAAGGAGTCTGCCGAACATGTAATGTTGGTAGATTTAGCAAGAAACGATTTATCAAGAAGCTCGGACGTAGTAAAAGTAGAAACCTTTAAAGAAGTACAATTTTACTCACACGTTATTCATTTGGTTTCTAAGGTAACAGGCAAAATGACTGCTGGTACAAATCCATTGCAATTAGTAGCAGATACTTTCCCAGCGGGAACGCTTTCTGGTTCGCCAAAGCATAATGCCATGAGTATCATTAACCGCTTAGAAAACGTGAACCGTCATATTTATGGTGGAGCAATTGGGTATATGGATTTTGTCGGAAACTTTAATCACGCTATCGCTATTCGTACTTTCATGAGTAAAAACAATACACTTTATTACCAAGCAGGAATGGGTGTAGTAGCCAAATCGGTGATTGAAAACGAAATGCAAGAAATCAAATTAAAATTAGGCGCATTAAGAAAAGCCTTGGATATGGCGGAGGGAATTTAGTAGATTTGGGATTTCGGTAATCGGATTTCGGTCGTCGGATTTTAAAATCAACCATTCAAATAAAGGAAGATTGCTTGTTATTAAAAAAGTACACAGCCGATGACAGATAGCCGATTTCTGATAGCTAACAATATTCATTATTCCCGTTTAAATAAAATAAGAATGCAACTTAAAGCTCAAGGCTCATTGCTCAAAGCTGACAGCTAAAAATACAATCATGAAAATATTAGTCCTTGATAATTACGATTCCTTCGTATATAACTTAGTCTACATCTTAAAAGATTTAGGCAATCAAGTGGATGTATTCCGCAACGATAAAATTTCATTGGAAGAGGTAGGTAAATACGATAAAATATTGCTTTCGCCTGGCCCAGGTATTCCCGAAGAAGCAGGAATTTTATTAGATGTCATTCGTGAATATGCCCCAACAAAATCTATTTTTGGAGTATGCCTTGGGCACCAAGCCATTGGCGAAGCCTTTGGTGCAAAATTACACAACATGGGCGATGTATTGCATGGCGTAACCACTAAATGTATCATTACAGAGCCATCAGAGATTCTTTTCCAAGGAGTACCAAATGAAGTAAATGTTTGTCGCTATCACTCGTGGACAGTCGTAAAAGAGACCATGCCTGCTGAATTAAAAGTAACAGCACTTGATGAACAAGGCTATGTAATGGCGGAAGCACACTCGCTTTATGATGTAAGAGGTGTACAGTTTCACCCGGAGGCTTATCTTACCGAATATGGTGTGAAAATGGTAGAGAACTGGGTTAAAATCTAATACAAAAAAATAAACCATAGCTGATTGCCCATTGCTAACAGCGAATTAGTATGAAAATTTACTTACAAAAAAGAACAGAAGGTAACGCTTTAACCCAAGAAGAAGCCCAAACAGCTTTGGGAATCATAGCCAGAGGCGAAGCCAATAATAGCCATATTGCCGCTTTTCTGACTACCTATATGATGAATCCCATTACGTCGGCAGAATTAGCTGGTTTTCGTGATGCGATGTTGGAACTAGCCCTTACGATAGACCTTTCTGCTTATGACCCAATGGATGTTTGCGGAACAGGCGGTGATGGCAAAGATACCTTTAATATCTCGACCACTGCTTCTTTTGTAGTAGCAGGGGCTGGTCAGAACGTGGCAAAGCATGGTAATCATGGCGTGTCATCGTCTGTGGGTTCATCAACTGTATTAGAATACCTCGGAGTAAAATTCAGTAATGACATCGATTATCTTCGTCAGAAAATAGAAACTACAGGAATTTGCTTTTTACATGCGCCATTGTTCCACCCTGCCATGCGTTTTGTTGGCCCTATTCGCAAAGAATTAGGTATGAAAACGTTCTTTAATATGCTTGGACCAATTTTAAACCCTGCTTTAGTTCAAAAGCAAATTACAGGAGTTTATAATTTAGATGTCTTGAAACTCTATGGTGAATTACTTCAAAAGTCGTATAAGAATTATGGTGTAATTTATGCCTTAGATGGCTATGATGAAGTGTCATTGACATCAGATTTTAAATTGATTACGGTAAAAGGAGAAGAGACTTTTTCACCTGAGCAGTTGGGTTTTACAAGATGCAAACAAGAAGATTTGCATGGAGGAAGTACGGTAGAAGAATCGGCTAAAATATTAATCAATATTCTTGAAAATAAAGGTACAAAAGCCCAAACAGAAGCTGTAATCGCCAATGCTGCTACGGCATTATATTGTGCCGATAATACTTTGAGCTTGCCAGATGCTATTTTGAAGGCCAAAGAATCATTAGAAAGTGGTAAAGCCTTGGCGGGTTTCAAGCAATTTATTCAGTAAAATATTTAGATACAAATGACTATTTTAGATAAAATTATCGCCCATAAAGCACAGGAAGTAGCCCAACGCAAAGAGCAAGTTTCTGTTCAGGAGTTAGAAAAAAGTGGCTTTTTTGCCAAAACGAATAATTCCTTAAAAACAAGTTTGCTTAATCCTGCTTCTTCGGGCATCATTTCTGAATTTAAACGAAAATCGCCTTCAAAAGGCATTATCAATGGAAATGTAACGGTAGAGGAAGTAACAGCAGGATATGTAAAAGCAGGTGCGGCTTGCCTTTCCGTATTGACAGACTATGAGTTTTTTGGAGGTACTAGCGAAGATTTTCTCAAAGCTCGTCGTACCAATCCGACAATTCCGATGATACGCAAAGATTTTATGATAGATGAATACCAAATCATCGAAGCAAAATCTTTGGGTGCAGATGTAATCCTTTTGATTGCAGCAAATTTGACGCCTCAACGTATACAAGACTTAGGAAAGCTGACGAAAGAATTGGGCATGGAAACCCTCTTAGAAATTCATGATGAAGAAGAATTGAATCGTAGTTTGAATCAGTATATTGATGTCGTTGGTGTCAATAACCGCAACCTCAAAAATTTTGCTGAGCAAAATATAAATGCATCACTAGAATTAGCCGAAAAAATTCCTGCTGAATGTATCAAGATTTCAGAAAGCTGTATTTCACAAGCTGAGACGATTAAATTATTAAAAACCGTGGGTTATAAAGGCTTTTTAATTGGCGAAACCTTTATGAAAACCAATAATCCTGCTGAGGCTTTGAAAACATTGATTGATGAGGTAAAAGCTTAAGACTTACTACTCCCTCAAAACCTTTCTATTAGCTGGTGACTTAAGTCGCCAGCTAATAGAAAAGTAGGCTTTTCTCCCTTATTATACTCCCATTAAGCTTTGTCAAATGTCCCAAACAGGCTTAAAACGCCCCTATTCTTGCCAAATATCCCATTTTCTTGCTCATTCCCCCAAGAATTTTACAGGCTTTTATGTAAGTGCTAATTTTGAACCAATCAAAAAACAAGCATTTAACACAAATCGAATACTGAAATGGAAATAGTTTTAAAAATGGCATTGTATGTTCATATCGTTGCAGGCTTTACGGCTTTAACAACTGGATTAGTACCCATGTTTGCCAAAAAAGGAGGAAAAGCTCATGTGTTTTGGGGCAATGTATTTTACTGGGCGATGTTCTTGGTAGCATTAACTGCTTTGATGCGCTTTAAAATGGAATTTCGCCTAATTTTCTTGACAGGTATTGCCGTTTTTAGTTTTTATAATACCTTCACGGGAGCGAGACTGGTACGTATGAAGAAAAATCTACAACCTGAATTTGTTGATTGGTTTGGTGCTATCTTAACCATGGTTAGTGCTTTTGCTATGATGGCTTTCGCTGTGTTAGCCTATCAAAAAGGGGTTGCTTTTTATGTTATTTTGTTTACTATTTTTGGCGTGTTTTCTTTATTGCTGGCAACAGAAGACTTAAGGGTATTTTTAGGGAAGAAGGTTGTCAATAATACAGGAGCTGTACAAACAAGATATTGGTTTCAAAACCATATTTCGAGAATGGGTGGTGCCTATATCGCTACCGTAACAGCATTTTTAGTAGTAAATAATCCTCCTTATATCCCAAGCTTATTAGTTTGGATTGCACCGGGTGTAATAGGTGGAATGATTATCGGAAGAACACGTAAATATTATATGGAGAAGGCTAAAAGTAGGCTTTAGGCAAATATTAATATACACTCATGGCATGACTAACATAATATTATTTTTTCTGAAAATAACTTGGTAGTCATGCCATGAGTATCATTAAGTAAATTTTGCTATACCAAGTTTGTTTCTTCAAAAATAATATTCCCTTTCGTAAGACCTTACTTTTCTTGTCTTGACACAAGAAAAGTAACAAAAGAAAGTCAAGAAATTCCGAATCGCATCGGCGAACCGACTCGCTTCGCTCAAACAGCGGAATTTCGAAATATGCTGACGCCATACTAATAATATAATAAGGAATAAACTCTTTAATAGTACAATCTTGGCAGTAAGCTCTAAGCAAAATGCCTAAGGCTTACTGCCTATTGCCTAAAGCAATACTACCTTTCAAACAGCATTCTTTTGCCCGTAACACTTTCGTCAAATGTGCCGTCTTGGAATGCTAAATGTCCTGAAACGATTGTATGCGTAATTTTTGAATGTAAAGTCTGTCCTTCTAATGGCGACCATCCACATTGATAATAAATGTTTTCTTTGGTAACTGTAGTACTTTCATTCAAATCTACCAACACTAAATCAGCCCAATAGCCTTCGCGGATATAGCCTCTTTTAGCAATCTGAAAACAATCTGCCACAGCGTGTGACATCTTCTCTGCAATTTTCTCTAAAGAGATTTTACCTTCTTTATAAAACTCTAACATCAAATTCAAAGGATGCTGTACCAAAGGCAAACCCGATGGCGATGACCAATAAGGATTTTGTTTTTCAGCCCAAGTGTGCGGAGCATGGTCGGTAGCGATTACGTCGATTCTATCGTCTAATAATGCTTTTAGCAATTGCTGTTTATGTCCATCCGCTTTTACCGCAGGATTACATTTTATCTGATTACCCAAGGTTTCATAGTCGCGGGCATCAAACCAAAGATGATGCACACAAACCTCCGCTGTAATTTTTTTCTCTTTTAAAGGAATATCATTAGTGAATAATGCTGTTTCCTCGCCAGTAGTAATATGCAAAATATGCAAGCGAGCATTATGACGTTTGGCTAATTCAACCGCCATTGATGACGATTTATAACAAGCCTCCACATTCCTGATTTCAGGGTGTACTCTCGGATGTGGATTATCGCCAAAGCGTTGTTTATAAATCTCAGTATTGGCACGAACAGTTGCTTCATCTTCGCAGTGTGTCGCAATCAACATCGGACTGTTAGAGAAAATGTTTTCAAGTGTTTTCTCATTATCTACTAACATATTTCCTGTTGAAGAACCCATAAAAACCTTAATTCCACAAACATTTTGAGTATTAGTTTTCAGTACTTCTTCAATATTATCATTAGATGCACCCATGTAAAAAGAGTAATTCGCCAACGACGTACGAGCAGCAATATCGTATTTATCAGCTAATAAGTCTTGGTTCAAAGCATTGGGAACGGTATTAGGCATTTCCATAAAGGAAGTAACACCACCTGCTACCCCAGCACGAGCTTCAGAATGAATACAGGCTTTGTGGGTAAGTCCTGGTTCACGGAAATGTACTTGGTCGTCAATTACGCCTGGGAACAGGTATTTGCCTTTAGCATCAATGACAGTATCGGCAGTTAAGCCAGATAAGTTATTATCAATTTTTTCAATGAATCCGTCTTTTACAAAAACGTCTGCCGATTGAATGTTGCCTTCGTTAACTACTTGGGCATTCAGAATAAGTATTGTGTTCATCCTTAAATCAGGCTCAAATTTACTTGCTTAATTTATCAATTTGTTTGGGTACTATATCGATGGCTCTTTCCACCACTTTCGGAGCGAGTGGTTGTACCAGTGGGTAAAGATAAACTTTTTCAGCATCACTTGCGGGAATTTTAATGCCAATAGCGGTAATTAACCAAATGAAGATACTGATACCAAAAGCCCAAGTGAAGGCCCCGACAACAGCACCAGCAAAAGAATCAAAATTTCCTAAAACAGTATAACGGATAGATTTTCGTAAGGTCCAGCCTAGTTTATTGATAAGGTAAACAATAGGAAAGAAAACGGCTCCAAAACCAATATAAGGCATGATTTTGTTCGTTACGCTATTGCTCATATAAGGCGAAGCAAGGTCGCTAGCAAACCCTAATGTGCGAAAACCAATAATGACAGAAACTACGAAAGCGATGATAGAAATGACTTCAATGATAATGCCCCGTTGATAACCAATGTAAGCTCCCCAGAGGGTTGGAAGAAGTATGAAAATATCGATTGGTTGCATAGATACGAGATTGAGTAATATAGGATTTTTCCTATATTAATTACCTCATCCTCAATTTTCTACCACTAGCGAGGGACTTAAGTCCCTCGCTAGTGGTAGAAAATTAACTTAATAGCCCAACAGATACTCGGTTAGAGGTGCTGTGCCTACGGATAAGGTTATGCAAAACTGGTCGTTTTGTTATAATAAGATTTCCTTAAAACAAAAAACTAACTCAAAATAGCTTTCACCATCGCAGAAATTACTTTACCGTCAGCTAGTCCAGCTAATTCTTTCGTGGCAACACCCATGATTTTACCCATATCAGACGGAGCAGAAGCACCTACACGTACTTTGATTTCTTCTAATTTAGCACGAAGTTCGTCTTCTGTTAATTGCTTTGGTAAGAATTCCTCGATAATGGTAAGCTCGATTTGTTCTTTTTCAGCCAAATCCGCACGACCTTGGGTTGTAAATATATCTAAAGAATCTCTTCTTTGTTTAGCAGCTTTTGTCAATAATTTTAATTCAACATCTGCTGGCAAGTCTCCACTGGCATTGTTCCCAGATGTTTCTTCTAACAGAATTAATGCTTTTAAAGCACGTAAAGTGCGAAGACGGTCTTGGTCTTTTGCACGCATGGCATCTTTAATGCCGCTTTCAATATTGGTTTTTAATGACATGATTTTATTTGAGATTTTGAAAATATGTAATTTTGAAAATGTTTCTTTTTCAAAATACGTATCTTTGGCCCATTCACAGAACATTATTATTTGGATAAATGTTCTTTTTACAAAGGTACTAAAACAGTTATCAGTTATTTGGCTTAGCGTATCAGTATTTTATCTATGATGGTGGTAAAATACACAAATACGGAGCTTTTATCATTTTTCAGTATGACTAAATTAAGTGTTAATATCAATAAGATTGCTACTTTAAGAAATTCAAGAGGAGGCGATAACCCCAATGTAGTAAAAGTAGCGTTAGACTGCGAGCGTTTCGGTGCAGAAGGCATTACAGTACACCCCCGACCAGACGAACGCCATATCCGTTATCGTGATGTATTTGATTTAAAGGAAGTAGTCACAACGGAATTTAATATTGAAGGAAACCCTTCAGAGAAAAAGTTTGTAGAGTTGGTTTTAGCTAATAAACCAACACAAGTAACCTTAGTACCCGATGCCTTAGGAGCAGTGACATCTAATGCAGGGTGGGATACCATAAAATACAAAAGTCAGTTAATTGATTTAGTGGCTCAGTTCAAAGACGCAGGCATCAGAACATCCATCTTTGTAGATGCCGATGTAAGAATGGTAGAAGGGGCGAAAGAAACTGGTACAGACCGTATCGAACTTTATACTGAACCTTATGCCGAACATTACTTTAAAAACAAAGAATTAGCCATTCGTGATTTTGTAACTGCCGCTACCAGAGCCAACGAATTAGGTTTAGGCTTGAATGCAGGACACGATTTGAGTTTGGATAACCTTAGGTATTTTCAACAAAATATCCCTAATCTTTTAGAAGTATCTATCGGTCACGCCTTGATTTGCGATGCCCTTTATTTGGGATTAGAGAATACAGTACAGTTGTATTTGAGAGAGACGAAAGCGATTGATTAAGTATTGATACTTATTTAAAATATAAACATGAGTCATTAAAATAGGGAGGTTTGATAAAATAGTCTCATAGAGGCGAAATGTCGGCCGCCGCCGATATAGTGTTCCTAAGGGAACTATAATCTGTATCCATAAATCAAAAGAGCGGTCGAAAAACTAATTTCGACCGCTCTTTTATGATTTTAAAATTCGGGATGACTCAAGTTCATCGATGCAAATAAGATAATCTTAAAACCGGCATTAATTACAATTTATATTAAGTGATACAGCAAGATCTATTGTATTTGTTTGAGAATTATAAACACCCTTACCAGAAGCATCACTACCTGTTAATGTAATATTAGCATTAGAGATAACAAATGTTGGCGAGGTATAAAGTTTGTTATTATAATTATTTTGAATATAATAAGTATGACCACTAATAAGTTTAGTACTATATACAGAACCCGTTCTAGTGAATGTACCACCTATGATTTGAGCAACTTGACCATTTGCTATATAAACGCTAATGGTGCTTGGTAAACCTGCATCCTTATTAGTTTTGTCAATAATATTGTACCAACCTGTTGGTAAAACGGTTACATTTTTATTAGAACAACTTCCTTTTATAGTAACATTTAGGTTAATATACGTAGGAGGAGCTGGTGCACCATAGTTTAGCGTTATAGCCCCTTGTGAGCATGGAGCAAACAATGGTGTTTCTGCTAATATAGGAAGTCTAGGATTTAACCAAAGATTAAATGCTGAAATGACAACTTTCGCTTGTTTGATATTAGGAACTCTAGGAAAAGTTATCACTTTTTCCTGATTAATGTTTACATAGTGGGCTGCCGCTAAATATTGATTGTTCGGAGTTACTAAAGCAACATCATAGACACCTGATTTCCCAGCACCAATGTTAAGAGTAACTTTTAATGAGTTATTACAACTTGGTATACCATAGAATATATCCCAGTCTAAGTTAAAACAAGACAAGTGTGTAGTTTGAAAATCGGTAATTAGTTTTCCGTTCACACTTTTTACAGTAACATTTCCTTCACTTTTCCATTGTCCTGTTTGTTCATTTAAGCTCCATAATGGTATTACGTCTCCTGCTTTTATATTATCGCCAGTTACAGCATTAGTAGTATTAGGGTCAAGTTCCATTGATACAGTGATTGGCTGAGAGAATTTTTTTACAGCCGTATTTCCTGCATTCATATTAATTGAAACCAAGCCAGCAGACATAAACTGTACACCCTGACCATTATTAATTTGTTGCCCGTTTGCATCTACTACATTGGTCGGGCTGTACCCACCTGGGAAAGCACTAAAAGATGTAGGCGAGCTAGGGTCATAATAAACTACTGCAGTTGAAACCTGATTTGCATTAATAGGGGTGCCATTAGCATCCTGAATTTGTGTTCCAGCTGGCAAGGTGATAGTAGTTGTTTCTGCCATAGTAGCAGTACTTGCAGTTTTTATTGTCTGCGGAGTAGTTACAGTTCCACCTGTTACAGCAATAGTTGCTGTTGATACAGAAGTACCATCAGCAGGTTTTGCCATCTCAATAGCTGTTATATCAACAGTTTTTACAGAATCAGAAGTGATTGTTACTAACTGAGAAATAGGGGAAAAGCCAGGGATTTCTGCATAGATATTGAACTTAATGGGGTTTGAAGCAGAAGGGTGTGCATCTGAGATGAGATATAATGGTAAAAACCCTCCTTGAGAGCGAAATGATGTCGCTCCCCCATCCATACGAACTAAGTTGGCGTTTGCCCCACTTATAGTTACATTAAAATCAGGTAATTGTGTACCACTACTATTGGCATTGGCAAATTGTACTAGAAGAGGAGAAACGGCTATTTCTTCATTCACCGTCAACTCAACGCCATCTAATGGATTGATTTTTTGGCAAGCAACAGTTATAGTAAGTCCAAACAAAATATATAATATTGGACGAAAAACAGAGGTAAAGGTTGTTTTCATTTTATTAAAATAATAAAGTTTAAATGATTTCGATTAGTCTAATCTAACAGCCAATCTTAGGTTGATAACTGGCCAATAGTGCCAATCCTTCATGTTTTCCTGTACTTTAGCTTGTTGTTCGCTCATGCTACTTAGCCTTTTTTCACCAGTTAAGGTTATTTCTGGAGTTTTTGTGTAATAGGTGCCTAGCTCAAAGCCAAAGCCTATTCTGCTTTTAGGGATAGTGCGTCCAAAGCCAATACCTGCAAATGGAGCGATGCTTTTTCCATAATCTACAGAAAACTTAACATTACCAATATCATCAGGAGAAAAAGTAGTGTTACCAAAAGTATATGATCCAGAAGGAGTAACTACCACTGAAACTTTTCCTTTATCGATATATGATGCACCTCCAAAAAGCTTGAAACTGCTTTTTTTGAAAGGAAAATATTCAAATGATAATCCTACCATTGCTAGGTCGGCATCACCCTTTAATTTTACTTCTTCGTCTGATGATTTCGCAGTAGTGTTTACATTGTACTTGAAATACGCAAAACCAAGTCGTGCTGTTACTTTAGGACTTAATGCGTAGGCTAAATCAATTCCTGGCGTTGTGCCAAGATTCAAAGAAAGACCTAGTTTGTGATTGTTTTTAGTTTTTGAAGAGTCACTTGTGGTAATACCTTTACTAAAGGTTATACTACTTATGAGACACAAATACAAAAGCAATAAACTAGTGGTAGTTTTTGTTTTCATCGGAGTTAAGTTTAAGATATGATGGTAAATATAGTTTCTTTTTGATTTTGAGCAATATATTGCTTGTTGTTTTTATTATACGGTAGGTAGGAACTTTACTTTACAGAAGAAAAATACCTAGTAGTAGGTATTCGATGACACTAATCCCTAAGTTGAGTGATAGAACGGAAGTGGTTTGATAATAAGAACGGGTTGGTAATAAATAGTGCTTTAGTGAATCAGGTACTTTTACAACCAATTCACTAAAGCACTTATTTTTATCCTAATTTCTCTATTAGAATATCGGCAATTCTTTCAGAAGTATGTCCGTCCCAAAGTGGAGGAATTTGTCCTTTTTTCGTTTTTCCTGCTAAAACTTCTAAGAACTTTTCATGGACTGTTACAGGATTTAAATCAGCTAAAAGTTGGTTTGTACCAATTTCAACCGTAATAGGTCTTTCGGTAGAATCTCTAAAAGTTAAGCAAGGGATTTGTAAGAAAGTAGTTTCTTCTTGAATCCCTCCCGAATCTGTAATAATAATAGTGGCATTTTGCATCAACTGCAAAAACTCTAAATATCCCTGTGGTTCAGTTAAAACTAAGCCTTCGATAGCTTCAAGTCTTTCAGATAAACCAAATTTCTTAAAATTATTAGCCGTACGAGGGTGAATGGGCAACACCACTTTTTTGTAACGAGCAGTATCTTCGATTACATTCAAAATCGCTTCTAAACCTTCTGACGTATCCACATTCGCAGGGCGGTGCATGGTAACTACAGCATAGCCATCTTTTTGCAGATTCAAATCATCCAGCACGCTCGTTTGTTTCGCTTTTTCTAAATAATGCACCAATGAATCAATCATCACGTTGCCTACAAAAAATACTTTTTCATCGGGTACGCCTTCATGCTTTAAATTATCCACACCCGACTGTTCAGTAATAAATAAATATTCTGATACACTATCAGTTAAGATTCTGTTCAGCTCCTCAGGCATCGCACGGTCGCCACTTCTTAAACCTGCTTCTACGTGTGCCACAGGAATATGAGATTTGATTGCGACCAACGTACAAGCCAACGTAGCGTTTACATCGCCAACTACCAAAACCAAATCAGGTTTTTCTGCTAATAAAACCTTCTCAAATTCAAGCATCGTTTTGGCTGTTACTTCTGTATGCGAACCACCACCAACGCCCAAGAAATAATGAGGTTTTGGCATTTGAAGTTGCTCGAAGAAAACGTCACTCATCTTGGCATCAAAATGCTGACCAGTGTGAACAATTTTCGATTCAATCTCTGGACGTTGTTCAAAAGCACGGTGCAAAGGTGCTACTTTCATGAAGTTTGGTCTTGCACCGACGATGTTTAATATTTTTATCATAATGTTATTATAAACGTTGCATTAATTTCACGACCATAGTATCTTTCCAAGGTTTGAAAGTACCAGCGATAATATGTTCTCGAGCTTGTTTTACCAACCATAAGTAAAAGCTTAGGTTATGGACACTCGCTATCATTGCTCCTAACATTTCATCAGCTTTCAACAAATGGCGAACATAAGCCTTTGTATAAAAATTACTGGCAAAACAGTCTAACCCCGTATCAATCGGTGAGAAATCATCTTTCCATTTCTCATTCTTCATATTGATTGTCCCTTCGGTAGTAAACAACATACCGTTGCGGGCATTGCGGGTAGGCATTACGCAGTCGAACATATCTATTCCCAAAGCTATGCTTTCTAAAATATTGGCTGGTGTCCCCACTCCCATCAAATAACGAGGCTTGTCTTTTGGCAAAATATCCGTTACCAATTCCGTCATTTCGTACATCATTTCGGCAGGCTCTCCTACTGAAAGTCCGCCAATGGCGTTTCCTTCACGTTCAAAACTAGCGATTACTTCCGCAGATTTTACTCTTAAATCTTTGTAAACACTGCCTTGAACAATGGGGAAAAGTGTTTGACTATAACCATATTTAGGTTCTGTACGGTCGAAATGGTCGCAACAACGTTTTAGCCAACGGTGCGTCATTTCCATCGACTCGCGTGCATAACCATATTCGCAAGGATACGGCGTACATTCGTCAAAAGCCATGATAATGTCTGCGCCAATGGTTCTTTGAATATCCATCACCCCTTCTGGACTAAAAAAATGTTTAGAACCATCAATATGAGATTTGAAGGTAACGCCCTCCTCTTTGATTTTACGACCAGTATCAGCCAAAGAATATACCTGATAGCCTCCTGAATCGGTCAAAATAGGTCTGTCCCATCCATTGAATTTATGCAGACCCCCTGCTTTTTCAATAATATCCAAGCCAGGACGAAGATACAGGTGATAGGTATTACCCAAAATAATTTGGGCATTGATATCCTCTTTTAATTCACGCTGATGAACAGCTTTTACCGAGCCTGCTGTACCCACAGGCATAAATATAGGTGTTTCTACTTGTCCGTGATCAGTTTGAAGAACGCCTGCACGGGCTTTAGAATTAGGGTCATTGTTAAGTATATCGAAAGTCATTTGCTGAACAAAAAGGATTTTTTAAAAGACTCAAACAGATTGATTATGCGTTTAATGATCCTTTCTGAATTTATTTTACCGAAAAGATTACAAAATTACGAGTTTTCTCAACAAATCTTTCTTCTTTTACTCATAGCCTTTAGGCTTTTACTTATCTTTGCACTCCCAAAAGATTAACCAACTGATATTTAATACCTTGATACCCTTTCTATTTAGCATATACATATTTTCTGTTGGCCTTCAACTATTTTTTATTTTGTTCGTTTTTGCCAAAGTCAATACGCACGAAACACCAATTCAGGAAGCAAACACTTCCGAAGGCGTATCAGTAATTGTTTGCGCATGGAATGAATTAGAAAATTTGAAAGCATTAATTCCGCTATTGGATAATCAGGATTATCCTACTTTTGAAGTAATCATCATGGATGATCGTTCTTGGGACGGCACGCACGAATATTTAATGCAAGAATGTGGAGCATTTCAGCACGTTAGGTTTATTCAAATAGAAAAAACGCCCGACCATCTTTCAGCCAAGAAATATGCGTTGACATTAGGCATCAAATCGGCAAAATATGATGTGTTATTGCTAACAGATGCTGATTGCAGACCACAAAATGAATTTTGGATTAAAGGAATGGCGGAATGTTTATTGCCAGAAAAACAGATTGTGTTAGGTTTTTCGCCTTATTATTCTGAAAAATCTTTTTTGAACAAGTTGATTCGTTACGAGACCTTTATTACTGCTGTACAATATTTTTCATTGGCTTTAAAAGGACAACCTTATATGGGTGTTGGGCGAAACTTGATGTACCGCAAATCGTTATTTCTTGAAAACAAAGGCTTTGCAAAACATACAAACATAGTAGGTGGCGATGATGATTTGTTTATGAACGATGTAGCGACTGCTGAAAATACCGCTATTTGTTTAAATGCAGATACATTTATGTATTCTGTACCCAAAACAACTTGGGAAACATGGTACCGACAAAAAACAAGACATCTTTCAGTTAGTAAATATTATCGTTTTGAAAACAAATTAGTGTTAGGAAGCCTAGCTTCTACCCAGATATTTTCTTGGGTTTTATTAGGGGTATTAATTCCATTTACATTTCACTCAGTGCTTTTATATGGCGTATTAGGTGTTTTTGGAATAAGATTATTAGCACAGTGGATTGTATTTGCCAAGGCCAACAATCGTTTAGATAAGACACTTAATACTGCAACATTACCCTTTTGGGATTTTATATTTACCAGCTATTTTTTGATTATGGGAACCAATAATTTGATTCCTAGAAAGAAAAAAATGAGATGGAAATAAGGGAATTTTGAGTTTTGAATGATGAGTTTTTCGATTAAATTATTTTTTTACCCGCAGATATGACAGATTAATATCGCAGATTTTCGCTGAAACTGCTTGTCTCCGAAAATCAGCGTACAAATCTCTGAAAATCAGTGGGTAAAAATCAATTCGCTCAATCACACAATAAATTATGAACATGACAAACAACCATACATTAATAGAAAAGTATTTTCCACAGCTTACAGAAAAGCAAAAACAACAGTTTGCTCAGTTGGGAGAATTATATACGCATTGGAATGCTCAAATCAATTTGATTTCGAGAACAGATATGGACAATCTTTATGAAAAACATATCTTACATTCATTGGGCATAGCCAAAGTAATAACCTTTAAAGATTTCAGTGAAATACTAGACGTAGGCACAGGCGGAGGTTTCCCCGGGATTCCTTTAGCCATCATGTTTCCTCATTGCCAATTTCATTTGGTAGACAGCATTGGTAAGAAGATAAAAGTAGTCAATGAAGTAGCCAAAGCGTTAGGGTTAGAAAACGTTCGTGCAGAACAAATCAGAGCAGAAGAGATAGATGGAGAGTATGACTTTATTGTAAGTCGTGCCGTTACACGCCTTCTACCATTTTACGGATGGGTAAAAGGGAAGATAAACATCAATAATTATAATAAGTTGAATAACGGCATTCTTTATTTAAAAGGTGGCGATATGAAAGAAGAATTAAAAGAATTAGGTAAAAAGACAAGAGTATTTGAATTGTCTGATTATTTTGAAGAAGAATTTTTCGAGACAAAGATGGTCGTTCACGTTCCGATGAAGTAAAAAGTGCTTTTTAAATCGATAAAAATGAAAAAAAATGTTTTTTGTAATAATCTGAAAATCAAGGAATAATCATTTTTATTTAAAATCTTGCTATTTTTTTCATAGGAAACACTTGCATGATATTCAAAAACGGACTACTTTTGCATCACGATTAACAACAATCCTTCTTAGCTCAGCCGGTTAGAGCACATGACTGTTAATCATGGGGTCCCTGGTTCGAGCCCAGGAGAGGGAGCAAAAAGCCTTAAATCACACGATTTAAGGCTTTTTTGTTGAAACAAACTTTAAATGTGTTCCAAACACTTTGGAACAGTTAGGAATGTTGATTTTTTCTTATAACTTTAGGCAATTAAAATAGATAGATGTTTTAATTATTGGATAATGACAATCTGATGCTATAAACCTGCCAATTAGTTATTCAATCTTTATAGTTATCTATGATTTTTACATCCTATAAGCCCCCAAAATTGCTTCAGAATACTCACAATAATGACACTGAATATTGCATCATATAATAATGGTTCTTCAAAAGTATCCTCTATAAGGAAACAAGAAGATATTGATAATCTCATTATTAAAAAAATAGCATCATTAACTATTAACGATAGTAAAATATGGACTTCTCCCAAGTACGATAGAAGTAAAAATGTTCATCGCTTTTTTCAATATCCAGCTATGATGGTTCCGATTGTGCAACAAACTCTAATCGAAAGCATTACTACCGTTGACAATTCTGTAACTACAATTTTAGACCCTTTTATGGGTTCTGCTACATCAATTGTTGCTGGAATGATGAATGGATTATCGTGCTATGGTCAGGATATAAACCCGTTATCTATTCTGCTTTCCAAAGTAAAAACTCACTATTTTAATATTGAGGAAGTCTCTAAAAGGTCTATTGAACTAATCAAATCAATTAATTCTGATGAAAGATTGTGTATTGAGAAAAATTTCAAAGGTATTGACAAATGGTTTAAAGTATCTGTTTCATTAGAATTATCAAAAATTGTAAGAGGTATAAGAAAATGTGAAGACATTGAGATAAGACGCTTATTCTGGATTACTTTAGCTGAAACAGTCCGACTTTCATCAAACGATAGAACAAGTACTTTTAAATTGCATATTAGACCATTAGAAGAAATCCAACACAGGAATATTTCAGCAACTGAACTATTTGAAAAATTGCTTAATAGGAATATTGATGATATTGTAAGCCATAATAAAATGCTTTTATCCAAAATGGTTGTTGGTAAAAATGGATACAAAAAGAAAATCTCTATTCTTTTTAAGAACTCTACAGAGTATATTTTTATACCCAATGGAGGTATTGACTTATTGGTGTCTTCTCCTCCTTATGGCGATAATTCTACCACTGTCCCTTATGGTCAACATGCATATTTGCCTTTACAATGGATAGACTTAAAAGATATAGATGAATCAATAACAGAAGATTTGCTTTCTACTATCTCTGCGATTGATAGAAAAAGCCTTGGGGGAAAACTTATATTACCTTCGCAAGAAATTGTGGATAACTTATTTGAAATATCTCCATCATTAAGGAACGTCATTGAAAAATTGACAGTGACACATCCAGATAAAACAAGTAAAATTATTTGTTTTACCAATGATTTATATATTGTCCTACAAAAGTGTTGTGAAGCAGTAAGAAAAAATGGCTACCTAGTTTGGACGATTGGTAATCGAAGAGTTGGTGGTATAGAAATTCCTAATAATAAAATTTTGATTGAACTCCTTGAGCATAATGGAATCAAATTGCTTACTGAAATAAAACGAGATATTTTGAATAAGAGGATGGCTCAACGAAATCGTTCGACTACGACTATGGTCACCGAAGATATATTGATTTTTAGAAAAACATTTTAATGCTTTGAATCGTGACAAACTTGCAAGAAAATCTACATTTCGATATTTCAACTTCTGTAATTAAACAGTTGGGAGAACAGCTAATTTCGGATGAGGTTACAGCAATAATGGAGTTAATAAAAAACTCTTATGATGCAGAAGCTGACTGGGTCAAAATTGATATTGATGTTAATAACTGCTTGACAAATGATTTCCATTTCAATGATGTAAAAGGTTATATACTACTCGAAGATAATGGAGAGGGAATGTCATTGTCAGATATTAGTAGTAGATGGTTGGTTATTTCGTTTTCTGCTAAAAGAGACCAAAAAGAAAGTGGTACATACAATGAAGGCAAAAGAATCCCATTAGGAGATAAAGGATTGGGCAGATTAAGTACGCAAAGAATAGGAAAGCAGATTGAAATAGTTACTGGGGTTGCTGATGAAGATATATATCATTCTTTGGCATACAATTGGGATGATTTTGATGGAACACGAAAATTATCAGATGTACAAGTTGTTTATAGAACTTTCCCCAAAAAAGTAGGTTTAAAAGGAACAAAAGTAGCTATAACTTCCCTTAATAATCCAACAGTTTGGAAAGGCGAAGCATTTGATGTTTTTAGAAGTGAATTATCCAAAATGATTTTTCCTGTTAAGGAGAACAGACCATTTAATGTTCGATTATCTGTAGCTGGACAAAAAGTAGATTTGGATTCATTGAATGAACAGCTTAGAAAGCAGGCTATCGGAGAATACAAATTGAGATATGATGGAAAGAAGCTCAACATCGAAATATTATTAAAATTAAATAAGCTTAGGGGAAATGATAGTTCTTTCTATGAGAAAACTATTATATCTGATAATGGGAAAGCTTTTTTTGAGTTTTTGACAGATAAGCAAAGAAATAAGCGTGAGTTTTTAGATAAAGTTCAAACCGAATATTTAGGACAACTTAATAACGGATATTTTTTTAAGTATAAGACAGAATATCATTTTGAGAAAATTGCAAATAATTCTGTTATCAGTGGTGATATTCTTATATTAGCCAATCCAGGTATTTTTGATGGAGAAATTCTTGAGTATGATATTAGAGGAGATGTCGATTTGAATGAAGAAGAGTATTTTGATAGTGTAGGTGAGTATAAAAGATTAGTAAAGAATCAAGTTGGAGTGAGAATTTTTAGAGATGGATTTGGCATTAAGCCATATGGGTTGAATAACAATGATTGGTTACAATTATCAACAGGACAGACCTCTGGAGCTTCATTTTACGGTTTACGTCCTGGAAATATTATTGGATATATAAGTATTTCAAATAAAGACAACTTGTCATTGACAGAAAAAACGGATAGAGAAGGTTTTGTCGAATCTCCATATTCTCAGAACTTTTTTTTAATTACAAAAAAATTTGTTAGTGAAATTAATTTAGTTTTAGAAAGAGCTAAAAGAGCTTTAAATACATATAAAAGCGTATTAGCTGATAGTAAAGGAACATTTCAAGGTTCTACAACTAAGGCAATTGAAGGTGTAAATGCAGTGGCGGAACAATCAAAAAACACACTGCCTATTATCGAGGAATTACAGACCGATTTAAGTAGTATTTCCAAAGAAGTAAAACAAAATATTGATTCGCCCTTATTTAATAATCAAAATACAACTTCCGCAGATTTAAAAGTAGTATCTTTTTTACATAAGGCGGAAAACACTTTAATGCAAGTTGAAAAAGCTATAAAGTCTTCAGCAGAACTTGATAACAATGCTGATTTTATAGCTCCTCAAATTAATTTGTTAAAAAGACAACTTCATGATTTTTCAGAATTAGCAGGTTTAGGATTGACAGCAGAAGCATGGTCTCATGAAATTTTAAATATGTTGGAACGAATTTCAAGTCAAACTAATGACATTGAAAAGCGTCTAAAAATGCTAAAAAATATTGATTCTGTGATTTACATTTATATAGAATACGTCAAGAGTTTTGTTCAAAACTTACGCATTCAAGTAAATCATTTTTCTCCTTCGTTAAGATATAATCGTGAAAAGAAACAGGAAATAAAATTGTCTGAATTTATAGATGAGTCGAAAACTTTTTTTGTTTCTAAATTCACTAAAATAAATGGAGAAATCAAGGTTTCTATATCAGAAGACTTTAAGGTTAAGGCTAATAAAGGTAAACTAACACAAGTTTTTGATAATATTCTCTTAAATTCAGAATATTGGCTTAGGAAAAAACAACTAAGCGATAAAAGTTTTTTACCTATAGTATTCATTGAAGTAGATTCTCATTTAATTAAGATTTGGGATAATGGAAGTGGTATTGATGAAACTATTGCAGAAAGTATCTTTCAACCTTTTACTACTTCAAAACCAGTTGGGGAAGGTAGAGGCTTAGGTCTTTATATAGTTGAGCAAATTATAGAATCAATGGGAGGGGAGATAACATTACTACACAAGCGTAATACAGAAAATAGGAGATATATATTCCAAATAAATTTAGAATCTGCCAAAGTTAATCCATAAAATTATTGCTACGAGTATGAGCCAGCCTTTACCTAAAACATCATACACCATTGAAAATGCCAAAGAACACTTAGCTTCTTTATTACATTTGATGAAAATAGACAAAGTATATTTTGTTGATGATTCATTGGGCGATGAACCGAATGTTAATGAATTTATAGGTCTAATTCGTAAAATTCAAGATATTGATAAGTTAAAAGATGGTTTAAGTTTTTTTGAATTTAAAGATGATTTAGACCTATTTATCGACAATATTAATGATACATGGGATAATCTTACACCTGATCAGAGAAATAAGTGTTTTGTAGTTGTATATAAGGCTGTAGGAAAAGATTATACTAGTTTAGATGTTTCATCTTCATTAAAGACCTTTTTCAATGAGGATATTTGTGTTTTATGTTCTCCTGCTCAATGGGAACAATATATTCTTCATACCCATCATAAAGGAAGCAACAATATATTGGTATTATTCGACCAAGATTTAAATAAATCGGGTGGGGTTTTTGTAACCAAAAAAGGAGAAGATTTGATAATTGATATTAAGAAAGGTGGCTATCGTTCTAATATCTTTCCCGCACTTTTTACTTACACAATAACAAATATCGAAGAAGAGCTATCGCAAAGGGTTGAGATTGTTGAAAAGTTTAAAAAAGCTGGCGAAGCCTTGTCGAATGAGGACTTCTTTGTATTCACTAAAGATAGGCTTTACAAACCCGATTTATTTGCAGATGCTATCAAAAAGCTTTTTTTAAATCAGTATTGTGAGCAGGTAAAAGATAAGACCTTAAACCTGGCTTTAGAAGCATTTAATAAGACTATCGAAGAACTTAAGTTGCTCGACACATATTCTTTCGATTTTGCGATACTAAAATCATCATTAAATGAAGGTATTTGGGAAGTAGAGACACTCTTGAGAGTAATAAATATCTATTTAGATAATTTTATCAAGGTAGAGATGATAAAAACAGATTATTTGTTAAGTGCAAATGAAGCTTTTGAAAAAGCTCATGCTATTTCAAAGAGTTTTAATATCTCCGTAGAAGGAATAAACACACAACCGTATCAAAAGCCCATAGAGCTAAGAGCAAAGGAAATATATGAACAAGGAGAAATTATAAATGGTCTTTATAAACCGTTAGAGAATGGGGATATTTTTGAACTTACTGATTTAGGAAATAAAAAAAGTATGTATGTTTTAGTTGCTCAAGAATGTGATTTAATGTTAAGAAGTACAGGAGAACGTAAACTCCAAACTGCGACGCTACTATATCTGAGTTCAAAGAAAATCAAAGATTTAGTGGCCGACGAAAGTAAGTCTTTTAAGAACTATGAAACTAACGGAAGACCTTTTACTTTTTGGGACACAAGATATAAATTAGACCATTTTGAAACTACTAAAGTTGGTATTGTAAACTTTACTAATTCTCCACTTGTCGTCGATTTGAATTTCCTTGATTTAGTATCTTTTAATCATCTTGGCGAGGCTGAAATAGAGCTTAAAAACAAAAATAGAATTAAATTACAGGCTTCATTAGAAGCTAGAGAGAATATTGTTATACCTAAATTAATAGAGAAAAAGAAAGAAATAAACGTTTTATTAAGAGGGTTACCAAAAAATAAAGATAGATATAAGGCTCTCAATTCAAAGCTTAGCCCAGACCTTGTAATAATTGGAGATAAAAAAATACCTGTAGCTATGGGAAAAAGTAGTTTTTCTCTCAAAGTAAAAAGAATAAAGCGTCTTCGTCAGCCGTATGCGAGGCTTTTGCTTGAAAAGTATATGGAATATTTAACACGGAATGCCTTACTACATGATTTTGCTAAGAAATAGTAACAAACAATAAGTGATTTTGGTCTTAAATAATTTTGTATGGTTATTAATTATTATTTTAAGCAATGGACTGCTTTGAAAAAAATCACTTTCACTTTAAACAGCTTTTACACCTTGTCCGACAAGCAATAATCATATTTTAAAGGAAATCACTCTCTGTTTAAAGAAGTTTTACCTTTGTCGGACACTTTTTAAAACTGTATTAAACAGGAAGAATATCGTTTTAAACGGCTTTCTGACGGGTCGGGCAGGTTTTTAAACGGGTATTACACACTTTGATGAATGTCCGTCAGAAACGTAAATCCGTTTAAAAGAAAAAGCCCGACACTTAAAGTATCAGGCTTGTGAATTTAAACTGTCCCGTCCTGAAATAGGTTGTCCCCCAACATAAAAGAAACACAAGACGTATAAAAAAACAAACCCTGATAATCAAGAGAATTATCAGGGTTTTGTTTTGGTCAACAATCAAAAACGATTAAACATATAATGGAAATGCTTCCATCCATTTGTTTACTTCTGTTTTCACTGAACCTAAATATGTATCGTTATCGTGATTCATCAATACGCTATCGATTAACTCTACGATATGTAACATTTCAGCTTCTTTCATACCACGAGTAGTCATCGCAGCAGTACCAACACGCATACCTGATGTAACAAATGGAGATTTGTCATCAAATGGAACCATGTTTTTGTTGATAGTAATATCAGCTTTAATCAACGTGTTTTCAGCCAATTTACCTGTCAATCCTTTTGGACGTAAGTCGATAAGCATTAAATGGTTATCTGTACCGCCAGAAATGATTTTATATCCTTTGTCAACAAATGCTTGTGCCATTACTTTGGCATTTTTCTGCAATTGTTCAGCATACGCTTGGAAGTCGTCTGTAAGGGCTTCTCCGAAAGCAATTGCTTTAGCAGCAATTACGTGTTCTAATGGACCACCTTGTGTACCTGGGAAAACACCGCCATCTAATAAAGCTGACATCGTTTTCAATTCACCTTTCAAGGTTTTTAAACCGAATGGGTTTTCAAAATCTTGACCCATCATAATCAAACCACCACGCGGACCTCTTAACGTCTTGTGTGTAGTTGTCGTTACGATATGGCAGTGTTGCATTGGGTTGTTCAATAAACCTTTAGCAATCAAAGCCGATGGGTGTGAAATATCTGCTAATAAAATAGCGCCTACTTGGTCAGCAATAGCACGTAAACGTACATAGTCCCAATCACGAGAATACGCTGAAGCACCACAGATAATCAATTTTGGTTGTTCTTTCAAAGCGGTAGCTTCTACTTTATCCCAATCAATCAAACCTGTTTCTTCTTCTACACCATAGAAAAATGCTTGGAAATATTTTCCAGAGAAGTTTACTGGAGAACCATGCGAAAGGTGACCACCATGCGAAAGGTTGAAACCTAAAATTTTATCCCCTGGGTTCAAGAAAGATAAGAAAACCGCAGCGTTTGCTTGTGCACCAGAGTGCGGTTGAACGTTTGCCCAAGTGGCACCGAACAATGCTTTAGCACGCTCAATTGCAATTGTTTCTACTTGATCAACTACCTCGCAACCGCCATAATAGCGTTTCCCTGGTAGTCCTTCTGCATACTTGTTTGTCAAAACTGAGCCTTGAGCTTCCATTACTTGCTTTGAAGTAAAGTTTTCTGAAGCAATCAATTCGATACCGTACTCCTGACGGTGAGCTTCTTGATTAATCAAGTTGAAAATTTCGGTATCTCTTTCGAGCGTGAAAGTTGCTGTTGCCATTTTATTAGAAGATTGCACGGGTTAAAATGCCGTACATGGTTGGTTCTGTTAAAGAAAATCAACAAATTGTTATAAATTCATCAACAATGTGATAATTTATGGGTAAAAATACTGCTTAAAAATGGATTGTAAAAACATTTTTGTAAATGTCGGCATGCTTACCTTCCAAGAAAGTAAAATCTTTGAAATTTGTGGCTAAAATTTAACTAAAATCAACAGAATAAATGAAAAAGTTATTAACAATTCTGCTAACAATCAGTGTATTATCAGTTTTTGCACAAGATGGCCCAACGGCATTAAAAATTGGTGATAAAGCACCCGATTTTACAGCGAAAGATCATGCAGGAAATATCGTTAGTTTAAAAGAATTAACTAAAAAAGGAAAGGTAGTCGTGATGTTCTATCGCGGAGCGTGGTGTCCGTATTGTAATAAGTACATGAGTCAGATTGAAGAAGCCTTACCAGATTTCTCTGCAAAAAATGCCACGGTAGTTGCCATAACGCCCGAACCAGAAGAATCTATCAGCAAAGCCGTTGAAAAAACAAAGGCTACCTTTTCAATTATTTATGATAAAGACAGAGCAATCATGAAACAGTGGAAGGTAGCGTATGAGATGTCGCCCGAATTACAAACTAAGTATAAAGGATATGGTTTAGATTTGCAAAAACAACAAGGAGATTGGATGTTGCCCGTACCTGCAACTTACGTAATTGGCAAGAACGGTAAAATAGAATTCGTTCACTTCGACGAAAATTACCAGAAAAGAGCAGAAATTAAAGATATTTTGATGAAGCTGTAAAAGGTGTAATTTGAAAATTTGAAGATTTGATGATTTGAAAATGTTAATTATGAAATTGAAGTATCTTTCGATTCTGGAAAAATGTAATAATTTTAAATATTAATTATAAAATTAAACCATTTCTAGATGCTAAAAAGATGAGGTGATTTGAAAATATCAATCTTCAAATCACCTCATCTTCAAATTTTCAAATCCCCTATATCCCTCTCTTAATAGCCTGATAAATCGCTTCGTTGATATTTGTTCGTACGTTCAAGTCAGAAAGTTTTGAATTGTTTCTGGTTGGGTATACCCTATTACAAAGGAAAACATATACCAATTGATGTTCAGGGTCTACCCAAGTATAAGTTCCTGTAAAACCAGAATGCCCAAAACTTGATTGACTAGCACTTGCAGCCGCACTGATACCCGGACGTTTGCGGTCGGGTTTATCAAAACCTACCCCTCTCCTACTATTTTCTTCTATTGAAAAAGGATAAACCGTCCATTCTTTCATCGTAGATTCTTTGATAAACTGTTTGCCTCCATAATATCCATTTTGAAGATACATCTGCATCAATTTAGCCAAATCTTGTGCAGTACCAAAAAGCCCTGCGTGTCCAGAAATACCATTCAGCATAGAAGCACCCTCGTCGTGTACTCGCCCATGAATAAGCGTTTTACGGTACAGTGAATCATACTCAGAAGGAACAATTCTCGACAATGGAAAATGTTCACGCGCATTATAAGTCAGCGTAGTAGCCCCCAAAGGTTTATAGAAAGTATTTTTCAAGAATGATTCAAAATCTTTTCCCGTTAGGCGAGGAATGATTTTGGGATACATATAATAAGATAAATCTGAATAAACGTATTCCTTTTTCTCTCTGAGGGGTGAATCCTCAATGGCTTTATAAATTGTTTTATTGTAGTCTTTATGTAACCATAAATTATCGGCTACTTGTACAGAATAATCACCCGATTTGGTGTAAGAGAACGTCTTTGGTTTCCAAATGGTTGGGTCTTTTACCAAATTGATACAATCTTTCCAAAGTGCCTTATCGGTTTGGATAATTTGGCACATTCTAGCTAACGCCTTTTTACGACGGAACAATTTATCCCAGAAAGTAATAGCATATTTATCAGCATATTTTTCTTTATAAATCTTACTAGCTAATACCATTTTAGTAGAATCCAGACAGTCCATCCAAAAGGGAATCCATGCTTTTAAACGTGCCTGATGCGTAAAGACATCTTTATAAATCAAAGGAGCTTTGTTTGAATTTGCCCATTCTGGAATCAATTCACCCATAGTAGTATTCAACGTAAATTTCCCTTCGTCTTCCATTTTCATCATCGAAGGCACAGACGTACTGATTTTGGTAATAGAAGCTAAATCGTATAAATCGTTGGTAGAAACTGCTGTGCCTTCATACGTTTGTTTTCCGTAGGCTTTATGTAAGATTACTTTGCCATTTTTAGCTACTAATACTACTGCCCCAGGAGTAGCTTTTTGTCTGATAGCTTCATTGACAATTGAATCAACTTTGCTTGTTAAGAATTTCGTATCAATGCCCACAGCTTCTGGTACGGCATATTGAAAACGCTTGATTGCTTCTGTTTTAATACCATCATTGTATCTAAACGCCATACTCACACCAACAGGCAACTTGCCTTTAGCACCAATGGCACCAAAAATCAATTCAGCAATTGCGACAGACTCGTGCATCTGTGGGCTTTCCTGATAGGTAATCATTAAAGCTTTGGCTTTGTCAAGATTTTCAAATTTAGATAAGGTATAGGCGTTGGAGAAAAGCGAAACAATGGTTTTAGGCGAATTGGCAAACTCCTTTACCAATTCCTGTATTTTAGGATGAATACTATAGTTTTTGGCAGGACGAACCGATTGCCCATTGATAGCCATCAATACCAAATTATAGTTTTTCAAAGAATCTCTCACCGCTTGAATCACTTCATTGCTCGAATTTTCATCTAAATTAAAATGCTGAACATCGGTATAGTTTGAAAGCATCTTCTGAAAATCAGTCGGTTTTTTACTCCCAAAAGTAGGATTGCCAATATTCAGGGAAGCAATTTTTAACGTGTCTAAGTTTCTGAGTGGAATAATATTCTCGTCATTTTTCAACAACGTAATAGTTTCTTCAGCTAACTGACGATTTAATACTTCTGATTTTTTAGGATTCAAATCAGCAATCAAGTTTTTAAGCTCAATAGGTTGGTATTTATCCAAACCAGCCCAAGCTTTGGCCGTCAAGATTCTTTTTACCCTTAAATCAATATCCGCTTGCGAGATTTCTCCTTTTACCAAGGCTTTTTTAATAGCATTGAAAGCCGCTGGCACATCAATAAAAGTTTCTAACACATCATTACCCGCCAAAATAGCTTTTACATTGGCAGTTCCCTCGGGAAAGAATTTTACAGCCCCTTGCATATCCATCGCATCTGTAAAAACCAATCCCTTAAAGCCTAAATCTTTTCTTAATAAATCAGTAACAATGTTTTTTGATAAAGTAGAAGCTAAATTTTTGGTGGTATCCAGCGAAGGAATGCTTAAATGAGCAACCATCACACCTTGTAAACCATTTTCGATTAATGCACGGTACGGGAAAAGCTCTAAAGAATCTAGTCGGGTTCTATTATGGGGAATTACGGGTAAGTCTGTGTGAGAATCCACCCCAGTATCACCATGCCCTGGGAAGTGCTTAGCAGAAGTAATAATACCACCTTTTTGTAAACCACGCATATAAGCCAAAGCTTTTGAGGTAACTTTCTCGCGATTTTCACCAAAAGAACGGAAGTTAATCACAGGATTGTTAGGGTTATTATTGACATCTACTACTGGTGCATAATTAATATGCACGCCCATTCGCTTACATTGTTGGGCAATCTGCAAGCCCATTTCTTCTAACAATTGCTCGTTACCTTGCATAGCGCCCAAGGTCATTTGATAAGGGAAACGTACTGTGCTATCTAAACGCATTTCAAGTCCCCATTCCAAATCCATTCCTATTAACATAGGTACTTTAGACATAGCCTGTAGCTTGTTTACCATCAATGCTTGTGCCGTTGGGCGATTCCTAAAGAAAACAAAACCTCCGACGTGATAATCTCTTACTATTTTATATAAACGTGCAGTATCATAATCATAACTATAATTGCCTCGAGGCATCATAAGTTGTCCTATTTTTTCATCTACAGAAAGGGAATTGAAAACAGAATCGACCCAACGCTTGTTAGCATTTGGGAAAAGGTCTTGGGCTTTAGTGTGAAGAGTAAGGAAAGTACAAAGTATAAAAGTGATGAAGCTGAATTTTTTCATACAAAATGCTGATTAGTTGATTATGCAATTTACACAAAAAAAAATAGGGATAGTTCAGGACAGCCTATTTCTGAAAGAGATAGATTTTTTTATATTTTGATGAAGCGTATCTGGCAAGATTTTTTAACAATATTTAAGAAATACTAGAGCAGGGTAGATAGCATGATTTTGAGAAAAAGAATAAAATTTTGCTAAAAAACAGAAAACAATGCATATATTTTGTATATATTTAGGGCATAATGCAAGAAATATGGCTAAACGAAAAACAGGTTGTTAATATTTGTTAATGCTCTTAAAAACTTTAGCATTTTTTTTGGAATTAATATTACAACAATTATCTTTGAATCAACCTTTCAGAATAACTACTAAAAAGAGTTTACAAAATTCGCTAAAATAAAAATATAGGAGATATAATATGATATAAAGCTTTACGTTAACTAAATAGATTTATCAAAATGGAAAAAATCCATGTTAACGACAGCGAGCTTGTATCACGCTATATAAAAAACAGTGACGAAAAGGCATTTGAAACTCTTGTTCGCCGATACAAATCCAAAGTTTACACAACGATTTACTTAATTGTTAAAGACACCTTCGTAGCCGAAGATTTAATGCAAGATACTTTCATTAAAGCTGTTGACGTGCTTCGTTCGGGAAAATACAATGATGAAGGGAAATTTTTGCCATGGGTGCTCAGAATTGCTCACAATATGGCGATTGACTATTTCCGTCGTGATAAACGCTATCCAAATGTCGTATTCGAAGATGGTAGCAGTGTGTTTAATACATTAGATTTTGCAGAAGATTCTTATGAAGATTTGCAAATTCGTAATGAGTCGCATGCTCATCTAAGAGACCTGATTAAACGTCTTCCAGACTCGCAAAGAGAAGTGCTAGTGATGCGTCATTACGAAGATATGAGTTTTCAGGAAATTGCAGACGCCACAGGCGTAAGCATTAACACGGCACTAGGAAGAATGCGTTATGCGTTGATAAATCTACGCAAAATGATGAGTAAACATTCTCCGAGCTATGATACAAACCTTTACGCAGCATGACGTTATCCGTTACGTCTATCAAGAAACAACGGAAGAGGAAAATCTTATGATTCAGGACGGACTTGTCCATGATAATGAGATGCTAGAATTTTATTTAGATATGCTTGATGTGAAAGCAGGTTTAGATAAAAGTTTTCAACAACCTTCCGAAAGAAGCATAGACAACATTCTTGCGTATTCGAGAAACCATACAGAAAGTCATCAACCCTTAGTTGTTTAACCTAGGATTGATGACTTTTTTTTGTGAAGCTGTACTAAGAAACCTCCTTGCCGAGGCTTCTTGGTACAGCTTTGTTTTTATAGTCCTTTGGGGTTACAATAAAAAAGAGTATTTTGACTTTCCAAATTTTATAATTTTTCATCAACAAACCCTTAATTGCTTGATAGTCGTAGGTTTATAGGAATAAGTAAAATATAATTAATCAACGAAGCAACGCTTGGAAGATTGGGGTTGTCTAACATCACATAATCCTTACTTTAAAAATGTTGTTTTTCAAGGTCATTTTACTTACACGATAAATCGTTCCCTATCCATTAACAAAAAACATAGCATGAAACGACTGATTACACTGACACTCTTGTTGGGGGGATTTGCTTCTTTTGCTCAAGAGAAACAATTGTATAATACTTCTCAACAAAAAAGGCTACAAAGTTTATCGGCTGAGTTTTCTACTCAACAAGATAATAATTATCAAAAAGCTGTTAAAGTTGCTACGGAAAAGAAATGGCAACTGAATGGAAATTTAAAAAACAATCGTTTCTTTAAACTTTACGGAATAGACGAAACAGGACATCCGCTATATGTAGCTACTGAGAGTAATGCACAAGCGGCTGCTACTACGCGTACTGATCAATTGTATACGGGAGGTTCATTAGGAGTGTCATTGAATGGGAGTAGTGCTTCTGTAAAAAATAAATTAGGTGTGTGGGATGGCGGAGGAGTATTGGCAACGCATCAGGAACTAACATCAAGAGTAACTCAGCAAGATAAAGTAACAGGAACGAACTTACACTCTACGCACGTAGCAGGAACATTAATTGCCCAAGGCATATCACCCCTTGCCAAAGGAATGGCTTTTGGCGCAAATTTAAAAGCTTGGGATTTTACCAGTGATGTATCTGAAATGACTGCTGGAGCAGCAGACTTATTAGTTTCGAATCACTCTTATGGATTCTTAGCAGGCTGGAGTTATGATGATACCAGAAGCCGTTGGGCATGGTATGGTAATACAAGCATTAGCCAAACGGAAGACTATAAGTTTGGATTTTATGACACCAACACACAGTCGTGGGATAAGGTTGCTAATAACGCACCATACTACCTTATCGTAAAATCAGCAGGGAATAACAGGGGTGAAACAGGGCCTACAGCAGGAGAATATTATTACTTGGGTTCTTCGAGTGATACAAGCTCGGTTGTAAGAAGTAAAAATGATAGCTATGATATCTTAGCCACAACTAGCACAGCCAAAAATATTTTGACAGTAGGTGCTGTAAATGGAACGAGTGGCAAAGCACCTTTAAGGGCATCAGATATTAGTATTTCATCTTTTAGTAGTTGGGGTCCTACAGACGACGGTAGAATAAAACCAGATATTGTAGCGGTTGGCGTTAACTTACTTTCAAGCTCAAATGCTTCTGCGACAAGCTATACTATTTTAAGTGGAACGTCGATGGCTTCACCACAGGCTGCTGGAAGTATCTTGTTGTTACAAGAATTGTATGCTCAAAAAAATGATGGTTTATTGATGCGTTCGTCCACCCTAAAAGGCTTGGTATTGCATACTGCCGACGATGCAGGGAATGTTGGTCCAGACTATATTTATGGTTGGGGTTTATTAAACATGGAAAGAGCAGGGAAAGTGATTCAGAATGCTGATAAATCGTATGATATTTCTGAAAGAACGTTAGCGAATGGAGGTTCATACACTCAAAAAGTTATTGCTTCTGGCAAAGGGGCTTTAACTGCTACTATTTGTTGGACAGACCCAGAAGGAACAGCAACGAGCGCAACTGCTGCGAATTTGAATAATCGTACACCTAAATTAATTAACGATTTAGATATCAGGATTTCAGATGGCACCAATAATTATTTGCCTTTTATTCTTAATCCAGACCAACCAAGTGCTTTAGCTACCAAAGGCGATAACATCAGAGATAACGTTGAACAGATTTTGATTGCTGATGCTGTTCCGGGTAAAAGCTATACGATAACTATCAATCATAAGAATACGCTGAAAAACAGTACACAAGACTATGCTTTGATATTGAGTGGAATAGGAGGGACAGAGTATTGTGCCTCAGTACCAACTACTTCATTGAACAATATTGAAAGTATTAAATTAGGAGATGTAACGACAGGATATAAAGCATCTTCTTCTCAGAGTTTACCATTAGAAATTAGTTTAAAGGGTACTAGTACTAAAAAAGTACGTGTTTATATTGACTGGAATGCTAATGGAACGTTTGAAGAAGCTACAGAGTTAGCTGCAAGTTCTGGTGATATTGTAGGAGCGAGTGTTTTCAAAGCCACGATTGCTGTGCCATCTGGCTTAACGATTGGAAACAGTACTATCATGAGGGTAGTTACAGGCGAAGACCTTGGTACTGCCAGTATTAGTAGTTGTGGAACTTATGCAAAAGGTATCACACAAGACTATAAAATAGATTTTGTTCGCCCGAGTATAGATGTGGCTGTCCTAGATTTGATAACACCTGAAGTGAGTAACTTTTGTGCTTCTGCATCAGGTTCAGTATCCATTTCATTAAGGAATAATGGTACTGCTACGTTACAAAATATTCCTGTAACTGTAAATGTATCAGACGGTACAGGCGTAATAGCTGTATTGACAGGTACTTATAAAAATCAATTAGCTACTTTAAGTGATGGAACACTTTTGTTAGATGGTACTTTCAGTGCTAAGGTTGGGGGGAATTATACTTTTGCCGTAAAATTAGGCTTGGCTAATGATCAAGATGTGACGAATGATACAAAAACATTTGTACGCCAAGTTACGGCATCTGCAACACCAACAACGGCCATTGCGGCGGTCTGTGAAGGAGCTACTACTTTAAATGTTAAAGGTACTGAAACATCTACTTTGCTTTGGTATGATGCACTAACGGGCGGAAACCTATTGTTCACAGGAAATTCGGGCTCATTTACTAAACCAGCCAATACAGATAAAATATATGTTGGTGTAAATGATATTGCGGGTTCTGTGGGACCAAAAGATAAGTATGTTTACGGCGGAGGAAGTTATTATGAATCGTTTGGCCCAGAACCAATCATTGTTACACAAACCCCTTTGGTGATTGAAAGTGCAAGAGTATATATTGGTACAGCAGGTAAAATTACTTTTACAATTTACCGCCAGTCAGACTCGACACCAATTTCTTCGGTGAGTTTTGATGTTACGCCTACTCGTACAACAGCCAACTCAACCCGTTCAAGTAATCAGTTGGTGGACGATTTGACCGATCAAGGAATTGTGTTACCGCTAAATTTAGCGATTCCAACAGCAGGGACTTATGTATTATCACAAGAATGTACAAACGGAGCCTCTATTTACAGAAGTAACTTAAATGCTAATTCGACTGTATCTGGTACTGATTTAATCGGTTTTCCCTTTACTATTCCAAATGTAATAAGCATCACAGGTTCATTATATAACGGCTCTACCATCAAAACGGGATATTACTATACGTATGACATGAAAGTAAAATCTTATGGTTGTCCAAGTACGAGGGTAGAAGTGCCAATTACTACACAAACAGCGCCAAAAGTAACAGTTAGTCCATCCTCAGCATTTAGTATTTGTCAAGATGACGCTAAGTTATTAACTGCAAGCAGTGGTACTAATTATACCTACCAATGGTTATTAAATGGTCAGTCAATAGCTGGAGCTACCTCAGCGACATATTCAGTGATAAAATCAGGAGCTTATAGTGTAAAGGTTACTGAAAATGGTTTTTGTTCTGCCACGTCAGCGGCGGTGAATGGTACTCTTATAACACCTATTATTCCACAAGTAAAATTGGAAGCTGGTGCATTAAGTCTTACTTCTGGCTCAAATCCCGTTTGGTACCTTAGTGGAAGCATTATTGCCGATGCTGTTACTAATACCATTACTCCAACGAAATCAGGCGTGTACATGGCTAAGGTGACTGACACCAATGGCTGTTCAGTTTTTTCTGAGGGATATACCTTTACAGTAACTGCGGTTGAGGCTGAAGTAAATACAGAGGAAACAGCTAAAATATATCCAAATCCTGCTCCCCAGTCGTTTAAAGTAGAATATACAACGCCACAAAATCCTAAATATGTTTATGCCGAAATGATAAATTTATTAGGAGTAACTGTTTCTGCGAAAGAATTGGTAAAATCGGATGGTATTTATAAAACAGAGTTTGATGTATCTCAACAAAATGCGGGTACATTCTTTATCAGAATTTACTCAGATAAATCTGTGAAAGTAGTGCCTATTGTAATCAATAGAAACTAGGGACTTAAAGCTTCATAAAAAATCCCAGTTGTTTGTAGTTTTTACTACTCACAACTGGGATTTTTTTATTGAGGAAATATCAAGAATAAATAGCTATTGAAAATTATTACTTAATAAATCTTCTATTGAAATGCCCAATACTTGGCTAAGTTTTTTTGCTTCAACGATATTTGGAAGACTTTGGTCACTCTCCCATGATGATATTTTACTTTGAGAAGGAATGTTAATTAAATCAGCTAAAGCTGCTTGTGAAAGGCGATTTTTCATACGTAGATTTCTAATGTTTTTTCCTAGGTTTGACATAACTATTAATTTTTTAAAGTAGAATTAAATGATGAATTATTGATTCTAAACCAAATATCTTAGAGATGAACGTATTTCACAAGTAAAAATTGTAAAATTTTCTAATTATCTAAAAGTAGATGAAAATTATCTGATTTCAGATTGGAGAGTAGGAAGAAGTTAGGCAAATTTGTTTTAATCAAAGCCCCAATCATAAAGGGTGATTAACTTATTATTTTGGGTTCAATTTTTAAGAAAAATATATTTTTAAATTGAGTGACCAGTTTTTATCAAAGCACAAATGAAAACGATTTTTGATAGAACACTTTCTAATGATGATATAGGTATAAGAAATTGGTATCGATGCTGCTGTCGTAGTATTGGTTACTTATGGACTTATGATAAATGTGGTAATGTGCGAGTAATGGGAGGACGTAAAAGTAAAATTATGTTTTTTTATTTATTACTAATTTGTCAAATTAGTTTTAGTCAATACAAAAACCCTCCATTTACGATTAAGAAAGGAAAAAAAGGTTACTGCTTTATTAATAAAAATAATAAAGCAGTATCAAAGTATTATGATACAATTAGACCTTTTAGAGAAGGAAGGGCTTTGGTTGGATTGAGAGTAAAAAGCTATAAATCGAAGGTTTGCTGGAATATATTAAATGAAAGATGTCAAGAGATTTTAAAAACAGATAGCTCAAGATTTTTTTCATCAGATTTTTCAGAAGGCTATACGATTGTTACATTAAAAGAATATTATTACTTAATAGACAGGAATGGAAAAATAATTCCATTTTATGATTTTGTTCTTGAAAATACTGGTGATTACGTTTTTATGGGAGGATTGGCAAGGTGTGAGGTAGAAAAGTCTGTGGGAGGACAAGCTTGTTATTGTGGTTCATACGGAGCAATATCTGAAAAAATTAGAGAGAATTACGCAGATCATAATTTTCAATTTCTTATTCCAAGCAAATACGATACTATTTCTCGTTATAAACCTGGACAATTAAGAATTGTTGGAAAAGCAGGGAAATATGGTTTTTTAGATACCTTGGGCAAGCTGAAAATTCCTTTAATGTATAGTAATGTTACTGCCTATTATTGGAACAATTGGAGTTTGGTTGAAAAAGACAAGCTATATACTTTTTTAGATGTAATATCTGGAAGTAGTCCTGCCAAGGATTGGTTTCAAAATGTATTTCCATCAAGATTAAACTTTACATGGGTAAAAAAATCAGATAAATGGGGTGCAATAGATGTCTACGGAAATACAAAAATACCATTTGAATATAATTCTGTAATACAATTTGACACATTAGGAAAAGCTACTATTCAAAAAGGAAAGTATTTTGGAATTGTTGATTCTTCCGCTAAAATAATTGTCCCATTTCAATATCAAAAAATTTATCATTTTAAAGAAGGTATAGCACTAGTACAGAAGAACGATAAATTTGGTTATATAAACGACAAAGGACAAGAAATATCGCCCATAAAATACATAAGTGCTACCAATTTTGATAATGGAAAAGCAATTGTTGAGAACTCTTTTTATTGGGAAAAAATTGATAAAAATGGTGAGACAAGTTTTAATAGTTTAAAATGGAATATACTCATTATCATCCTTGGTATTTTAGTAGTATTGTGGTTTGTTTTGCATAAATTAAATTTAGCTAACCTCTGATAGAATAGTACTAATTCATGCAACCTTAACGTTGTTTAATGCATCTAAGTGATAGTATTCAATAATCATTTACATAGAAATATAAGCAAACAAAGGTTATGAGAAAAATAAAAAGTTTATGCGTGTTATTATTAACTTCTGTGTCGTCAATTGTTTTAGGACAACAAAACCAAGAAGTTACTTTACAATCCTTCAATAAAATCGATGTGCAAGGCATCATGAAGGTAGAGCTTGTGAAAGGTAAAACTAATAAAATAACAACTGAAGCACTAAATGGCGCAAATCTTGAAGATTTGACTGTAGCTGTTTCTGGAGGAGAGCTTGGAGTTAAAACAAAAATATTTAAGCAACTGACTGATAGGGATAATAATAAAAGAAAAGCTGATTCTCAGAAGTTATTTAAAGTAAGAATAGAATATACCAACGAATTAGCTAGCCTTCAGATAGGTCGCGGAGCAGAATTGGTATCAGCGGAAACATTAACAGGAAACCGCTTGCTTGTTGATGCCTCATCAGGAGCCATCGTAACATTGAAAATAAGTGTTAATAACTTAGAATTATCTAGTGTACAAGGAGCCATCGTAAATCTAGAAGGAAAAGCAATGTTCCAGCAAACAAAAGTAAATACTGGTGGCGAATTATTTGCGTATAATTTAATAAGCGACGAAGTAGAAATAAGAGCGCATACGGGTGGTGTGGCACAAGTAAGTGCCAATAAAATGTTAGATGCCTCAGCAGGAACAGGCGGGATGATTAACTACAAAGGAAATCCTAGCGAAAGAAATGTAAAGTCTAATTTAGGAGGCGAGGTTCGTTCAAATTAATAGAAGTTGCTTTTCGATAAAGCTATTATTGAAAGAGGTTGTCTCAGGATATGGGGCAACCTCTTTCATTTAATATTACTTAATTTTAATAATTTTTACCGTTGTTCTGCGGTTTTGTTGATGTTCAATTTCCGTACAACTTACGCCATTTGCACAACTATTTACTAGCTCGCTTTCGCCATAGCCTTTTGCTAAAACTCTACTCCGACTAATTCCCTTGCTAATAATATAATCAACGGCAGTTTGGGCTCTTCTGGATGATAAATTCAAATTATCTTGTGTATCTCCACGGCTATCTGTGTGCGACCCTATTTCTATCACCATCGTTAGGTTTTTTTGAAGCACAGCCACTAATTTATTCAATTCTTTCAAGGCGTCGGCTCTTAAAGTAGCACTTCCAGAATTATAATAAATATTGTTCATCGTAATCAAATCACCTTCTTTAAAAATTTCTAAATCCTGAGAAATTATTTTAGCATTTCCCTTTTTCTCTTTTTTGATTTTATTAACATTCTTGCTATAACCATTTTTTGATATTTCTATCGTATAATCACAGTCTTCGTTGATATAAAAAGTATAACTACCGTCTGTTCCAGTGATAGTTTGTTGAGTTGTATTGTCGCAAGCATTCATAAAAGAAACCAATACGCCCTCCATGGGTTTTTTATCAATCTCGTTCCTTACAAAACCTGTAATGACTGATTTTTCCTTTAGATTAGATGTTTTTTTAGATTTGTTATTGACTAATTTACTATTGTTTAATGGCGAAATCTGTAAATCAAGCTTTACGGGCTTTATATTAATGAGAGGTACTTCTAGTTTTGAGACTACATCATCTATTTCACCTTTTGTTGAATAGCCAATATTATTAATGGCATAAGATTCTTTTTCGATTGTTATGGCATAGTCAGTATCTTGGCTAGTACAAAAACTTATATAACCTTCTGCATCTGTCTTCAAGGTTTCTAATAAGTGGCCAGAAGACGATATTTTAACAACAACATTATTGATTGGCATTTTTGTCTCAGCGTCGAAGACAACCACATTCATTTTTCTACAATCCGTTAAGCTATTATCTATCGAAAAACGATAAATGTCACCGTCTTCTCCTAGTTTTCTATTCGAAGTAAAGTAGCCAATTTGTCTATATTTATCCGTGATAATTCCAAAATCATCAAAAGGAGAATTGAAGGGTTTGCCTAGGTTGGTGGGTTTCGTAAAAATACCCTCCTCATTTTTTTCGACAAAGAAAATATCCAAATCTCCTTCACCACCTTGACCATTTGAAGAAAAATACAAATTCCCATTTTCGTCAAGAAAAGGGAATACATCAGCACCTTTAGAGTTAATATTTTTGCCTAAGTTTTTAGGACTTCCCCATTTGCCATTCTGAAATTCGACAGACCAAATATCCATCCCTCCAAAACCACCGAGGCGGTCTGAAGCAAAATATAGCGTTTTTTCATCTTTAGACCAAGCCGGATGGGCTGTCGAGAATTCATTATCGTTAAAAGGCAATTCTATGAGCTCTGTCCATTTACCACCTATATTTTCAGCAATATAAAGTTTGAGCTTGTTGATGTTATCTTCATTTAAACCTTTTGCAGTGCCTACTGAACTGTTACGAGTAAGGATGATTTTAGTAAAGTCTTTATTAAATGTGGCGGGGCCTTCTTGAAACTTTGAATAGATGGTTTTACCAAATCTGTCAGAATAGTATGTTTGTTCTTGAAAGCTTTCTTCCTCTTCAGTAAAATAATTTAAAGTCTTAGAATCATTAGAGGTTCTTCTTGAAGAATAATCATCACTCAATGGTTTTGCATTCTTAGAGGTATTTTTTTTCTTTTTTTTGTCAGTACTAGCTTCCTCTGACTGCTGTATTTTATTCAAATTCTTGGGAAAATATAAATCCAGCAAGCTACCTTTATCATTCATTAATTTGGTGGCAGATTCTTTTTGCGAACAAAAAACTATCCCATCTTTGTAATAGATTGGACTGAATTCAGGGGCTGATGTATTGAAATCAAGGTATTCTATTTTGTAAGTATTACGATTAGGGAAAATACTTACAGGTTTATCAAGGCTTTTAGCAGTAGGGTTTTGTTGTGAAAAAACAGTTTGGCTTTTTGTATTTTGTATTGTTTCTGATAAGGTAAAATATTCTTGTGCCTCCTGATAATTGCCATTATGTGCTAACACCTGAGCAAAATTTATATGAGCTTTGGCATCACTGTTAATAAGCGTAGGGAAATCAGTAAAGGCTTGGCGATAAATTTTTTCAGCGGTAATTTCTTCTTTATTTTGTTTATAACTATTGGCCAGTTTCAGTAATACTGAAAGTTGGTCTTTCGGTGTAAGAGAAGAAAAATCATTTTTCAAAACCTGATTAAATCCATTGATTGCTTTAGCATATTCTTGTAAATCATAGCAACGAAGAGCATTATTGAGGGTAGTATTAAAATGCTGAGCAGTCAAATAAAAATTTGACATAACAACAAAAAGCAATGAAAGTCCACTTTTTTTGAGCTGTAGCATTTTTTTAGTAAGGCCTGTATCTAAAAACAACAAATAATTCCAGAATTTTGGATAAAAGCAATAATGTAGTTTTGAAATATTAGGCTATTTGATTGTATTTTATATTAAAAAAACCACATAAATCATGCCAAAATGACAATGAAAACTACAAATAGTTATCATTTGTTAATTGAGCTGTTAATTATTTCAAAAAATTAATAGTATGATTATTAGAAGTTTACTTTTTTCTGGAAATAATAACCCCAATTGTGAAATAATAAAGGATTCCTAAACTTGAAATATAGAAAATGTTAAAAAGTTATTACAACGAAAATCTTATCGAGGCTGGCTTAGATGAGGCAGGCAGAGGATGTTTGGCAGGCCCAGTAGTGGCGGCAGCGGTAATTTTACCCAAATACTATACCCACACGTTATTAAACGATTCAAAACAACTTAGTAAAAGCCAAAGAGAAATACTCAGGAAAGATATTTTACAAGATGCCATCGCTTGGGAAATTGCGGAGGTTTCTAACCAAGAGATAGACCAAATAAATATTTTAAAGGCCAGTATGAAAGCCATGCATTTGGCTACGGATAAATTAAGTGTCAGGCCAGAACATTTATTGATAGATGGCAATCGTTTTCCGAATTATCCCCTGATTCCGCATACTTGTATTGTAAAAGGAGATGCCAAGTTTTTATCTATCGCAGCGGCTTCTATATTGGCAAAAACTTATAGAGATGATTTAATGGAAAGTTTGGCACTCAGCTTTCCCGTATATGGTTGGGAACATAATGCTGGTTACCCAACACCCAAACACAAAAAAGCGATTAAAGAATTTGGTGTAACGATTCATCATCGTTTAACATTCAGAATGTAAATCATCATTAAATAGTTATTAACTTTACCAGTATTCGAAGTGGCACTTCGATGATATACAATAGTTAATGCTCGAAGTGCCACTTCGAGTGCAATGCTTACCTTATGGGCTTTCGTTCAATTTTGGCAAAACCCTTTGCCTCATTCGTAGTACAAAACCGCCAAAAGTGGGAAAAACAAGCCGTTGAAACCCAATTGGCTTTGATGAAAAGTTTGGTTTCGGATGCTTCACATACACTTTTTGGGAAAGATCATCGCTTTGCTGATATTGCTGATTACCAAAGCTTTAAAGATGCTATTCCTGTTCAAGATTATGAAAACCTGAAACCATATATCGAAAAGGTAGTAGCAGGCGAAAGTGATATTCTTTGGAAAGACAAACCCCTTTATTTTGCCAAAACATCGGGAACAACCTCTGGCGTAAAATATATTCCTATTTCAAAAGAATCGATTGGTTTCCATATCAACGGAGCAAGAGATGCTTTGTTGAGTTATGTACATGAAACGGGTAATGCTAAATTTCTAGATAAAAATCTCATCTTTTTGTCGGGCTCGCCAGAGATGGTTCAAAAGAACGGTGTTTTCACTGGTCGACTATCTGGCATTGTGAATCACCATGTACCGGGCTATTTGCGAAGTAATCAATTGCCAAGTTATGAAACCAATTGTATTGAAGATTGGGAAACAAAACTGGAGAAAATTATTGATGAAACCATCGATAAGCCCATGTCGTTGATTTCGGGGATTCCACCGTGGGTGCAAATGTACTTCGACCGTATTCAAGCCAGAACAGGAAAGAAAATTAAAGATGTTTTCCCTGAGTTTTCATTGTTTGTATATGGAGGGGTAAATTTTGAACCCTATCGTGCCAAATTGTATGATTCTATCGGTAAGAAAATAGATTCAATAGAAACCTATCCAGCATCCGAAGGCTTTATTGCTTACCAAGATTCACAGTCGGCCGAAGGACTTTTATTATTATTGAATTCGGGCGTATTTTATGAATTTATTCCTGTAGAAGATTATTTCAAGCCTAACCCTAGACGTTTGCATATCGGAGAAGTACAATTAGGTGTAAACTATGCCGTAGTAATGAACACCAATGCAGGGCTTTGGGGATATTCTATTGGCGATACCGTTAAGTTCGTTTCCTTAAATCCGTACAGAATCATCGTATCAGGGCGTATAAAACATTTTATTTCTGCCTTTGGCGAACACGTAATTGGCGAAGAAGTAGAAAAAGCCATGCAATATGCCATGCAACGTCACCCAGAAGTTGAATTAGTAGAATTTACGGTAGCTCCGCAAGTAACACCCCCCGAAGGCGGTTTGCCTTATCATGAATGGTTGGTAGAATTTGCTAAAGCACCTCAGGATATAAAAGCTTTTTCACAAGCCATCAATCAGAAATTGGCAGAACTAAATGTTTATTACGATGATTTGATGACGGGCAATATCCTTCAACCATTGAAAATAAGAGTACTACCCAAAAATGCCTTTATCGATTACATGAAATCAGAAGGAAAATTAGGTGGACAAAATAAAGTGCCAAGATTATCAAACGATAGAGCAATTGCAGATAAGATTTAAATTTTATTAACAATCACAGTTTGCAATATACTAGCGTAAGCATTTTTCCGAAATTCTACTGTTTGAGCGTTAGCGAGTTTAGAATTTCTTGATTTTCTTTTGCGGTCCGCCGCGCGGTTACTTTTCTTGTATCAAGACAAGAAAAGTAAGGTCTTATATTAAGGAATAGTTTCCTTTACGGAACAAAATAAAATTTTAATACTATCAAACAATTGTAGATAAGATTTAAGCATATAATTTATTGAAAATAAAGCATATAACGTATAGCTTACTGCTTATAGCTATTAAAAATGGGTAAAAAAAGTACCTCAATAGCTTTATAAGTAAAAATCTATCAATATAATATTTAACTGAATAAAATGCCTTTAGAACAAACTTTTCGCTGGTTTGGAACAAAAGACCCTGTTCCATTAGCACATATTCGTCAAGCAGGAGCCACTGGTATCGTAACTGCCTTACATCATTTGCCAAATGGCGTAATCTGGACGGTAGAAGAAATCCAAAAACGTAAAGATGAGATTGAAGCTGCGGGATTGACCCTATCAGTGATTGAAAGTGTGCCTGTTCATGAAGACATCAAAAAACGCACAGGAAATTATCGTGAATACATTGAAAATTATAAACAATCGTTAATCAATCTTGGTAAATGTGGTATTGATACGGTTTGCTATAATTTTATGCCTGTGTTAGATTGGACTCGTACTGATTTAGATGCTCCGATGCCAGACGGTTCAACAGCATTGCGTTTTGATGCAACCGAATTTGCAGCCTTTGAAATTTATATTCTAAAAAGACCTAATGCAGAGGCAAGTTATACTGATGCTCAAGTAGCAAAAGCAAAAACTTGGTTTGAAAATTCTAGCGAAGCTCAACGTGCAAAATTGGTTAAAAATATCATTGCTGGCTTACCAGGTAGCGAAGAGAGTTTTACCGTTGAAGAGTTTTTGGTAGTGCTAGAAGGCTACAACGAAATAGGCGATAAAGAACTAAGAGAAAATTTATATGAGTTTTTAAGAGAAATCACGCCAGTAGCTGAAGAAGCAGGGATTAATTTAGCCATTCACCCTGACGACCCACCATATCCGATTTTAGGTTTACCAAGAGTAGTAAGTACAGAAGCCGATGCACAGCAGATACTTCAAGCTTATGAAAGTCCGAATAATGGCTTGTGTTTCTGTACAGGAAGTTATGGCGTTCGTGAGGACAACGACCTTGTGGGAATGGTAGAAAGAATGGGCGACAGAATCAATTTTGTGCATTTAAGAGCTACCAAGCGTGATGCCGAAGGGAATTTCCATGAAGCAGACCACCTTGCAGGGGATGTAGATATGTATGGTGTAATGAAAGCGTTGGTAACAGAACAGCGTAAAAGGATAGAAGCTGGACGAGAAGACTACCGCTTGCCGTTCCGTCCAGACCACGGACATAAAATGCTAGACGACCTAAATCCAGCAAAAAGAACAAACCCTGGCTATACAGCCATAGGTCGATTGAGAGGCTTAGCAGAGTTAAGAGGATTAGAATTAGGAATTGAGCGAAGTTTAGATGTTAAATAAATTTGCTTAAACCTTTTGTATCTCAGATACTTTGCGTAATTTTGCACCCCTGATTTTGAGGTAATTATACGATATTATTAACCAATATAATTTATGTTGTAATTAATTATTATGTAAGTGTTTCATAATCAGTCATGTGTATCTCTATTAAAACAACACAAAATGCCAACTATACAACAGTTAGTAAGAAATGGCAGGGAGCAAATGACTTGGAAGTCAAAATCTCCTGCTCTTGATTCTTGTCCGCAACGTCGTGGCGTGTGTACAAGGGTTTATACTACTACGCCTAAGAAGCCTAACTCGGCTATGCGTAAAGTAGCCCGTGTACGCTTAACAAACGGCAAAGAAGTAAATGCTTACATTCCAGGTGAAGGTCACAACTTGCAAGAACACTCAATCGTATTGATTCGTGGAGGTCGTGTGAAAGATTTACCAGGGGTACGTTACCATATCATCCGTGGTGCTTTAGATACTGCAGGTGTAAATGGTCGTCGTCAACGTCGTTCTAAATATGGTGCTAAACGTCCTAAACCAGGTCAAGTTGCAGCTCCAGTAAAAGGCGGAAAAGGCGGTAAGAAGAAATAATTTGAAAATTTGAAAATTCGTCAATTTGAAAATGTAAAACATTCATTTTCAAATATTCAAATTATCACATCTTCAAATTGAAAAACAGTCCAGTATGCTTTAGTTAAGGGCAGAAGATGGGCTAAACTTAAAATCTTAACAATCCAATGAGAAAGTCAAAACCAAAAAAGAGATACGTATTACCTGACCCTAAATTTAGGGATGTAATGGTAACCAAGTTTGTTAATAACTTGATGTACGACGGTAAAAAATCAACAGCATTTACAATTTTTTACGGTGCATTAGACAAAGTTGAAGATAGAACCAAAGAGAAAAACGGTTTAGAGCTATTCAAAAAAGCATTAAACAACGTTATGCCATCGGTAGAGGTAAAAAGCCGTCGTGTAGGTGGTGCTACTTTCCAAGTTCCAACGGAAGTACGTGCAGACCGTAAGTTATCAGTAGGTATGAAATGGTTAATTCTTTATGCTCGTAAGCGTGGAGATAAAACTATGATCGACCGTCTTGCTAACGAAATCATGGCAGCCGCTAAAGGTGAAGGTGCAGCAGTGAAGAAGAAAGACGATACGCACCGTATGGCAGAAGCTAACAAAGCATTCTCTCACTTCAGATTCTAATCAAATTATTAACAACAACGAGATACACACAGCACAAAAGCGAAAATCGAAAGGTTTTCGCTTTTTGTGTTTTTAGGGGGGGGAATGTTGCTAAATACTCATGGCATGACTTCCACTAATCTGTTTATTATCAAAATAATTCCATAGTCATTGTGTTTTGTGTGCCACAAACCACGTAGTTAAATAATCACTAAATCACTCATTCGCTAAACCACTCAATAAATCACTTTCACATAAATATCTGCATTACGCCCCTTGTCGTCACTGCATGATATTTTAATTTTGCCTGCTTGTGGGGTAAAAAATACCTCCGCATTAGGCGATGCTTTTTGCAATAATTTGTCATTGATGTACCAATAAACCGTTTTTACCTCATTTCCTACCTGACAGTTTAACATCAATTTCTGGTTTTCGTTTTTTGTCAAGAAATACTCTGAGCCATCTACAGGATAGACAATCTGCGGAGCGTCAGTATTAAATACGCGTTCGCATTTGGGGTTATGCGGAGGTATTTTTTCATACAAAATATGTTTGCTTTCGTACCAGCTTAATAGTTCTGGGGCATAATTAGGATATAGTTTTTTGATAGCTCCATCCTCTGGCAAACAATGCGAACAATAGCTTATCTTTTGGTCGGCACTGATATAAATATATTTTGCGTGCTGACATTTGGTCATTTTAGAGACACTCGGAATATAATAATCTACAATTTGGTGTGTACAGAAGTCATTGGGAACATCACCACTTTCGGCACATACTTTTCTATAAGCGATATTCTCGGGAGCTTTAAACCATTTAGAAGAAGAATTATAATCGATAGTATTAAAAATATCAAACAGTAAAGGTGTAGCAATATTTGCTCCTGAAAGTTCAGGAACGCCTTCTCCCGAAAAATTACCTACCCAAACACCAATGGTATAATGAGCATTATAACCAATACTCCACGCATCTTTTTTGCCAAAAGATGTCCCCGTTTTCCAAGCGATTTTAGGCATTCTGTAGGTATAATCGTAGTTATTAGGTAAATCAGGACGCGTAATTTGCGAGAGTATCTGGGTAATCAGATAGCTAGATTCCTTAGAAATAATTTCATTTTTTACCTTAGGCGTTTCTTTCGACTTTAATAAATACGAAGCCTTCTGAAAATTTCCCTCATTGGCAAAAGCACCAAACAAATTAGTCAATTCTTCTAAGGTGACTCCACAACCACCCAATACTAAGGATAGTCCAAGTTTTGATGAATTCTTTTTAACCGTTTGAAAATCCGCTTTCTTTAACTTATCTACCAAAACAGGCGTAGAAATTTCTTTAAGCATTTTTACGGCTGGAATATTTAAGGAATTAGCCAATGCGTATTCAATCGTGATTTTTCCATGAAAAAGCTTGTCGAAATTCTCTGGCTCAAAACCTCCAAAATTTGTGGGTACGTCGTTAATAGCTGTTTTTGGGGTAATAATTCCTTTGTCGAATGCCGTAGCATATAATAAAGGTTTTAGTGTACTACCTGGTGAGCGAATGGCACGAATACCATCTACCTGTCCGCCATCTATGGGATTATTAAAATCTGCCGAACCGATATAAGCTTCTACCTGATGTGTTTTGTTATTAATCACCATCACGGCAGCATTATGAATGTTCATGGCATATAAACGGCTAACATAATTCTGTACAATGTTCTCAATCGTCAATTGTTTATGTCGTACCAGCACTGTTTTGATAATCGACTGCGTAGGGTTTTCTTGTTTAAGCCTCAAAGATAAGTGCGGTGCCAAATGTGGTGCTTCATGACGAGTGACATTGAGTGGTTCGTTGATGGCATCTTCAATATCTTGTTTATTAAATAATTCAGCATCTTTAAAATTCTGTAGCCAACGGTTTCTTTCTTGAAGAATATAGGCATTGTTAGTGCCGAGTCGCAAGCTTGAAGGGCGATTCGGGATAATCGTCAGGGCTGTTACTTCTGCCAAACTCAATACATTCGGAGATTTTTGAAAATATAATATTGAGGCCGATTTTAATCCTTCTATATTGGAACCATAAGGCACAAGATTGATATAAAACTGTAAGATTTCATCTTTAGAATAATGAAATTCTAATTGTATGGCTCTAAAGATTTCAATAAATTTATTGAAGTATGTTCTTTTTTGCGGATGCAATAAGCGTACTACTTGCATGGTAATAGTACTTGCGCCTGATGTTCGCCTGCCTGTAAAGATATTTCTAGCTCCTGCTCGTAGGATTGCCAAGGGGTTTACCCCAAAATGCCAACGAAACCAACGGTCTTCTTTAAAAACAATGGCTTTTTCGAGTGTTGGTGTTATTTCAGTCAACTCGGTTTCCATGCGCCATTTATCGGTTTTATTTAAAAAAGCATGCAATAATTTTCCGTCTGAATCGGTAATAAGGGTAGAATAGTTGGGGTTAATTTTGAAAGGAAAAAAAAGGTCTAACAAAATAAACAGCATAAAAAGGGTAGCGATTCCTTTAAAAAACTTAGTTTTGATGATTCGGTGAAAGGCTTTTTTAATTTTTTGTTTGAACATTTAGCGTAAAGAGATTTTTGTAAAGATATGGATTCGGTCTGTATTCGTTAATGTATTACCCAACAATTTTATTGTTCTGAACTTCATCCTTAAATTTTACAAAATCAGTGGTTTGTTTTACCACATAACCAAATTGAAATTGGATGGTTTGTGGGTTTAAATATCTTTGTTGGACACTAGACGCTAGACTATAAGACTTAAGGACTAAAAGACTAGAGGACTTTTGGACGCAAGATATTAGACTCTGAGGACTGGAGGACTTTAGGACTAAAAGACTGGAGGACTTTTTTAGACACAAGATATTATACTATAAGGTGCTGTGGACTGAAGGACGTTAGGACTAAAAGAGTGGAGGACTTTTAGACATAAGATATTAGACTATAGACTTTATAATTTGTGCATGGTATGATTTTATTACTAAAAAAATCTCCTAAATCAGCGTGTCGAATCAGCGTAAATCAGCGGGTAATTTTTATAAAGACGAAAAACCTATAACTAAAATCCGAAAGCTGACAGCCGATAGCCTATTGCTTACAGCCTAAAGCCTACAGCAAAAAAAATAACCAAAACATTTATTTAACTAAAACCTCAAGAACAATGCAAAGATTAACTGTAGCGGGACGATTATTGATTGCCGCCATTATTGTAGGAGCAATTTATTATGGTTTTACAAAATTCGGGGGACAAGATGCCCTGAAAAAATTAGCACCAGAAACAACAGCTTCGGCTAGTAATACTGCTGATTCGAATAGTTCTTCTTCTGAAGAAAATAGTTCTTCGACAACTGAAGGGGAAAATACAAGCTTTGATTATACTCCTCCTGGGCCAATCGCAGGTAAATTAAAGGGTGTAGTTGAGCTAGGAGCTAGTGGTTTTAACTCGTTTATTATCAGAATAGATGCTGATAAGCGTTGGAAGCTTGAAAAAGCTGATTTTGGCAATAGCTTGGTGATAGAAAATATGGCAAGCGATGATGATATCAGAGCGGGCTTGAAAAAGTATATCGGAGGAATGCTTGATTATGGTGTAAGTGGAAAAGATATTCACTTTGTCGTGAGTTCGGGAGCGGTAAAAGCGGAAGGTACTCAGAAGATAATCAAGGTGTTGAAATCATTAAAGTACTTTGTGAATACCGTAACGCCAGAGCAAGAAGGAATTTTAGGTTTGCAATGTGTACAGCCTGCTGAATATGCTGATAATTCATTTGTAGCGGATATTGGTTCGGGAAATACTAAAATTTCTTGGAAAGAAGATGGGAAGCTAAAATCTGAAGAGTCGTATGGTGCGAAATATTTTCAGAATGGTGTAGATGACGAAACAGTAGCTAAAGAAGTAAGCGAAAAGTCGAAAAAGATTCCAGAGGCTAATCGTAAAACTTGTTTTATTATAGGTGGAGTGCCTTTTGAGTTAGCCAAAAAAGTAAGAAAAGGCAAAGAACGCTATACTGTATTAGATGCTCCTTCGGCTTATCAATTAGACAACGCTAAGTCAAAAGCTGGTTTAAATATTTATAAAGCCATTGCTGAAACTACGGGTTGCCAACAATTCGTATTTGACTGGGATGCTAATTTCACGATTGGCTTTTTGTTAGCATTGCCTTAATTATTAAAAAATTAATATTTAAAAGGGTTGATTCAACGAATCAGCCCTTTTTGTTGTACAATAGTGCTATTTTTATATTCTATTGAACAAAAAAAATCTCAATTCGGTTGAAACTATGTATAAATTTGTGATATTTATAATCCATGACTTAAAAAATACCTCAGAGAAAGTTTAGATAGCTTGATTTTGTAAAGAAGATTTTCGCAGAGCAATAATTATTCTTAAGCATCGTTATAACATTCGTATTGTTACCACCATTATGAAGCAATTAATATATTTATTTATTTTTTCATCGAGCATACAGTCAATAGTAGGGCAAGTGCAACCAATTCCTTTGGCTAGTACTAAAGAAGCCACCAAGAAAGAACTTGCCGTTGATAGCCAAGACGTTAAGTATATCCCTCTTTTTGGTAGTAAAAAGATTGTAGATGAACAAATACTGAAATCAAAAGATTTCTTTACTCAGTGCGAACAAAACTTTAAAAATCGTGCTGAGGCTAGCAAGTTTTTTGCAGAGAGAGGTTGGGAATACCTGAGCGAAGGTTTGTTGGATACCGCTACTTATCGCTTCAATCTTAGTTTTTTACTTGACCCTGACAATGTAGAGGCTTACTGGGGTTTAGGTTCTGTAAGTTATCAAAAAAAGAACTACGAAGAGTCTGCTAAATTACTACGCAAAGGGTTAGTGTTGGCTCCTGATAATCCGACATTGATGATTGATGTAGCTACTGTGCAACTAGCTTGTTTTAAAGACCAGAAGAAATGTAATGACATTGATGATGCATTGCTACTATTGGAGAAATCTTTAAAAATAGATTCAACCAATGCCAATGGCTGGCTGAAATATGCCATTGCAGAATTTCAATTAGAACATTACGAGAAGGCTTGGGAGTATTTCCATAAATGTAGAACACTCGACATTACGTTTTTGGATATGAATTTCTTACAAGAATTACTTGCCAAAAAAGAAGACCCTATGGGAGTCTTTAAATAGGCATCAAGCAATATTTTAAAATTTTTAAAAGCCTCTTCTTTGTAAAAAGGAAGAGGCTTTTTTGTTGTCTATTTACTCATGGCATGAGTCTATCTTTGTTTCGAGTTGGAAACTCGAACTACTGTTTAAATTTTGGTTGAAATTTGTTGTTTTGAAGAGTTATTTTTAAATTAAGATTAATATCTCCAAACAATAAATAACTATGACTGAACAAGAATACATCGAACAAAGGTTGGATGACCAAATGAACTTTTTTGCCCAAAAAAGTAGAAAAAACAAGGGTAACTATATCAAAATTAAGGTATTAGTGATTGTTCTCTCTGCCTGTTTGCCCTTGGCTACGAAATATAGTGATGTTCTTTATTTTCCAACAATCATAGGGTTGATAGGAGTATTAATCGCTATCTTAAGTGGATTAGATGCCCTTTTCAATTATCATGAAAGTTGGGTGAATTATCGCAAAGTACGAGAAGTGCTAAAACGAGAAAAAATTCTGTATTTAACCAAAGCAGGACCTTATCAAGAGAATGCTACTTTCCAGCAATTCGTTGTGAATATTGAAGCAATCATGTCCACAGAAAATGCAGAATGGTTTAACTTAAATAACCATCAGCAACAGAATAATAGCTCTCAAGCCAATAAAGAAGCTAAAGAAGATGAAAATAAACCTAACTAGTTTACTGAAAAATAATATTATGAGTATTTATTGTTTTAAATTCTGGTTATTTTGATTTGACTTTTTGGAGTCCTCTTCAATATAAAGTTGCTTAATTTCTGGATTAATGAATGCTTTAATCTCCTTTTTCCTCAGTTTACGAGGGGTTGTGCTTTTAATTTTAACTAAATAGGCAAAAGCAGAATCGTAATTTGTTTTTTCAGATGTAACATTTTTGCTTTCTCCTTTTGCTTCATTCTTGTCAATTGTTTTAAGTGCATCTTGTGCAATAGTAATGGCTGTATCTAATTGTCCTTCTACTTTTGTTTTGGCTTGCTCGGTGTTATTATAGGCTATCTGAAGCTTACTAGTTAAAACATCAGCTTCTCTTTTTAAAGAATAAGCATAAATGGCTACTACAAAAGCAATGATAAAACCAATAGAAGCAAAAATAGAACGCACCTCAGCCCGTCTTTTTAAGACTAGAAATTGGGCGGCTTGCTCATTAGCCTTTTCTTTTTCTAGCTGAGCCTTTTCGGCTAATTCTCTGGCATTCTCTGCTTCTTCCCATACCCTTATTTGGTCATCTCTTTCCTCTCGAAGTTTGGCGGCTTTACTGATAGGGTCTACTAAAGTATCATGCCCTAATTCATACATTAAACGTCTTTGAGAATCTTGCTCTACTTTCAATAAAGATGCTTCTCTTAGAACATCCAAAATTTGCTGTGCAACTTGTCGGTTGGGAATGCCGAGTTGCTCAACCAGTACTACATACATTAAATAATGATGTTCAAAAGGAATCCTTTGTCCATTTTGCACTAATACTTCTTCTACAAGTCTATACGTAGCTTCACGAAATTGCGCATCGATTTTGGTCTCGATAGTATCTTTATAATAATTATCAAAAACCGTTTCAATATCGCCTTTTATTTGTCCGTCTTGGTCAATATCAATCTGTTCAAAAGTCAATACAAACTTCTCTTCGCCTTGTAACCAAGCAGGCACGAATTTATCTTCTACTTGCCAACAAATAATCTGGAGCGTAGATGTTTCGATACGTCCATTTCTATCTTTTAGCTCATTAACCAACTGTTCGGCTAACTCTTGTTTAATTTCAAAGGCAGGTGTTTTAAATGTCCCTACAGGTTCATCGGGCAGGGTAGCAGGTTTCAACACTGCCGCTAAGGCTCCTTCTTCATCCAAGCCTTTGAGTTCATAACAGTCTTTTAAAATAGCAGGATGAAAGTCTTTGAGTTCTTCTAATTGAGCTAATCTATCTGAACGGATGGCAAAAACTACCTTAATCTCTGGTTTTTGGTAAAAATTGAGCCTAAATTCCTCTGAAATACCTTCTTCATCAAGCAAATCTTCTTGGCTTCTAAAAAATGCAGGAACAGTTGTGTATAAAACATCTGCTAGTTGTTCCTTAAATTCGAAGATTAGCTCTTGTGGATACGTAAAAAGTTCTTCAAACTGATCGAAAAAAAAGATAATCTCATTGGCTTCATGACTTATCTGATAGTTTTTAAGCGTATGCCAAAATGAATTATCTGTTTGAAAGTATTTCTCTAAAATTAAAGCTGAATGTTCTGTTGATTTTTCTTTGATGATAGCATTTACCCTTTCAATGGGTGTCGACCTATCCGAGCCTGACACATAAGGGCCAAATTTTACTTCAAAATAATGTACTTGCTTATTTTTTTCTGCCAATAAAGGAATAATACCTGCATTGATTAATGAGCTTTTGCCATATCCACTTTTGCCAAACAGCACCACGCTTTGGTGTAAAAAAATATACTTATAGAATTCTGCAATGTCTGTATCTCTTCCAAAGAAAATATCTTTTTCGTCTGTTCTAAATGGCTTAGGACCGGGATAACGATTTTTACTGACTATCATGCTCTTTCAGATTTAATCAATGTAACTAAACGTTTTACTTCTTCATAAATACTTTGGTAAGCCTCGTCTTGGTCTTTGAAGCTAATAATGGAATTATTATCTCTGGGAATAACTTGCCTTGAAGACAGAAAAGGGAAGTCTTTCCAAGCACAAGATTTTAATAAGACAGGTAAAACGTGTTTTTGTTGATTGATTGCATTCGCCACCTCTTGCTCGATACAATACTTAGAGTTTAAAAAATTGCGACTAACCAGACAAATCATTAGTTCTGAGGTTTCCAGCTCTGAAGTGATAGATTTACCCCATTCTTGACCAGCCACAATTTGTCGGTCTTCCCAAATTTCAATTTCTTTCGATTGATTGATTAAAGGAGATAAAGTGATAAGCAATTCCTTTTTAAAATCCTCATCTACGTGGGCATAAGAGAGAAAAATTCTTACAGGGCTATTTTTAGGTTTACTTACTGAGGTTGGTGCGTTGATGGGTTTAACAACTGGTTTTAAAGCAGTATCATCTTTGGGTTTTGCAGCATCATGACAATTGCAGGTTAGTTTATCTAAGAAAGCCGACGGGGTATAATCCATCATTTCTAAAGATAAACGGTTCATAATAAAGGTGCGTGAAGCCTCTGGAATATGGTCATCTATTGCCAACACGTTTTTATCAGAAGCCAATAGCTTTAACAGCAAATGCATATACCATTTGTTGAAATTTACGCCAAGGAAAATAAAACGTTCAGCACTTTTTAGGGCAATTTGTAATTCTTGAGGTAAACGATTGTCCCCTAGAATACTGAAAATATATTCGAATAAATCGTCGTAAGTAAAAACCAAGGATTCTGACTGACTTAATGACCCTAAGATGTTATACACCGTTGGCGAATCTGGACTTAGCGGAGGAAGAACTTCTTTTTCAGAAGTTTTATTTTTATGATAATACCGCACAGGCGTTTGTAAAATTCTGGAGAAAGTAGCCTCTTCTGGAATCAAAGAGAGAATTAACTGAGAAGGCAACTTTTTAAGTAAAAGAGCAATAGCATCAAGTTTTGATTGATTCGTTTCAATCACCCTTTGCATAGCCTTTGCAATATGGCGAATACCATCATTTTTTTCGGCTTTGGCTCGCACAGGATTCGTGATTTTTATCTGAAAAAGCTGTTCTTCCACGAAAGATTGACTAATGTATTTATTATCAATTAGTTCATTAGACACAGCTTCAAAGAAACTTGGATACCCCGTATATTCAATGATATCTGGACCGACGATAACAATACATTTCTGAGTTTGGATGTCTTCAATAATCAAGTCCCAGTCTTCGAAAACGAGCGAATCATTCATAAAATATACGAGTTAAGCATCTGATAATAAATTTGATAGAAATATACCAAAACTCGTAACTACATCAAAAAAAAACGATTGATTCTTAGTAAGCGGTAGGCTGCATAAGATTAGACAACTTTTTAAAAGTTGTCTAATCTTATGCCCAGTGGCTGGTTTCCTAACCAGTCCACAGGAATTTGATTAGAGAAAAGGAGGACTGGTCGGGAGACCAGCCTTGTGGAAAAATAATGTGCTTTAAGCTCAGGCAATTTTTATCGGAATATTGCTAACTTGAAAAAATAACGACTACGTATAGTGATGATTAGTCAAATTACACTTAATCGTTTATGAAGTATTCAATAAAATAGCATGAAAATTAAAACGGACCCTGAAATTTTTCAAAGAACAAATAATATTAATCCAGTTAATACGAAACACAATTTTGTCTCAGACAAGTTACTTCTTTTTGAAGGTTTTAGAAGAATATATGAAGTAAATGTTAAAATCAATCACATACTTCATGAGGAAATCAACCCAATTGGTACAATTTATAGACTTATAAACGAAGATATAAATGAAAAAAAAAATCAAATCATTGATAGTAATAATAGAAATAATAAGGATAGAAATACTAAGATTGGTTTATTTGGATATTTAGTGGTGCAGATGTATTTAACTTGGGAGATGTTTAGTGAAAATGATTTTGTAAAGGAATTGTACCCCATGAATCCATACCATTTTTTTCTAAGAATTTTAGAACGAGGAGTAGTAATGGATAGAGAAAATAGATGGTACTTGGTGATGAGTCCTTATGCCTCATATGATATCCGCAAATTGCTATCAAAAGAAAATTACCAAGAAACACCTTATTTAGTATCAACAGATGACGAATATCTAGATAAAATAAATGCCTATTATGCTGAGCATAATGAATTACCACCTTGGCTTGAAGAAGATAATAAAAGAGGATATATACTTTAATATTTTTTGAAAAATAAATTAACCTGTTTCTATTAGTTAGTGAGACAAAGTATAAGACTTTGAGAAGCAGAGGTTAATAAAATAATATGGTTAACTATGAAAAGTTTTATGAGTCAGCAAAAGATTTTTTAATCCTGACTAATCGTGCATCAAAAGAAGATTTTTTTCCAGTAGAACATTCTGATATTGTTGAGGTAGAAGAATTCTTTGGGAAAAAATTCCCACCATCTTTGTATTTCTTTCAGAAAACCTTTGGTAAAACACTTAGAAAGTTTCCACAGGAATTTCCAGTAAATTTAAAAAGGATTAAGCAGGCTTTTATTGAATCAAAAACTACTTTAAAGGAACTTGAAAACAGTAATTATATCGTTGGAACAGATGATTTTAAAATAGTAAATGGAGAAGTGGTATTACTAGAAATGATTAATGAAAGATATACAGAACCAGAGATTGCTAATTTAAGGGAGTTATTTGATGTTAAAGATATACTATTTTTAGATACTGATATCCATATAGATTTTATTGATACCTCAAAAGATGACCCATTAGTACATCATTTTATAAATAGTAGTATAAATAGTTTTACCACTGGGTTAATGCCTCTTTCTACCTATGTACGAGCTATTTTATTTAGTGAAATAGTGATAAAATTAGGATGGAATAAAAATCTTTATATTGATAAAATAGGCAATCCTGAAAAAGACCCCTCTAAATACTATGAAAACTATTATAGAAAAATGGAATCAATAGATATTTCTACATTGGATTGGGCAACCGTTTATGATTTTATTTATAGAGAAGGGGGAAATTATACTCCTCCTTTACCCGTCCATGTTTTTAGAGAACATAGAAGCAAATTTTATAAACTGAATGCCATAGAGGAGCAAAAGAACGGATATGTACTTACTGTGAATGAATTTGAATGGAAGTTTATAGATTTCTTAAAACAGCAAGGTTATCTTTTACCTAATCTAAATCTCTAGCAATTCAACAACCACCCTGTAATACTCAACCTTTCTTTAAAAGTTTCACAGACTTCATGGTCTAGTTTTTCGCTTTCAAAACAAACTAATCTGCCAGCTAATGGAGCAATGCGGATGATTTTTTCCTGATTATTTTCTTGGGTATAAATCAATAGATTTCCTCCGTTTTCAGGAAGCCAATCGATGTTTAAATAGTAGATTACTGACAGAATTCTTCCCTTCTGGGCTTGAAAGGTATCTCGGTGTCGACGGTAAAATTTCCCGACTTCATATTTTGCAAAATGGATTTCTGAGTCAATAATGCCTAAATAACAAGTTTGGTTGAGGTAATCGATAAAAGCTTGATTTTTATCTAAGAGTATTCTTTCTGATAGGTCAATAGAATTGCTTTCTAACCAAAGTATTTTGTCTCCTCTTATGGCTGTGGCTGTATGTACTTCACTTTGTTTGCCAATGCCTGCTTCTTTAAAATTACCAGCATCAAACCTAGTCTCGAATCTTGTTGATAAACTCTTGACTTCTTCTAAACTTAAAAAATCATCACAAACACCGTAACCATTGGCTAATATTCCTTCTATTAGTCCTTCAAACTTTTCTTCTTGGGTTAGCATCCCACTATAAAAAATCCCTTGTAAATCTTGCCGACTTACAAGGGATTTGGGGATTTGTGTAAAGGTAGGAAAAGTAAAATGATAATTTTAAAATAAATATTGTTATAATTTTTTATCCCAACTCATTTTCAGTGGACACACTGTGTAACCTTGTTCTTTTAAAAGATTGATTAATCCATTTTCTCCTCCAAGATGAGCCGCACCCACTACGAAAAAGGTAGGTTGTTCTGCCATAATCAAAGGCATTTTTTTAAGCCATAATCTATTTCTAGCATCAATCAGAATATTATCCAATTCTTGTGTTTCTATATCGTCATTGGAAGTGTCTCTAATTTCTTCAATATCCATTCTATAGTATGATGAAATCATTTGAGCATAGGATAGAGCTGTAGACGATTCTTCAAAATATTCTTTACGAATCATGTGAAGAACAATATCTGCTAGCCTTTGATAACTTATTTTTTTGAGGATATAATCTCTTTCAAAAGCTGTTTCAAGTCCATTTACTTTACCCGGGTTAATAGGGAAATTATATTTTTTTTGAGATAATTTAAGAACCTCATATTCATAAGATATTCTTTTTTTACAGATTTTCTTTAGCCCTTTATAGTCAGCATGCAGCATTAAAAACAAAGGAGAAATATTGTCTTTTTTCTCAATATCAATGTTGAAATTCTCCTTAAAATAAGTGGCGACTAGTTCATAGTCTTCTTCCGAATAGAAGTCTTTAAGAGAATAAGCCTCAGGCATTTTCTCAATTCTTTTGTGCCTAAAAAACTCGAAAATATTATTAATATCAATCTCGAAGTAAACCCTTTTGGTCATATTGATAGCCCTTTCAATCTTTATATCCCATTTGAAATTCTGTTTACACATTTCATGTACACTACCGAAAATATAGGAGGGCTTTTCTAAACCATTGTCTTCAACTATCCATAGAACTGATTGAGAATAAGAATTGGCTGTATAAAAAAGTAGAAGAATAAATGTTAGGCGTTTGTAAATTAGTAGCATCATTTAGTGTTTTATATTTATAGAAAAAGAAAAGGTAAACCTATCGTTGGCTTACCTTCAAAAATACTATATAAAACTCTATTCATAAAACCCAATTCCATCTTCAGCCATTTTACGAAGTTTATCCGTAGGTCTGAATCGTTCTCCATAAGAATCAGCCAAACGGTCAGCTTCTGAAACAAAGGTTTTAATGCCTACAGTATCTACAAATGATAATGTACCGCCCAGATAAGCAGGAAATCCCCAAGCAAAGATTGAACCTATGTCAGCATCCAAATTTTTGCGAATTACGCCCTCTTCTACACATTTTACCGTTTCTAATGCCTGACGATACAATAACCTGTTCTTGATTTCTTCTACATCAATTGCTTCTTCTTTGATAGGGAAAAGTTCAGACAAGCCACCCCAAAGATATTTTTTGCCATTTTCAGGATACTCATAAAATCCTGCTTTGGCTTTTTTACCCACACGACCCATTTCAGTAAATTGTTTACTGACTAAATAAGCAGTATCGGTTGCTTGCAAAATGCCTTTTGCTACAGCTTCCTGAGAAATCTTGTAGGCTAAATCCAATGCCACTTCGTCAGATACTGCCAATGGACCAACGGGCATGCCCATTTGTTTGGCAATATTTTCGATAACAACAGGATTTACACCATCTTTTAACAATTCTATACCTTCGGAGGTATAAGTAAAGAAAACCCTTGAAGTATAAAACCCTTGAGAATCATTCACAACAATAGGCGTTTTACGAATCTTCTTGACAAAATCCATGGCTACAGCCAATGCATAGTCGGATGTTTCTTTGCCCATGATGATTTCGACCAATTGCATTTTATCAACAGGCGAAAAAAAGTGAATACCAATAAAATTATCAGGTCGATTTACTGCTTTGGCTAAATCAGAGATAGGGAGGGTGGAGGTATTAGAAGCGAAAATGCCGCCTTCGTTTTTCAAGAAACTTTCTGCTTTTTTTGAAACGTCTGCCTTCAACTCGGGGTTTTCAAAAACCGCTTCTATGATTAAATCTGCTCCTGAGAGGTCAGCATAATTGTCAGATATTTTTATCAAACTCAGAATATTAGTTGCTTTTATAGCGTCCATTTTGCCTTTCACAATGGCCTTTTCAAGGAGGTTTTTAGTATAGTTTTTGCCTTTTTCGGCTACTTCCAGTGAAACATCTTTCAGCACTACCTGAATTCCTGCCAAGGCAGCTACATAGGCAATGCCAGAACCCATCATTCCTGCACCTATAATGCCTAATCTTTTTACTTCTGTTTTTTCAATATTTTTTGGTCTGCTTACTCCCTTATTGGTTTCATTCAGTCCAAAAAACATGGTGCGAATCAGATTTTTTGCTACCGACGAGTTCGCCACTTTTACAAAATGACGTGCCTCAATGACAAGTCCTTTATCAATATTTACCAGTAGCCCTTCATATACGCACGACATTATCGCAATGGGTGAAGGATAATTGCCATTAGTTTTGTTCATCGTCATGGCTGTGCCTGCCATCATTAGTTGCGCGCCTTTAGGGCTCAATATATTTCCTCCCGGAATCTTATAGTTTTCTCTGGCTTGTATTTTCCCCGTTTTTCGATTGATTTCATCCCAAGGTTGCAGAGCATTAGGGTTGGCATTAATCCAAGCAAAAGCTTTATCCATCATCTCTTCATGCGAATCTACCAATTCGTTAACCAATCCTAATGCAAGGGCATCTTTTGGTGATACCTTTTTCCCTTCTAATAAAAGTGGAGCCGCCGCTTCAATACCTATCATTCTCGGTAAACGCTGTGTGCCACCACCTCCCGGTAATAAACCGATCGTTACTTCGGGCAAACCAATTACTGCCTTCGGATTATTAAGTGCTACTCTATAATGACAAGCCAAACAGACTTCATAACCACCTCCCAAAGCTGTGCCATTAATGGCTGCAACTATGGGCTTCCCATTGGTTTCCATTTTCCTAAAAATGGCATTCAAGGATAATGAAAGCTTTAGTAATTCTGCGGGGGCTTTGCCATTATTATTAAGAATCATCCGTAAATCAGCTCCTGCTATAAACTCTGGACGTTCTGACGTAATGATGATACCTTTTACGGCTGAGTCAGCATAAGCTTTATCTAGTACCTCTGAAAGAGCTGGAATAGATTCATCATTCAGCACATTCATCGGCTGATTAGCCACATTAATGCTTAAAATAGCAACGTTATGTAAGATATTGTATGAGATCATTTCTTTTTTAGGACTTGAAGATTTTGAGACTTGAGGACTTTAGGATTTTAAGACTAAGACTTTAGGATTTTAAGACTTTAGGACTAGAGGATTTTATGACTTTTTAGACTACTGACTTGATGAGTAGAGGATTTTAATACTTCTACTCCTTTAGTCTTCTAGTCCTTCAGTCCACCAAATCTTCCAGTCCTCAAATCTCAAAATCATAAAGTCTTAGTCTTTAAATCCTCTCAATAACAGTTGCAATGCCCATTCCTCCACCTATACATAAACTAGCCAGCCCTACATTTTTGTCTGTTCGTTCTAGTTCATCCAAAAGAGTCATTAAGATAATGGCTCCTGTAGCACCAAGTGGATGTCCTAATGCGATGGCTCCACCATTCACATTTACTTTGGAAGGGTCTATGTTTAGTATATCCATGTATAGCATCGGGATAGCAGCAAAAGCTTCATTGACTTCAAATAAATCAATGTCGCTGATATGCATGCCATTGCGTTTTAATACTTTTTGTGTTGCAGGAATAGGACCTGTTAGCATAATGGTTGGTTCAGAGCCACAAACACCAAAAGCGGTAATTTTTGCCCTTGGTTTAATGCCTAGTTTTTCTCCCATCGCTTTACTGCCAATCAGTATGCCTGCCGAGCCGTCTACAATCTGAGATGAATTGCCAGCATGGTGCAAATGTTTGATTTCATTGAGTTCAGGATATTTCATCAAAGCCAGATGGTCTAAGCCCATTTGACCAATCATTTCAAAAGCAGGTTTTAATGTTGAGAGTGAAGCTAAAGAAGTTTGTGGGCGCATACCTTCATCATAAGTCAATACTTCTTGTCCGATGTCGTCTTTAACGGCGAACATCGATTTAGCAAAACGATTATTTTGATGTGCGATACCCGCTCGTCTTTGTGATTCTACCGCATAAGCATCTAGTGCTTCGCGAGTATAGCCATATTTAGTAGCAATTAAATCTGCTGAAATACCTTGAGGAACAAATTTATGGTCGGCAATCAATTGAGGGTTCATCATCATCGCCCCACCATCAGAACCCATTGCTACACGAGACATAGACTCGATTCCTCCTGCAATAATTAATTCTTGTTGACCAGACATCACATAAGCCGCCGCCATGTTCACAGCCTCTAGTCCTGAAGAACAAAAACGATTGATTTGCACACCTGCCACTCGTTGGTCATAACCAGCAGCCAATACCGCTGTACGAGCAATATCTGCTCCTTGTTCGCCAATAGGGGTAACACAGCCCAGAATAACATCATCTACCAATGTAGTATCTAAATGATTACGCTCTCGGAGTTGTTGCAATACTTGTTGAGCGAGCTGAACAGGCTGAATATCGTGCAATGAACCATCCGATTTCCCTCGTCCACGGGGTGTCCGAACGGCATTATATATATAGGCTACATTCATTTGTGATAATGTTTTAATGATTGCTTTAAAATATATTACGAATTTAATAAAAACATTATGCTTGCATACCAAATTTGGCACAATTTTTAGATTAAATTTGAAAAAACTATTAACTTAACAAATGTTTATTATCAGTACCTAATTGCTTCATTTTTAACTTAACAAGAAAATTATTCAATCATGAAAAAAACAATTGTTTTCGCAACTCTTTTAACTTTCATCTCAATTTCAACCTTTGCCCTTCAAAAAGAAACTACCACATCAAATTGCCCAAGTATGAGTTTAGCTCAAAGTGATTCTTTGGAATATAAAGATTACTATGGTAGCTATAAAATGGCTGATAATCCTTATGTGCCAAAAATGAAAGTGTTCTTTAAAGCAGGCGAATTGTATGGACAAGCGGCAGATTATCCAGAGACTAAGCTAATTAAAAAGAAAGATGATGAATTTGAAGAAGGTAACTTTGGTGCTCAAATTATATTTGTTCGCACGGGCGGATTGATATCAGGAGTGAAAGTAATTGTTCAAGGGCAAGAATTGATAGGAACAAAGGAATAAAAAAAACTCCTGTTATTAATCTTTATCCTTGCTTACAAATTAAAGCCGCCACTTTAGTTTGTAATACATTAAAGATTATCCTTCAGGAGTCTTGAATCTATACTAAAACAGTATAAATATCTCTATAAAAATTAAGTGGGTAAATTGTGATTAGTTATTTACATCACAAATATATGTGTCTATACACGTATTATCAAAGGTTAAGAAGATAAAAAGCGTGGATATTCAATTAGTGAGGTATTTTGGAGTTGTTTGAAAAATAATAGAGATGAAAAAACAACCTAAATATTAAATATATAATAAGAAAGGATAAAGTAGGCTTTAAATGAAAGATAAGAGGGAAAAGGGGTAAATATTCTGAAATAACGTATCTGTCTACTATTTTTAGTAATACTTTAAAATAAATAGACAAGTAGTATATTACTGAGTCATGGCAATTCTTAAGGTTTCTACGCCTCTGTGAATATTGTTATTAACAGACTGATAGTTAATCGACATTTTAGTAGCAATTTCTTGATTACCCATTTTATCAAAATAGCGCATCTTTAAAGCCTGTGAGACTCTGGTTGGCAACGATAACAGCGCTTTTTCAAGTTTAATAAACATCTCTTCTCGCTCTTCATTTTCATGAATATAAGAAAAATGATACTTCTCAAGCTGATGGGCAAGCTCAGAAATATTATCAAAAGGAACGCCAGTTCTTGATTCAGTAATTTTTCTGACCAAATCATGACGCAACGAAGTTTTTAAATAGGGTTCAATATTGTCAGTATCAGCAAGATTATGTTTTCTAAGCCATAAGTTTACGAATAAATCCTGTACGGTGTCTCTCACAAGCTCGATGTCTTGTGTTATTTTACTACCATAATTGACTAAAATTTTATGATTTAATTTATAAATCAAGTGAAAAGCCTGCTGGTCTCCTTTCTTAAATCTTTGCCAAAGCTCGAAATTATCGTAATGCGGACGCTTAATCATCTTTAAATCTATTTTTATTACAATAAATTATAAAAAAACTTCATTACAAAGTGAACGTTTTTTTCTTACATAAACTTTTCCGTTATTAGTACATTTTGATACTATATTAGCATTAATTTTGAGCGACACCGTGATTCGGTAATAATTTACATACCATGAAGCCATTATTTAGAAAAGTTCAGGTAATGCCCGAGCAATCATTCAATGTTAACAAGGATTTTGTTCCCTATTTTTATAATCATTGGCATTATCACCCTGAAATTGAAATAGTATATATTTTTGAAGGAACTGGAACACTTTTAGTAGGGAATGGTGTAAGAAGTTTCCGTGAAAACGATTTGATAATCATTGGTCCTAATGTACCTCACTTTTTTAGAAGTGACCCACATTATTTTGAACAAAATTCTACTTTAATGTCTCGTTCAATCGTGATTCACTTCAACCCAAATTTTTGGGGTGATGGGTTCATGAAAATACCAGAGTCGATATTATTAAACGAATTATTTCAAAAGGCCAAAAAGGGATTGCTCATTGGCGGAGGGGCACGTGAAAAGGTAGGCGTTTTGATGGAAGAAATGTTAAACACCACTGGCATAGATAAAGTAATTCAGTTACTAAGTATTCTAAGCTATATAGCTAATGCAGAAGATGTAGTAGATTTATCAAAAACAGAATTTAACGTTTCGTTGGATGAATATAACACAAGGAGAATAGATATGATTTATTCTTTTTCATTGAACAACTTTGCCCGCGAAATTACTTTAGAAGAAGTAGCTGAGGTAGCTAATATCAGTGTAAATTCATTTTGTCGATATTTTAAAACCCATACCCGCAAAACATATTTTCAGTTTTTACAGGAACTCAGAATAGGGCACGCCTGTAAACTATTAGCAGGTGAAAAACTAAGTATATCGCAAGTGGCTTTTGAAAGTGGCTTTAATAATCTTTCACATTTCAATCGATCGTTCAAATCATTGATGCAGATGAAACCACAAGCTTACCAAAGATTATATAGGAAAAAGTAAATAATAGGGTAGAAAATTACCGTTTATCATAAAAATAATGCCGTCCAGAACCTAGGCTTACCGAATATCGTTTAGCTTAGAGGTGAACATCACCCTGTTTCAATCATTTAATACTCTTTCTGTTATTGTTATATAATAGCCCTTACTTCAATGAATAAATTAATTATTATTCCAATTTTATCAATGATTCTCTTGTTGATTGATTGGTACGTTTGGCAAGCCGTAAAAGTTTCCGTTCAAAATACCTCCGCTAATACACAGAACATTGTTAAATATGTTTTTTGGGCATTTACTGCTATCAGCATGTTGGGATTGTGGCTTTATAATTTTACACCACCCGAATGGCTAGGTAAAAACCTTAGAACCATTATTATGGTAGGTGTTTTTATCAGTTATATTTCTAAAATTTTTGTAGTACTATTTTTATTGATTGACGATATCATTAGATTATTCCGTTTGGTGATTTCTAAATTTACAGGTTCTTCAGAAGCTACTCCTACTACTACCACAACCGATACCCCTTCTGTATTAAATACGCCTATTACTAGGAGTGAATTTTTAATGAAGACTGCTGTTATTGCGGGCACAGTTCCTGCATTAGCACTAACATGGGGTATTATCTCTGGCGCACATGATTATCGAATAAGAAGAGTAAAGCTAGCGTTGAAAAACTTACCAAAGGAGTTTGATGGTATGACGATAGCCCAAATTTCAGATATACACTCAGGTTCTTTTTTTAATCGGGTAGCTGTAAAAGGTGGCGTGGAGATGTTGATGAAAGAAAAACCTGATGTGGTTTTCTTTACAGGCGATTTGGTGAATAACCTTGCCAGTGAAGTGCAGGAGTATATTGATATTTTCAATAAAATAAAAGCACCCTTGGGGGTTTATAGCACCTTGGGGAATCATGATTATGCAGATTATGTAAATTGGGGGCAAGATTTTAAGGCTAAACAAAAAAACCTGCAAGATTTAATGCATGCGCATAAAGTATTAGGCTATGATTTGCTGATGGACGAAAATAGATTTATTGAGCAAGGCGGTGAAAAATTAGCGATTATTGGCGTACAAAATATCAGTGGACAAAATCGTTTTCATACTTATGGTAATTTATCAAAAGCAGTAAAAGGCACGGAAGAAGCGCCTGTGAAACTATTGCTATCCCATGATCCAACCCACTGGGATAAAGAAGTAAACACAAAGTATAAAGATATTGATGTGATGTTCTCTGGACATACGCATGGTACTCAATTCGGGATTACAGTGGCAGGACAAACTTGGACGCCCGCACAGTATGTTTATAAACAATGGGGAGGATTATATCAAGAAGGAGACCAACAATTGTATGTAAACCGTGGATATGGTTATATTGGTTATCCAGGTAGAGTAGGGATGCCTCCAGAAATTACAGTATTTGAACTAAAAAGAGCTTAATATAGTAACGTAAAAAATCATCAAAAAAGCGGTCAAAAAACTAATTTTGACCGCTTTTTTGATGATTTTATATTAAAAATGACTCATATTTCATTACTTCTTGAACAATTGCTCAAAATTACTCACAGCTAAATTTAGTTGAAGAATATTATTGACATCAACATTGTTCTTCGCACTATTATTAAACTTAAATATCGTTTGTTGCATGTAACCTGCTTCAATAGCTAAAAACTTATTGAATTTATAACCAAGTCCGATTAATACACGGTTTTGGTCTAATAAATTAGTATTACCTACTTGCTCTCCTGTATTGATAAACAATTCATTATAAGTCTGTGCATATAATGTTTTATCATCCATTTTAGCATGATTTATCGGCACAGTTACTTTTATCTGATAGCGAAAACGCTCTTTATAAGTAGTCGTTGAGAAATCGCCACCATAAATAAAGCTTTTATCATTAACTGCCTGATTTTTTCCGAACCAACGGAATTCATATCGTAGCCTATGATCAATGCGTACTCTTCCCAGATTTTGTGTTAACATTACTTGCGGTGAGACACGGATTTCAGAAAAGAAAGCCGAAGGGGCACCTTCTGCGAAACGATTAGAGCCAATCCAGCCCAAAGGCATCAATGAAAAACGAACATTAGGGTTAAACTGATAATGTACCCAAGGACGAAAAACGTGTTGATTGAGGTTGTTGTAAGGGTTTCCTGTGGTGGTAGCAGCATTGTAGTCACCCTGCATATCTTCACGGCGATGTTGATTTTCTAATTGCCAAGTAAATTTCCCAGCTATTTTTCCCGAGATATTGATGTCTGTCCAACCATTCGAGATATGATAATACTGCCTTGGACTTTGGGAAAAGGATGTGTTTAACATGGTCAGCAATAGGATTGCCGACAATAAAAAGTTTTTCATTAGGATTTTCTATATTGGTAGTTGGGGTAATTGAAATGCTATAATACTTAAAAGTCATGTGATAGAACAACCTCCTCTCACATGACTTTTATATGATTGAATTATCCAATCAAAGTACGTAGTAAATAAAATATTGTGGCAGAAACCAAAATGGTAACAGGTAATGTAAGTACCCAAGCCATTACGATGCTTTTTACCGTGCCACCTTGTAGGTTTTTAATACCTTTTGATGCCACCATTGAACCTGCAATACCCGAAGAAAGTACGTGTGTGGTAGATACAGGCCATTTATATAAAGTAGATAAGGCAATCGTAAACGAAGCAACTAATTCAGCAGAAGCACCTTGTGCATAAGACAAATGTTGTTTCCCGATTTTTTCACCTACAGTTACTACAATACGTTTCCAGCCAATCATTGTTCCTAGTCCTAATGAAAGAGCAATCATCCACATTACCCAAGTAGGAGCAAAATCTGTTAAAGAAGATAAGCCACTTGAAGAAGTACCAAATGTGAAGAATGCAGGAGCCGAACCAGCAGTAGCTTTTTTCAAAGCATCTCTATCGTCTTTGCTCAACGTAACAGCATCACTTTCAGTCAATTTTTTAGAATATTTGTTGATAGAAAGAACATCTTTACGAATCTCTAATTTTTTATCAACAGATAGATTATCGTTTGTAAGGGTTTTATCATCCAAAATAACAATTAAGCCATTCGTAGCTTTAATGATTTTGTGGTATCCTTCTTTTTCAGTAGCCGATAATTTTGTTGTATCTATTTTAGTAACTATCTGCTGTACAGTATTTACTTCAGCATGTAGTTTAAAAGGATCAACATCTGTATTAATCGCAAAATATCCTGGTAAGAAAGCAATCAAAATCATCATTACCAAACCAATACCTTTTTGTCCGTCGTTACGGCCGTGGAAGAAACTTACCAATGTACAAGTAGTAAATAATATAGCACGAATCCACATTGGTGGAGGAGTATCTTTTTTGGGCTCTTTGAAAATATCTTTGTTAGAAATACCTTTCTTCATAAGGTACATCAATACAATAGCCACTGCAAAACCAAATAATGGAGATAATAAAAGGGCTCTACCAATTTCAATAGCTTTGTCCCAGTTAACTGTTTCTAAACCGGCCTTATTTTCAGGAAGCAGTGCATAACCTACACCAATACCAATAATAGAACCAATTAAAGTATGCGAAGAAGAAGCAGGAATGCCAAAATACCAAGTTCCTAAGTTCCAAAGAATGGCAGTAATCAACATCGCTAAGGCAGTTGCCATAGAGTGATAGACGTTGGGGTCGATGAGGAGCTCTGTGGGAAGCAAACCGATAATTGACATAGTAACACCCACACCGCCAGTAAGTAAGCCTAAGAAATTCATTAAACCAGACCAAACTACTGCTTGTGTTGGTTTTAACGAATTGGTGTAGATTACTGTAGCTACAGCATTGGCTGTATCGTGAAAGCCATTGACAAACTCAAAAGCACAAGCCAAAAACAAACACAGGAAAAGTAAAATGAATAGAGACGTGTCTAATCCGAACATTATTTTATTGATTTGAAGAGCAAAGAATTGCCCTAATGTTAACTTGAAAATTTACAGAAACTTTGGGTTATTAAGTAAGTTTTCAAGTATCGTGGTTTTTCATATTGGTAATTTCGCCACAAAGGTATAAATACTTAGTTATCGGAATGTTAAGGAATTATTAAATCTAAGCGAGATAGTGTTTAAATATGATTTTTTAGATTTATTTTAGTTTTTGTTGGATTTTATTGCAGGTGAATGAATCAAAAAATACTGAATTATTTTAATCTTCTAGAATATTGCCCATAAAGGTGTTTTTGAAAGCGAATGATAAAAGTAAAAATGCAATAGACCAACGCAAATAAGCATGATAAAAATCACGTACATTTCGCATTTTATTTTGTTTGATTTCTACCTTTTCTAAAAGGTTAATTTCTTCAAAAATTGTTTCTAACGACTTCGCATCTTTTGCCCTAAAGAATTTGCCTTCACTTACTTTCGCAATTTCACGAAGCGTACCCTCGTCTACTTTTTCGGTTTCATTTTTATTACTTCCTACAGCAATAGTGTACACACGAATGCTAAAGGCCTTGGCTAGTAAGGCGGAGGTTACAGGGTCTAGATTACCAGATGTATTATCACCGTCAGAAATAAGGATGGCAACTTTACTTTTTGATTCTATTTCTCTTAAACGATTGATACACATTCCTAAGGCATTTCCGATGGCCGTACCTGAGGTTTGGATAAGTTGCGACGAAATTTCATCTACATATTCATCCAACATTTCATAGTCTGTTGTTAGGGGGCATAAGGAGTAAGGCTCACCCGAAAAAATTACCATACCAATTCTATCATGTAATCTGCCTGCAATAAACTTTTTGGCTACTTTTTTGGCCACTACTAGTCTGGATGGCGGAATATCTTTGCTATCCATTGATTTAGAAATATCCAATGCAAGCATAATATCGATACCTTCTGAAAATTCTTCAGTTTCGGAAATAACTTTTTGTGGACGAGCCAACGCCAAGAGCATCGTAGCAATAGATAATATTAAAAAAATGGCAGGAATAAAACGTAAATAACTTATCCAGTTAGATTGAATATCGTTAGCAGGGAAAGAAATGTTTAATTTTTGGATAGCACCGCCACGAAGCCAACTCCTCAGTAGAAAAAGCAATGGAATAACGGCCAATCCATACAGAAAAAAAGGGTGTGCCCAATCAAAACCTAAAAGGGTAGAGGGTAAAAACCAATATTTTGAAAACCAATCTTGCATAAAAATGTAATTCGTTCAAGTTAAGAACTTTGCACCAGAACTTTTCGATGTTTTCGATAAAGAGTCTCTGCCAGTTCTTGAAGAATATCCAATGAAGAGGCTGTTTTTTTTGAATAAATACCTCCATACACTGTAGCATCAATTTCTCTGAGTGCCTCCGACAAACGAATGTCTTGTAAATTATCTAGAATCTCTTTCGTCGTAAAAGTAGTAAAGGGCTTACTTTCTAGGCGTTCCACATATTTTTTCCAGAGGATTACCGCTTTTTCTACATTTTCTAGTCCTTTTTTCTGGTCGTCAGTAGCCCTGCTCAACCTTTGAAAACTTCTTTGATACTCATCATATCGTCGCTTGAATTGAAAGAGTTTAATCTGTCTTTTGATAGGAGTACCAAAAAACCAAAACGTCAGAACACCTAAAAAACTTAGCCCAATAATAAATAGAAATATTAAGGGATAGTTAGGCTGTTGCGATAAAAGGATAACATTAGTATCCTTTTTTAAGGATAGCGTATCCATTTGTCCACTTTCAGCAATTGTACCTTTCAAGCGAACGTAATCCATAGGAGCAAATACACTCGTACAGTCCAGTTGTTCTTTGACAAAAATAGGTAAGCTAAGTTCTTGTACAGGGGTTACTTCAAATGAAATGAGGGTATAAATAGCACTATCAAGACTACCTTTTTCGTCCGTAATGGTTGGAAAGTATTCTCGAGAAACTAATTCAAAGGGGGCATAATTGAACGTAGAATCTGGAAAGAAAACATCCGCCGTTGGCTTGTGTCGATAACTCAATGCATATTTTATGGGTAAACCTACTTTCAAACTCTCACTCATGAATTTCCCTCGAGGCAATTTCCAGTAAGTATTTTGAGCATTTGTATGAGTGATTGGAAGACAGCATGTAAGATACAAGACGTAAGATACAAGACGCAAGACACTAGCCTTTGAGTAAGGTTTGGGTGTTAAGCCATAGGATTTAAGATGTAGGATATAAAACTTAATAGTATTAATACCAAAGTTGAACCTATGCTGAAACACCTGTAAAGTTTTGAAAACTTTGCAGGCAACAGTAATCTTTGATGTTTCTTTTAATGAATCTGTGAAGTTAATGTTTGAATGCTTCATTAAAAAAGGGTTCATACTGAGTTTTACAACCAATGGGTTTGTATAATCTACTTTCTTACTTTGAATAATTTTATTAGTTTAGGTACATAATTTTCGGAAGCATCAATGGCTAAATAATTGGCTCTATGTTGTTTACACACCTGTTCTACTTGTTGAGAGTTTTTATCGAAAAGTATTTTCATCCGATTTCTAAACCAACTTGACGAAGCATTTACCCATATCGTTTTACGTGTTTCAGTATCATACACTGGAATAATACCCAAACGAGGTAAATTGGTTTCTCGCTGGTCGTATAAATGAATAACGATTAAATCGTGTTTACGCGCCAACGCTTTGAGGTTTTCTTCATAACCAGTATCAATAAAATCAGACACTAAAATGACCAAACTTCTCCGTTTTAATACATTCAGCGTAAACAAAATCATCTTTTTCAGATTCGTTCCTGTAGATTCTGTTTTTAGCTTAAATAATTCCAGTATCGTTTGATAACCATGTTTTAGCGTATTGGCAGGTTTGATATACTTTTCTTTTTGGTCAGAAAAACACAATAGCCCCACATGGCTTGCCTCTTTAATGGCCGATAGTGCCAATACCCCACAAATTTCTTTAGTAGTATCTAATTTAGAACGGTCGGTTCGGCCTACATCTTGCGAGGCACTTACATCAACTACAAAAAAAACAGATTGTTCTTTTTCCTCTTTAAAGATTTTAACATATGTCCCATGCCCTTTGGCAGAAGTATTCCAGTCAATCAAGCGAACATCATCGCCGTATTGATATTGTCGTAAATCGCTAAATTCTAGACCAGAGCCTTTGAAGATAGAATGAAAATTTCCCCGCATCTGTGAAGTAACAGCCTTGCGGATTTTAATTTCATATTTATAAAGCTTGGCTAAAAATTCGTTGGGAGTCATTTATTATTATCATTCGTTGAAGCGTGCTTCAAACAAAAATCATTTCATAATTTTACTTAAAAAACTTTTACAAGTTTAAAACTAGCCAAATTCCCTGTAAATTTGAAATATGAGATTAATAATTCTGTTGATAGCAACTTTGTTGATAGCTTGCGGTTCGGAAGATAAGCCCGCAAACTTGATTGAACAAGATAAGATGGCAAAAATCTTGGCAGACATTCATGAAGCCGAGGCTAGTGTAAATAATATGCACTTGGGTAGCCAAGACTCTTCTTTGTTGGTGTATCAACGCCTACGTTGGAAGGTCATGAAAAAACACCAAACTGATACTGCAACGTTTAATGTTAGCTTAAAGTATTATATATTAAACCCCAAGGTTTTTAAAAATATTTATGAAGAGGTAAAAATAGAACTAGAAGATAGACGTAAGGCCGTGAATTCTCCTAAGCTAACACCTGTTGATACGTTAAAAAAAGCACCCGCTAATCATCCCGTGAAACAAATATGATACATTTTTTCAAGTCCTTGTATATTGCTAAAGTAGTATATTACTTTATTGTCGGGATTGTCTTTTTGTTTGTATTGGCTTTTGTATTCCCTTTCTTATTGGGTATTACACAGCTGTTTTTTATGGTGTTGATATTAATGCTATTAATAGATGGCATTATTTTATATAAAACTAAGAAAGGGATTCTCTGCGAAAGAAATGTTCCTGAGAGGCTTTCAAATGGCGATGAAAACCCAATTGCTATTTTTATCGAAAACCGTTATAGCTTTTCAATCTTACTGGAAATAATCGATGAAATTCCTTTTCAATTTCAGAAACGAGATTTACTATTTAACACGACTTTAAAATCGTCGGAAAAGCAAATTATTGAATATCAACTACGCCCGACCAAAAGAGGAGAGTACAGTTTTGGTGCGGTGAATGTATATGTAAAAAGCCCTATTCGTTTATTAAAACGTCGGTATCAGTTTTCTAATGAAAAAATGGTGGCTGTATATCCTTCTTTTCTACAAATGCGGGCTTATGAATTAATGGCGATATCCAATAGGCTTACTGAATTAGGTATCAAAAAAATCCGTAGAATTGGGCAAAGTCAAGAATTTGAACAAATCAGACAATATGTTCAGGGAGATGATATACGGAATATTAATTGGAAAGCTACGGCTCGTCGGAACGATATAATGGTGAATGCTTACCAAGAAGAAAAATCACAGAACGTATATTGCTTGATAGATAAAGGAAGGGTAATGCAGATGCCCTTTGATGGCCTATCGTTGTTAGACTACGCCATAAATGCAACGCTGATTTTATCCAACATTGCCATTAACAAACAAGATAAGGCGGGCGTAATTACTTTTTCAGATAGAATTGGACAGATTTTAGCGGCAGATAAAAGGGGTGGACAGATGACTAAAATCTTGGAATTACTGTATAAACAAAAAACAAGGTTTCTAGAAACCGACTATGAAGCTTTATACATTTACGCTAAAACCCATATTCGCCAGCGAAGTTTACTATTGTTGTACACTAATTTTGAAACGGTAACATCTATGCGAAGACAATTGCCTTATTTTAGAAAACTTGCCAAAGACCACTTGTTAATGGTTATCTTTTTCGAAAATACAGAGCTAAAAACATTGTTGGATAAACCAGCAGTAACCACCGAAGAAATATATCATAAAACGATTGCGGAGAAATACTTTTACGAAAAACAGCAAATAGTCCGTGAATTAGGTCAGTATGGTATTCAGGCATTATTAACGCCTCCTCAAAACCTCACGGTAAATACTGTAAACAAATACCTTGAACTTAAATCGAGAGGAATAATATAGGGGTACTCAGGTATCGGATTTCGGGTATCAGGTATTAATTAGTTCGATGAAAAATAAATATAAAAAAAAGCCTAAAAGTGAATTTTAAACACTTTTAGGCTTTTTTATTGATAATTAAATAGTGTATATAAATATTTAAACGTCAGCGGAAGACTGCTCTCAATCATAACGGCGGAGCATTCCTCACTCACAACTCTAAACAGCTCCCATTACATAAATAGCTCCTTTTGGCCCTGCCTCAGTAGTGCTACCGCCAGTGTTCTCCAATGAAATCGCAAAGGCTGCGGCTGTCGAGAATGACCTCATTTTTAACAATATTGAATTCCCATCAATCATCCCTGCATCAACAGGTTTGCCGTCAACAATAGCCCAAAGCTGATATTGTTTTCCAGCAGGTGCGGTTGGTAAATTGAGCCCAGATAAATATACCGATTCTCTCGTTTGGTCAAAATATACCACAGCGCTAGCAGTTGGAAAATCTTTCTGACCTGCTAAGGGAACAATTTTTACATGAGGACTTCGCAAAATCGCTACTTCTTCTTGATAATTAGCTTTTAAGGTTTGCCCTTCATGCGCTAAAATTTGATTCTGAGACTCCAAAGCAAGGACTTTCTCTTCAGAATTTCGCCAATTAGTGAAGAACCAAACATTGCCTGCAATACTTAGGGCTAAAAGCACCCATGATGCTGCCATTTGCCAAGTATTATAAGTCCTCAAGGGCTTAATATTACTTTCAGATTCTTTAGGCAATGGTAATTCAAGGGACTGTTTCCCAGTATTTTCAGTGTTAGTTTGTTCTATCGTAAGGGCTTCCATTACTCTATTCTTAAGAGTAGCAGGAGGTTCTTGTTCAAATTGAAGAGCATAATTTTCAAGCGTACCCTGTAAGGCCATCAGTTCCATCTGAAGGGCGGGATACTCTTCCACGAGGCGTTCTACCTCCGCGGATTCCGCAGGGCTGGTAACTCCTAGTAAGTAGCTTTCCAAAATACCCGATTCTATGTATTCTTGAATGTTCATTTTTATAAATGTTGATCGTGGTTGATTTCTGTGAAAGATTGATTTCTGATTGACTTGTGTTGAGCAATCATTAAATCGTTCAATTACAAATCAAAAAATCCAGTAAGGAATATCAATCCAAATTGAACAAAATACTGCCTTAGCTGTGTAATGGCAGATTTTACTCTTGTTTTAACGGTTCCCAACGGAATACCGAATTCTTCAGCAACCTCGGCTTGAGTATACCCTTTGAAATAAAGTAAATCAATAATTTGTTGATGCTCAGGTTTTAGGTATTCTACTACCTTTTTTACCCCAATAGCATCAATATCAAATTGACTTCCCCCTTGGTTATCGATGACATTTACATGTTCGTCAATATCGTGGTTTTTCTGCGAATTTTGGAATTCTTGTGAACGAATTCTATCAATGGCTGTATTTCTAGCCACATTCAGAATCCATGTAAATAATGTTCCTTTGGTACGATTATAAGCTTCAATATTTCGCCAAATCTTCACAAAGGTGTCTTGCATGACGTCAGCGGCTACCTCTTCTGAGCGAACTATCTTCAGAATAACGCCGTAAAGTGCTGATGAGTAATTATCATACAAGATGGAGAATCCTCGCTCATCCTGACTTTGCAGTAAGGCAACGAGCGCTTCTTCAGCTATAATGGTTTTGCGTTTAGACATGAGTGTTTGCTTCTCAATGAATGTAAGATGATGTGAAGAATAACTTCTCTTAATGTAACAACAAAATAGTAGTTATGTTTAAGGAAGTTTTTTCATACTTTACCTTCTTATAAAAGGGCTTAATAAAGATAATGGGATTATTCCAATATTCTATGATTGAAACAATGTGTGTTTATAAAATTAATCTAATGGTTTAATAATCATTCATTTATATGAAAATGTTACGAGACAATAATACATTACTGTTTTACGCTTACTTAAATAATTAGAAAGGTAGCGTGGATAATTGGGAAGACGAGTGAAGAGAAATAAGCGTTTTGAAAACAAAGGACTTCCAAAAAGAAAGCCCTTTGTACATTACCCATTATTAAACCACACCTGTCTATTAGGCGTGAAGAAAGTATTCATAACTAACTTCATACCTTTTAGATAAGGGATTACATTTTGGGTAATACTACGGCATCTAACACATGAATTACACCATTCGACTGATAGACATCATATGTACTAATGTTTGAAGTGCCTCCATTTTCATCTTTTAACATGATATTATGAGACCCATTCATCATTGCATATAATTTGCCACCACTCACAGTGTTTAATGTAGCAGTTCCGTTGCCGGCCTTAATAGCTTTTGCGATTGCATTGAAGTCTAACTTGCCTGCTACAACATGGTACGTTAAAACTTTCACTAAGGTTGCTTTGTTCTCTGGTTTTAATAAATTTTCTACTGTTCCCGCAGGTAAATCTTCAAAAGCGTCGTTTACAGGAGCAAAAACTGTGAAGGGTCCTTTCGTTTGAAGAGTACCTACTAAATCGGCTGCTTTTACTGCGGCTACTAAAGTAGTATGTACTTTAGAATTAACTGCATTTTGAACAATGTTCTTGGCGGGTAACATTGCCTCTTGACCTACAGTAACATTTTGAGCTTTTGATGAGAATGCAGTAGCACTACAATAAGCTATTCCTAATACTAATATTAACTTTTTCATTTTAACTGGCGGTTGTTTAAGTTATTGTTTCTAAACATTTCTAAACAGATTTACGCAAGCAATAACGTTTTGGATTTATTAAAGCACTTAAAAAACAAAAAAGGCGTAAACATTGCTGTCTACGCCTTTTTTCTAAAATTTTAGAAAATCTTATTTTGTCGATTTCTTTTTGGCTGGAGCTTTTGCAGGTGCTACAGGAGCAGCAGCTTCAGCAGGAGTACCTTTTGGAACTACTTCGCCTTTGAATGATAATACTATTTGAGGAGTCTCTGCATTACTAATGACAGTAACTGTTTTTTGAAAAACACCACTTTTGCCAGCCGAGCTAAATGCTGCTGTCACCTTACCAGTTTTACCAGGCATTACAGGCTCTTTAGTCCAGTCTGGTGTTGTACAACCGCATGAAGGAGAGGCATTAGAAATAACAACTGGAGCAGTACCTGTATTTGTAAATTCAAAAACGTGAGTAGCTACAACGCCTTCTTCTATTTTACCAAAATCATGAGATTCTGATTTGAATTTAATCACTCCTTGAGCATTAGCAAAAGAAGCAACAAATACCAATGCAAAAACGAAAAGTAATTTTTTCATATTAGCTTTAATAGTTTTGTTTTAAAATGATGTTAAAATAAATGTGAAAATTATTATAATTATAACAAAGTGTTAAACGATGCTTTAAAATGAAAATTTTGATTAATTTAATAAAAATTAACCTTAATTCACAAAACAAAAATAAAGTCTTATAGATGCTTTACAAAATGTTTTATAGGTTTTAACAAATCATTAACAAGGGTATAAATTACTTTGTTGAAAGCTTTACATTTGTTACCCTAATTAATTTTTGTTATTTTTGGTACTGAAACTTGTATATTATCGTTCATTTTTACCCATCTCACTGTCTTGGAAAACACACTTCTGTCAGAAACAATAGTATTTACCAAAGAATCAGTCTTGACTGATTACAAGGTTGCTCGCATGAGTCGTGAGTGTAGCCTTATTGTAAGAAAGGAAGTTTTTGCAGGGCGTGCTAAATTTGGAATTTATGGTGATGGTAAGGAGCTTTGTCAACTGGCTTTAGCTAGAGCAATGAAAGCAGGAGACTTTGTTTCAGGATATTATCGTGACCAAACCATTGTAGCCGCAGTTGGCGATATGACTTGGACGCAATACTTCTCTCAATTATACGGACATCCAGACATTGCATTCGACCCACACACAGGAGGAAGAGCCATGAATAATCATCATGCAACCCGATGGCTAGATGAAGAAGGAGAGTGGGTGGACCAAACAAAATTATTTAATTCTGTCGCAGGTGTTTCTTCAACCGCTGGGCAAATGCCGAGGGCAGTGGGGTTGGCATATTCTTCAAAATTATATAGACAACTACCAGAACTTCACGAAATTTCAGAAAAATTTACCCGTAATGGTAATGAAGTATGCTTCTCTACTATTGGAGATGCTTCTACCTCAGAAGGAATGTTCCTTGAATGTGTGAATGCAGCAGGGGTGTTACAAATTCCTTTGGTGATGTCAGTATGGGATGATGGCTTCGGTATATCTGTTCCTTCTGAATATCAAACAACAAAATCGTCTATCTCCAAAGCTTTGGCTGGTTATCAAAGAAATGAAGATGGGGCTGGCATAGAAATTTTTACGGTAAAGGCTTGGGACTATGTCGCTTTGATGGAAACATATCAAAAAGCAGCAACATTGGCCAGAGAATACCACATTCCGTCTTTAGTACATGTAGAAGATGCTACACAACAGCAAGGTCATTCTGCCTCAGGGTCACATGAAAGATATAAGTCTGCGGAAAGACTAAAATTTGAAGTGGATTTTGATTGTAATTTAAAATTCAGAGAATGGATTATTGCTGAAGGAATTGCTACTGAAGCAGAGTTGGAAAGCATTGATAGTGAAGCAATCAAAGAAGCGAAAGCATGCCAGAAAGCTGCTTGGACTGCTTATATGAACTCGATAAAGCCAGAAAGAGAAGATTTACTTTCTTTGTTATACCAAGCTGCTGCTGAAAGTGAAAATGGCGTTGAGATTAAAAAAATAGCGGAGGAATTACGCAAAGCTGTTAATCCAATTCATCATGAGAATGTAGTAGCCGCTAGGAAAGCACTGAGAGCTTTACGATTGGAAAATTCTTCTACTAAGCAAGGATTAAAAAAATGGCTTGAAGAAACTGATGCTAAGAATGACCAACGATTTAATTCTAGTCAGTTCAGTATTTCGAAATATTCGCCATTAAAAGTACAAGAAATTAAACCAGAGTATGGAATTAATTCCCCACTTTTAGATGGAAGAGAGATTTTAAATAAAAATTTCGACCATTTGTTCAGTACAAACCCCAGAATTTTTATTTTAGGTGAAGACGTGGGGAAAATTGGGGACGTAAATCAAACATTGGCAGGTTTACAAGAGAAATTTGGAGAGTTGAGAATTACAGATACTGGAATCAGAGAAATGACCATAGTAGGTCAGGGAATTGGTGCCGCAATGAGAGGGCTACGTCCAATCATTGAAATACAGTATCTCGATTATATATTTTATCCTTTTGCTACTTTATCAGACGATTTAGCGTGTTTGCAGTATAGAACAGTAGGAGGACAAAAAGCACCCTTGATTGTTAGAACAAGAGGACACCGCTTAGAAGGAATTTGGCATTCAGGCTCGCCCATGTCGGTTTTATTAGGTGGCTTAAAAGGAATCCATTTGTGTGTGCCAAGAAATATGACACAAGCAGCAGGAATGTATAATACATTATTAAGTTCGGATGACCCAGCAATCGTCATTGAATGTTTGAATGGCTATCGATTGAAAGAAAAATTGCCAGTCAATCTGTATGAAACAAAAGTACCATTGGGTGTGCCAGAGGTAATTCGTGAAGGAAGAGATATTACAATTGTTACTTATGGTTCAATGTGCAGAATTGTGATGGAGGCCGCTCGCCAATTAGAAAACATGGATATTTCTATAGAGGTAATAGATGTACAGACACTGATGCCATTTGATATTTCGCATAAAATTGTTAAATCGATTAAAAAAACAAACAGAGTAATATTTGCTGATGAAGATATGCCAGGCGGAGGTTCGGCCTATATGATGCAACAAGTAGTGGATGGACAAAATGCCTACAGGTATTTAGATGTCAAACCAGTTTGTATGGCGGCTGTGCCACATCGACCAGCTTATAGTTCAGATGGTGACTATTTTTCTAAACCAAACGTTGAGAATGTAGTGGATACGGCCTACCAATTGATGGCTGAATGTTATCCTACAAAGTTTCCAGCTATTTATTAAAGATTTTTGTACTGTGATACTTTTTTATATTTAGAAAAATAGAAGAATTAACACTTTTTCCACTTTTTTGGGTACTTAATTGCCTTTTAATAAATAATGTGAAGGTTTTAAGTTATTTTTTTTAATTTCGTATGGTTTTTTCAAACTTTTAGAAATTTTCATAGTATAATGATTAGTTTCATTAGGGTATGAATAGACTTTTCTAATTGCTTGATAACAATAACCTTAATTAAATTACATTGAACCCCTTACGAAAAATTAAAAAATGGATTTGGCCAACAGTACTAGCTATAGTCTTACTGTTGATTGTAATTTATGCTGAAAATGTTCATCATCATCAGAAATGTAAGAAGATAAATGTAAGAATTGAAGGGGCAAATGAAAGTAAATTAGTGACGGCTAATGAAATATTAGCCATTGTTAGCCCAAATGTAGTGGATAGCCCAGAGGGAAAACCTTTTGATAAGATTGATTTTAAGAAAATAGAAAAAAAAGTTAGTTTAAATAAATTAGTAAAGTCGTGTCAGGTTCACCGAGATTTAAGTGGAGAAATGACAATAGATATTGTAGAACACACACCACTCGCCCGAGTATTATTTAATAAAGGTTCAGATAGTTACGTAACAGAGAAAGGCGATTTTATCGGTATTTCTCAGCATTTTACTCCCAGAGTTTTACTGCTTTCGGGAGGGTATTTTGAAAAAATACAAAATTTAAAAGAAATAAAAAGTAAACCTATCTTAGAACTAATCAATGCAATCAATGAGGATACTTTTTGGAAAGCACAAATAACACAATTAATCGTTGAGAAAGATGGTGGGATTACAATGGTGCCCGAAATAGGGAATCATGTGATAGAATTTGGAATGGGCATTGATATTGAAGCAAAATTTAAGAAAATTAAAATTTTTTATAAGGATATTTTGCCCGTAAAAGGGTGGGATACCTATCATAAAGTAAGTGTAAAATACAGAAATCAGATTATTTGTGAGTAAAAATGGCATTTTACCATAAGCTTTATTATTCGGTAAATAATTATTCAATAAGAGTAGTTACCTTAGGTGGCTTATTGGGAAAGTTTATTGTGGAGCTATTTTTTTATCACAAATTATTTAAATTCTACCTTCCATGAATGAAATAATCGTTGGACTTGACATAGGCAGTAAGCAAGTAAGTGTTGTTGCTGGCAGACTTGACAGTTTGGGCAAGTTGGAGATTCTTGGTTTGGGTAAAGCCGACACCACTGGAAGAGTCTCCAAAGGTGTCGTTTTGAATGTCAATAAAACAATAGAAGCAGTTCAGTCTGCTATTGAGCAAGTTGAAAACCAAGCTAACATTCATATCAGAGGAGTTGTAGCCAGTATCGCTGGTCCCAACATACATAGTTCAAAACATAAGGCTGGTATTACCAGACAAACTCGTGGTGAAGAAGTAACTGTTACAGATGTAGACCAAGTTGCCAATGATGCCCAGCGAACTTTTATTTCGCAGGGGAATGCTATTGTTCATAATTTACCTCAGGAATATTCTGTAGACTCTGCCAATGGTATTCAAGAACCAGTAGGTATTAGTGGATTAAAATTGCAAGGCGAATTTTTAATGATTGTTTCGCCACAAGCTGAGTTAGATAAAACAAAACGCTGTATTGAACGCTCAAAAGATAAAATGGAGATTGAAGGTGGATTGGTTTATTCTCCTTTGGCTGCTTCATTGGCTGTATTGACAGAACAAGAAAAGAAAACAGGCGTTGCACTAGTTGATATAGGAAGTGGAATTACAGAAATCGTAATTTACTATAAAGGAATAGTTAGGCATGTCGCAGTACTACCATTTGCTGGAGATTCAGTTACTACTGATATTGAACAGGGATGTGGCGTATCTGTAGAACAAGCAGAACAATTGAAAGTGAAATTTGGGTCGGCTATTGCGGAAGAAGTAGCTATCGAAGAGGTAGTTTCTATCCCGAGTGCTAATGGACGTAAGCCTAAAATAGTTTCGGTAAAAAATATTGCCATCATCATTGAAGAAAGACTCAAAGAAATTATGACATTGGTCGTAGCCGAAATCACTCGTTCGGGCTACTTAAATAGAATCAACTGTGGTATTGTTATCACAGGAGGTACTGCGCAAATGCCATATATCGATCAACTTTTTGAAAGAGTAGCGCAAAGAGACGTAAGAATCGGTTATCCAAACGAAAACTTAGGAAAATCATTTACTGAAGAAATTAAAAATCCAACCTATTCTACAGCCGTAGGCTTGGTTTGGAAAGGAATCAGAGAAATAGACGAGCGCGAAGAAGGCTATAAAATCCTTAGAAAAGATGCGCCTGTAATTATACCAATCGTCCCTATCAATAATAATACTGGTATTAATAAAAACGGTAGAGAAAATACCAAAACTGCTGAAACCAACGGAAAGAAAAGCTCTTTGGGCTTTTTTGGAAAATTGAAGCAAGCGGCAAGTAGAATTATTGGAGAGGATTTGGGGGATAATGATAAATACGAGTAGTAAAATAATCCTTGCTACTCATATTTATCATTAACATCATATTTTAGAATTGCTCGATACCTCCGAAAAAGAAGAATCCTTCTATTGATGCATTCTCATCTGAATCAGAACCATGTATAGCATTTGCTTGAACTGATTTAGCAAAAGCTTTACGAATAGTCCCTTCTGCTGCATTAGCAGGGTTTGTTGCTCCTATTAAAGTACGAAAATCTAATACTGCATTTTCTTTTTCCAAGATGATTGGAATAATTGGCCCCGACGACATATAGTCGCATAATTCACCATAAAAAGGTCTTTCAGCGTGAACTGCATAAAACTCTCCTGCTCTTTCCTTAGTAAGTAGCGTTTTTTTGATAGCTACAATACGGAAACCAGCTTCTTCAATCATTTTAATAATTGCTCCCGAATTACCTTCAGCTACTGCATCGGGCTTAATCATTGTAAAAGTTCTGTTAGTTGCCATATTTTGGATTTATGAAATGTGTGGAATGTAATTTTGAAGTCATTGAAATGCATTAAATCTTATTAAAAAGTTATAAAACTGATTTTAAATAGATTATTTCTGCAAAATTACGACAAAGCTGTAAGGTTTTAGAAACCTTGCAGCTTTTTTTGTGGAGAATTCTCGCTAACTTTGCTATTCATTTTTAGAATAAAACATAATATCCTGATAATCAATCGTATATAATGCAAAATCTTGAAGCCTTTCGTGAGTTGATAAATACGCCCAAAAAAATTGTAATTACAACCCATTTTAAACCCGATGCAGACGCACTTGGGTCATCATTAGGACTAGCAAGATATTTAAAAAAGAAGGGACATCAAATTACAGTAATCACGCCATCTGATTACCCTAAATTTTTATTTTGGATGCCTAACAATGAGGAGGTCATCAATTATGAAGATTATAAATTAAGAGCAAAATCTAATAAATTAATTGCTGAGGCTGAAGTAATTTTTTGTTTAGATTTCTCGGCACTATCGCGTATTGAAAGTATGACCGAGCCTGTTAGGCAGTCGCAGGCAATCAAAGTGATGATTGACCATCATACTTTTCCTGAAGATTTTGCCCAGTTTAGTTATCATGATACCAATGCCGCTGCTACTGCACAGTTAATATTCCAGTTAATTGTTCTTTTAGGAGACGAAGCTTTGTTAGATGTGGCTATTTGTGAATGCTTGTATGCAGGAATAATGACAGACACTGGCTCGTTCCGTCATCCAAGTACTACGCCAGCCGTGCATAGGATTGTAGCAGACATTATGGAAATAGGCGTTAATACCAATCTGATTCACCGTAGAATCTATGATAGCACTACTGCCGAACGCTTAAATTTCTTAGGCTATGTACTTTCTGAAAAACTAGTAGTGTTGCCAGAATACAGGGTTGCCTATTTTACTGTTACCGAAGAAGAACTAAAGCGTTTTAATTCACAAACTGGCGATACGGAAGGCATTGTAAATTATGGTTTACAAATTGAAGGAATGGTGATGTCGGCTATTATTGTAGATAGACCAGAAGCTGTAAAAATGTCTTTCCGTTCTGTGGAAGAGTTTGCTGTAAATAAAATAGCTTCAAAATATTTTAGTGGCGGAGGACACAAAAATGCCTCTGGCGGAAAAACTACAGGGATTGGTTTAGACGCAACCGTCGAAAAATTTATTAGTATATTACCAGAGTATCAATCAGAATTATTGGCAGTACCCCTTTAAAAATAAAAACTCTTGTTGAGTCATAAAACAAAAATAAAATCAATAAAATCAAACAAAATGTTAAAAAGAATCAGTGTTGTATTGTTTGCTGCCAGCATGATGGTTGCATGTAACAAGAATCGTGTAGAAGTAAAAGACGGAGTGAAAATCCAAATTCATAGTCACGATGACAAAGCAAAAAAATTAAAAGACGGAGATATCATTTCGTTTACTGCTAAAATTCAAAACTCAACTGATTCTGTTCTTCAAGAATCTCCAGCTTCTCAGCCAGCACGTGCCATGTTACAACCTGCTGGAGTATCAGGTTTCAAAGGTTCTTTTGAAGATGGATTACGCTTACTTTCAGTAGGAGATAGTGCAACAATTTTTGTTCCTGTAGATTCTTTGGCAAAAGGTGGACAACAATTACCTCCATTCTTAAAGAAAGGTTCAGATTTAAAATATACAGTTAAAATCTTGAAAGTACAGTCTAAAGCTGAATTTGAAAAAGATATGGCTGCTGACCAAGCAAAAGCAAAAGCTGAGGCTGAAGCACGTAAAGCTAAATTGCCTGAATTGATGGCTGACTATGTTAAGAAATCTGGATTAGCATTCAAAACTACTCCATCAGGTTTACAATATGTCATTACAAAAGAAGGTACTGGCGAAACACCAAAAACTGGTGATGTTTGTAAATGTATGTATGTAGGCAAGTTTTTAGATGGAAAAGTGTTTGACCAAAGCCCAAGCCCATTAGATATGCCTATCGGTGGTATGATTCCTGGCTTCAATGAAGCATTGTTGATGATGAAAAAAGGCGGAAAAGGTACTTTCTTGATTCCTCCTCAAATAGGATATGGCGAAGCTGCTCAAGGTCCGATTCCTGCAAACTCTGCTTTAGTATTTACTGTTGAAGCAATCGATTTCAAAAAAGGAGGACAATAGCCCTTACAAGAAGGTAAGTACGAAGGACAATGAAAAGAAAAAATTAAAAGCATAACCCAATGAGGCTTGTTTTTAATTTTTTCAAAGATTTTATTGTACTTTTTTGCTTACCTTTTTTGTTTTGTGCCATTTTAACAGTTTTTAACGAATTAACAGCAATGGATTTCGTTATTTTGCGTTTCATTTAGGAGTTTAGTTTCGTTATGATTTAACGAATAACTGATAATCAAATAACAGTCAGTAATGATGAAGTTCAAATTATTAAACCTTTTAGTGTTTGGGGCGCTAGTGTGTATGCTCAGTTCATGTCTTTCAACAGTTGTATTGGAAGAGAATGTAATCGACCAACAAAACGAAACACAAATTCAGCAGTATATCAGTAGTAAAAGCCTAACGATGCAAAAAGCTTCAAATGGGGTTTATTATGCTATCAATAAGGCAAATCCTAGTGGTCGCCAAATAATATTGGGAGATACTATTAGCGTGCATTATGTAATTACAAGACTAGATGGTGTTAAAATTGATAGCTCGTCAGTACTAACCAATAAGCCTTTTACGTTTTATCATAACGGAGTAAATACTAATATCTTTTTGAAATTTCTTTATTTAATGCACGAAGGTGAAACAGGTTCGTTTATTTTACCTTCAAGATTAGTTGGCGCAGGAGTAGCATTTCCGAATCTAGCGGCGAATCAACCAGTGCGTTGTGATATTTCATATTTCTACACTTTCGGCGAAGAAGCCGATATTGACCACTATATTGCTAAAAATAAGATTACAGTTACTGAAAAAACAACCGAAGGTGTTAGATACATCAAAACAAGAGATGGGTCGGCAGATTTAATTTCGGGAAAAGTAGCTAAGATAAAATACACAGGTAAGTTCCTGAGCGGAGAAGTCTTTGATACCAATGTTGGTAAAACAGACTCTTTGAGTTTAACAGTTGGTTCATCATCAACTTCATTTGTGACTGGCTTCGTAGTTGGTATTAATAAAATGAAGTTAGGTGAAAAAGCAACATTAATTTTCAGGTCTGCTTTGGGATATGGTTCAACTGGTAATACAACAATACCGCCATATACCCCCCTTATTTTTGAAGTCGAAATAGTAGCATTAAAGGATCAATAAAAATAAATAAATTATGAACAAAAGTACATTTTGGCTGATGCTGGCTAGTATAGTAGGTTTACTAAGTAGCTGCATGAGCTCAGGAGAAGATACAACACAGAGGTATCTTGACAATGAGAACAAGGTAATTCAATTCGGTAAAGATAATAACCTAACTCTTACCAAAGATGCTAGTTCTGGAGCTTATTACAACCTGACGACTATTAATGCCACAGGAAGAAGCCCAAAGGCAACAGAATTAGTAAAAGTTTATTATACATATAGGAAGTTAGATGGAACCTTGCTTGATAGTACAACATCAGTACCTGTTGGTTATCCATATCTAACCTATAATAGCCTTTTAAATGTCCCTGTTAGTTTGTTGAAAGAAGGCGAAAAAGGCGTATTTATTTTTCCTGAAACAAGCCAATATACAGAACCAACAATTTTAACACTACAGTTAATTTCTACACGTACAGAAGTAGAGCAAGTTGGTGAATTTGTACAAAGTAAATTTGCAGGGTTGACTGTCAACACAAGTAGTAGCGGATTACAATATGTAATAACAAAACAAGCTACTACAGGAGAACTAGTAAAATCTGGTCAAACGGTTACAGTAACTTATACAGGAAAGTTATTATATCCGACAAAGAAAAGAGATAGTAATGGCTTTTATATTTATAATGAACAGTTTGATACAGGAAGTTTTAGCTTTGTATTAGGACAAGGTTCAACGGTTGCAGGTTTTGAAGAAGCTGTTGCTAAACTAAAAGTAGGAGATAAAGGTAATTTTGTGTTTCCTTCTTCATTAGGTTATGGAACAGCTGGAAAAATAGATAATACCACTGGGGCTTATTCTATTCCACCATATTCGCCATTGAATTTTGAAATAGAAGTTACTGCAGTTAAATAAATATATTACCTCATTTGAAGCCTCCTCATTTTTCTTGAGGAGGCTTTTTATTTATTTTATTATGAAAAAACTCTGTTTTGCTACGAACAATGCCCATAAAGTGGAAGAAGTTCAAGCCATATTAGGACAAAATTTTGAACTACTCACCCTCAGCCAGATAGGCTGTAGTGAAGAATTGCCAGAAACAGGTAATACATTAGAAGCCAATTCTTTACAAAAGGCACAATATTTGTACGAACATTATCAGGTAGATTGTTTTGCTGACGATTCGGGGCTAGAAGTAGCTGCACTTGGGGGCGAACCCGGCGTTTTTTCAGCCCGTTATGCAGGAGAACAAAGAAGCCATGCAGATAATATCAGCTTGCTATTAAAAAACCTTGCTGGTAAAGAAGATCGTTCTGCACAATTCAGAACGGTAATTACGCTGATTTTAGGCGGAGACGTAACTCAATTTGAAGGTATCATTAAAGGGACAATTATTGAGGAATTAAAGGGGAATGAAGGGTTTGGGTATGACCCAATTTTTGTCCCCGAAGGTTTTGATTTAACCTTTGCTGAAATGAGTATTGACGAAAAAGGAAAGATTTCGCACCGTGCTAGGGCGGTGGAAAAATTAATTGCTTTTTTAAAATAAACAAATATTCATTAATAGTAAGTCACTACCTTAAATGTAACTTTATTTAGGGTAGTGATTTTTTTTAGGAGGATATATAAACACTTATCATAGAGAAAGTAAACGTATAATCGCCTTTTAATCTTTTAATAAGATTTTTACCGCCGAATAGGGGTTTTGAATAGATGAAATGTCTGTATTATGAGAGCAAATTTGATATTGCATCTAAATAATGTAAATTCGATAAAAAAAATATTTTATTTCTTTAAACATTCCTACATAGAATGGCTTATTCCAAAATCCAAAAACTACTAATTGCTTTAATCTTTATATTAATTTATCAAAATACGAATGCCCAATATGTAATAACTGGAGTGGTGACTGACGCAAAAAATGGTGACCCTTTGCCTTTTGCAACAGTCGGCTTGAAGGGTGTGAACGTTGGAGCTCAAACAAATTTTGAGGGAGTATATGTAATAAAAAGCAAAGTACTTACAGATTCAATTTATGTAAGTACTGTCAATTATAAGAAGCGCACCAAAGTGCTTGACAAAAAAGCTTTGAGTCAGAAAATTGATTTTCAATTGCAAGGAGAAACAAAATCCTTGGATGAAGTCGTTGTGTATTCTGGTGAAAATCCTGCCTTCAAAATTCTTCGGAAACTTAATGAAAACAGAGAAAAAAATGATAGAAAACGCCTATCAGCTTTTGAGTATGACTCATATTCAAAAATGGAATTGGACGTAGACAACATCTCTGAAAAATTTAAGGAAAGGAAAGTGATGAAGCAAATCCAAGGAGCGATAGCCAAATTTGAAAAATTGGCGGGCGAAGATGGAAAAGCTGTCATTCCAACCTTCATTTCAGAAACTATTTCAAAATATTATTTCCGTGAAAGCCCCTCAAGAAAGAAAGAAATAATCTTGAAAAATAATATCAAAGGAGTTGGCGTAAAAGAAGGAGGGTTTGTATCACAATTGGTAGGCGGGAATCTATTTGCCAATTATAATTTCTATGACAACTTTGTCCCTTTTCTAGGGAAAGATATTATATCGCCCTTTGGTGAAAACTGGAAAGGAACTTATAAATGGTTTTTATCAGATACTACGGATGTAGATGGACATATTTGTTATGGCTTGGAATTTGACCCAAAAAATGATAAAGACTTAGTCTTTGTAGGGAAAGCTTATGTAGATACTACGTCATACGCTTTGGTACAAATAGATGCCACCATTGGAAAAGAAGCCAATATCAACTTCATTGACAAAATAAAAATCTCTCAAGAATTAGAACAAACAACAGAAGGTGCTTGGCTACCAGCCAAAACCAGATTTTTAGTTGATATCGCCGAGCTATCGAAAAATTCAGCGGGTATGTTGTTGAAAATGTATATCTCTAACAAAGATTTTGTCATCAACAAGCCCAAAGATTTAAGCTTTTATGATATACCGATAGAAGTAGCAGAGGATTCTAAAGAACCAGACCCAAATTATTGGCTTGGTGCTAGGCATGAATCGCTTTCTGCCCAAGATATTCTTGCATCCAGACTGATAGATACTGTTAGGAATGTTCCTATTGTGAAAACTTACGTAGAAGTAGCCGAGATTATAGCAAGTGGTTATAAGCGATTTAATAAGTTTGGAATAGGCCCATATATCAATTTATTCTCTGTCAATAAGGTAGAGGGTTTTAGAATGAGATTAGGATTTAAAACCAATTCTCAATTTAGTAAAGAATGGATTCTGAAAGGTTGGGCAGGTTTTGGAACCAAAGATTTAGTATTAAAATACGGTGGTGAGGTAGATTATATTCTTTCTCGCAGACATTGGACTGTCGTTGGAGCTAAACATAGTTACGATTTAGAGCGTATTGGGTTGACACCAGAATTAATTGGAGACAACAAAATATTTTACGCCTTCTCGCGATGGGGTGCGTTTTCAGGGGCTTTCTATAGAAGAGAAAGCGAAGTATTTATAAAAACAGAACCAACCAAAGGGTTTACTTTTACAGGGGCGTTAACAACAAGAGGTTTTGACCCTTTATTCCAATTTCAATACAGAACCATACCCCAAGAAGGTCCAAAATCACCAACTTTAGATCATTATGACGATACGTTTTTTACCATTGAAGCACGTTTTGCAAAGAACGAAACCTTCTTGATGGATGGTAACGAACGCATAACGCTTGGCAGTAAACGTATTCCAACTGTTACATTAACGTATCAGCATGGTATGAAGACCTTGAACGGCGATTTTAGCTATGATAAATTCATGGCAAAAGTCTTTCAATCTTTCAGAATAGGAACATTAGGTCGTTCAGACTATACCTTACAAGCAGGCTATATACCAACAGTATTGCCTGCACCGCTATTGTTCCCACATTTAGGGAACGAGACCTTTTTTTACAACCGTGCAGCCTTTAATACGATGCACTACTTTGAATTCGTAAGTGATAAATACGTATCATTGAATTATAACCACAATTTTGATGGATTACTTTTCAATCGTATTCCTGCCATTCGTCAATTAAAATGGCGTTTGATTGCCTCTGCCAATGTACTATTTGGTAGCCAAAGAGCAGAAAATACTGAGTTGATGCAAGAAGCAATACCCGTGATTAATCCACGTCACATAAAAGGTGAACTTCAACCAAGATACAGTTTTTCAGGTTTAGAATCTGACAAGCCGTACATTGAAGTAGGATATGGTATTGATAACATTTTTAAGATATTTAGATTACAGGCATTTCATCGCCTATCATATCTTGATCACGTTTCTCCTTCTGGAAGAATCCCTTCTCCTTTTGCACTAAAAGGGTCAGTACATTTCTCTTTTTAAGGCAAACTTATTAGCTTTACATAAAAGTCCTACTTTACAGCTTATAAAAAATCTGTGAGGTGGGATTTTTTTTGGAGTCTAATTTTATCTCCAAGAAGTAATGTGCGTAACTTCTTTAGCCTTGATAAGTTTTGAATTATTTGTATTTTCTAAATTAGAAACGGTTCTTTTAGCGAGATTTAATTTGCTGTTTTTCATTTTTGTATATTGCTAAAATGTTAAAGAAAACTGTTGAAAAGGTTGTTGAATATTCGTTTTTACTATCTCCAAGAAGTAAGATGCGTAACTTCTTTAGCTTTGATAAGTTTTGAATTATTTGTATTTTCTAAATTAGAAACGATTCTTTTAGCGAGATTTAATTTGTTGCTTTTCATTTTGTATTAGTAAAGTCTAAAATTTTATGAGATGTTTTTTAATTAATGATATGTGTCTGTTTTGATGATTCAAAATTGGACAAAAAAGAGAGGTTAAAATCAAACTTAGCTTTAATCGACTTATTATCAGTCTAAAAGTCCTTATTATAGATTCAAACTTTGACATAATAAATAGGTGAATCGGTAAACATTCAATAATATATAAGGATTATTGTGATATAATTTTTTTAAAATTCTTTGAAATGAATCAAAAAACAAGAATGCATGTAATTGTTTGGTCATTATATGTTGTTTATTACGAGTTAAGCTATATTATTGCATACCTAGATAAATCGGAGCTAGCAACTGGATTAATTATATTAATCAATTGTTTTTGTTGGATATCCATTTTCTATAATTGTATATTATTTATTTTTCCGAAATTTTTAGTAACTAAAAGATACTCAATAACACTTTTACTATGTATTGTGAATGTATCTGTTATCTCCGTAATTAATCTTTCTTTGATTGTTTTCCTATTTCCCAATTACCCGGATGCAATATTTAGCCAAAGGGAGTTAATGATACATTCTTGGAATGCTCAAATTTTCACACTTTATGCTTTAGGCTATTATTTTGCAGAAAAATCACTTAATCAACAAATCGAAATTGCTGCTCGAGACAAAGAAATAAGTGAACAAAAGATTGCTCTTGCAGAAAAGGAAGCGAAAATTGCTAAACAAGAATTGGAAATAGCTATCTTAGCGAAAGAAAAAGCCTTGGCGGAAATGGCATTTTTAAGAGCCCAAATAAATCCGCACTTTATGTACAATACCCTTAATATGATTTTTGAAAGGGTAAGAAAAGCATCTCGTGAAGCAGGAGATATTGTCTTAGCTTTTGCTGAAATGTTAAGATATGCGACTAGTACGAAGTCACAAGAAGATGAGGTGAGTTTGAGCGGAGAGTTAGACTTTGTAAAGCAGTATATAGAATTACACATGCAACGTTTTCATTATAAGGTATATATTGACTTTGAAGAAGACGGTGATTTTACTTATCACAGAATTGTACCGATGGTGCTGATTACCATCGTTGAAAATGGTATTAAACATGGGATTTTTGATGACCCAGAAATAGCCTTCCGTATTAGAGCGACGCTGATTGATGATGAATTTGTGTTTATTGCCTCTAACAAGAAAAACCCTTATCCAAATTCCATTGCCGATGCAGGACAAACAGGTATAGGGATTAAAAATATTAAAAAACGACTTTTAACGACGTATCCAGCTGAAGCCCATAGTTTAGAAATAATAAATGGCGAAGAAGACTATACGGTTATATTTACAGTAAATTTTAACCTTCTGAAGAAATGATTAATTGTATTGTGGTAGATGATGAACAATCTGCATTAGATCTTTTGGTGGATTATATCAATGATACACCCTTCCTTAATTTAGTGGCTGCTACAACCAACCCTATGGAAGCAGTAGGAATTTTGCAGTCTAGAGAGGTGGATTTAGTGTTTGCAGATATTCAAATGCCAAGAATGAATGGACTTAATTTGGTGAGCTTATTTGAAAACAAAGTGAAATTTGTGATGACAACGGGGTATCAAGAATATGCCTTGAAAAGTTTTGAGTATGGCGTATTAGATTACTTAGTAAAACCTTTTTCATATCAACGTTTTTTGAAGGCAGTTAATAAAATGCCTTTCAATATGACCCTTGTTGAAGACCCTACTAAAACAATAGAAACAGTACCAGAACCACCCACCAAAAGAGAGGAATTTATTTTTGTGAAGGTGGATGTAAAAGGAAAGTTTCATAAAGTTCTTTATAAAGATGTGGTATATATGGAAGCTCAGAAAAGCTATGCGTCAATCTATACCAAGGAAGAGCGCATAACAACCAACCTTACGCTTTCGGATTTAGAAAAACGCTTACCACAAGACCGTTTCATGAGGATTCACCGTTCTTATATTATCTCTACTGAGAAAATAACAGGGATAGAAGGGGATGAAGTAATCTTGGATAAAGTAGTGAGGATTCCTGTGGGAGATACTTATGCTGAAGAATTTACTAAAGCCATTGAAGGGAGTATTTACTATAAAGAGAAAGACAGTGCCACCCTAGTATATAGAAAAATAGGGGGAGACAAAAGCTAAAATTTATCCATTCGATAAAGAAAAACAGCCTTGATACTGATGAAGTATCAAGGCTGTTTTTTTGGGTGATATTTCTATCAACGTTCATATTTAGATAAATGAAAACTTAACATCTAATTAAAAATAAAACATTTAAAAGAGCCAATTTGTACAATTTTAAGAACTTTTAGAGGGTTTCTTGTTTTAATGATTTTTAATTTATATTTGTTTTAACGAAAATAATAGCACAGTCAACGTATATTAATTACTTTCAATCAATGTCAATTTTAGTACTTATAATTTCTTGTACAATCGCAGCATATTTACTGGGGTCTATTCCAACTGCTATTTGGTATGGTGAAGCTTATTTTGGGTTTGATATTCGTAAACATGGCAGTGGTAATGCAGGGGCTACTAATACGTTTAGGGTTTTAGGTAAAAGAGCAGGAACGATTGTATTATTAATTGATGCTATTAAGGGCTGGATAGCTACTTCACTAGCATTAATGATGTACTATGGTCACCTTATTGAGTGGAGTGAATGTCAAAATTTGAAATTACTTTTTGGGTTTGCGGCGGTTTTGGGTCATATTTTCCCTGTATTTTCTAATTTCAAAGGAGGAAAAGGAGTAGCTACCTTGTTAGGAATGGTGATGTCGGTACATCCAGAAGCTGCCTTGGTTTGTATGGTGATTTTCTTTTTGGTTTTTATCTCATTTCACTATGTATCATTAGGAGCTATTATTGCCTCTTTGTCTTTCCCAATATTACTCTTATTAAAGACTTTTGGCAAAGAAAACGACCTAGTAATTATTTTTGGTTTCATTTTATTCCTACTTATCCTGATTACTCACCGTAAAAACGTAGTGAGGTTATTCAAAGGACAAGAAAGCAGAATTTACCTTCGTCGAAAGAAAGAATCCGTTTAAATCGGTAGAACATATTATATTTGTACCTTCTGACATTTTTGTGTCGGAAGGTATTTTTTTTGGCTCATTGTTTCAAAATTAAAATAATGAATCATTCATTACACAATCACGACAACATGAAAAACTATATTGAAGCTAATAAAGAGCGTTTCTTATCTGAATTACTCGACTTGCTAAGAATTCCATCAATAAGTGCTGATAGCAAATACAAAGATGATGTTAGGAAAGCCGCTGAATTTATTGCTGATAAAATTAAAACGGCTGGGGCTGATTTTGCAGAAATAAGTGAAACAGCAGGGCATCCGATTGTTTTTGGACAAAAAATAATAGATGAATCACTGCCTACTATTTTGGTATATGGGCATTATGATGTACAACCAGCAGACCCTTTAAACCTGTGGGATTCTCCGCCATTTGAGCCTGTAGTAAAAGATGAAAAAATCTATGCTCGCGGAGCTTGTGATGACAAAGGACAAGTATATATGCACATCAAGGCTTTTGAAACAATGGTTGCTACTGACGCTTTGCCATGCAACGTAAAGTTTATGATTGAGGGCGAGGAAGAAGTAGGTTCTGATAACCTCGGAACTTTTGTAAAAGCCAATAAAGAAAGATTAAAAGCAGACGTTATTTTGATTTCTGATACGGCTATTATTGCCAATGATATTCCTTCTATTGATGTGGGATTGAGAGGGTTGAGTTATCTAGAAGTTGAAGTAACGGGTTCAAATAGAGATTTACACTCTGGCGTTTATGGAGGGGCAGTAGCTAATCCAATCAACGTGCTGAGCAAAATGATTGCTTCATTACATGATGAAAATAATCATATCACTATTCCTACTTTTTATGACGATGTGGTAGAATTAACACCTGCTGAACGTGAAGCTATGGCACAAACGCCATTCAACTTAGCCGAATATAAGAAAGATTTGGGCATTGATGATGTAAGAGGAGAAACAGGCTATTCTACGTTAGAAAGAGCATCCATTCGTCCAACGTTAGATGTGAATGGTATTTGGGGAGGTTATATTGGAGAAGGTGCCAAGACGGTATTGCCTTCAAAAGCTTCAGCAAAGATTTCTATGAGATTAGTGCCTAATCAGCAATCAGATCAAATAACAGCACTGTTTACCAAACACTTTGAGTCTATCGCTCCAGCAGGAGTTAAGGTAAGCGTTCGTCCACATCATGGTGGCGAACCTTATGTTACCCCGACAGACTCTAAGGAATATAAAGCAGCCGAAAAAGCAATGGAAGAGAGCTTTGGCAAGAAACCAGTGCCTACTCGCGGTGGAGGAAGTATCCCAATTGTTGCTTTATTTGAGAAAGAATTAGGCTTAAAAACTGTATTGATGGGCTTTGGGTTAGATTCAGATGCGATTCACTCTCCTAACGAGCATTATGGCTTATTTAACTATTATAAAGGCATAGAAACAATACCTTTATTCTTTAAATACTATACAGAATCATAAGTAATAGTATAAAATATTGCGATTTTCTTCTGAATTTTAAATTAATCACAAAATAGTCAATACAATACAGTGCTTAATTAAAATGCTAAATTGTTATATTTGCAAAAAGATAGAAGTGAGCAAAAGCAAAGAAATATCTTAAGAACATAGATTAAAGAGAGGTATTAGTGTTGATTTTACCTTTTCTGAAAGAATTATAATCATCATGACCGAAATTAATTTAGAAGCCCTTACCACAGAAGAAACCTCACGGTATGATAACCTTGATGAGATGTCTGTGCGTGAGATTTTAGAAGGCATCAATAATGAAGATAAAACAGTGCCTTATGCTGTAGAGAAGGCAATCCCGCAAATAGAAAAACTTGTTTCGGCAATTGTTCCTAGAATGAAAAAAGGAGGCAGGCTTTTCTATATCGGAGCAGGCACAAGTGGCCGTTTAGGAATCGTAGATGCCTCTGAATGTCCGCCTACTTTTGGCGTACCTTTTGATTTAGTCATTGGTTTGATTGCTGGGGGCGATGGTGCCATTCGTAAAGCCGTAGAAAATGCCGAAGATGATATAGAACAAGCTTGGAAAGATTTAGAAACTTATGATATTCATGAGTTAGATACCGTAATCGGTATTGCGGCATCTGGAAGAACGCCTTATGTAATTGGCGGTTTGAACAAAGCCCGTGAAAACGGCTTATTGACAGGCTCAATTTCATGTAATGAAGACAGCGAAATATCAAAAGCAGCCGAATTTAAGATTGAAGCAATACCAGGCCCAGAGTTCGTAACAGGAAGTACGCGTATGAAATCTGGAACGGCTCAGAAGCTTATTTTGAATATGATTTCCACCTCTGTGATGATTCAATTGGGAAGAGTAAGAGGAAACAGAATGGTTGATATGCAATTAAGCAATAATAAATTGGTAGTTAGGGCTGAAAATATGGTGATGGAAGAGCTAGGCATTAGCCGTGAAGAAGCCGAGAGCTTACTACAACAACATGGGAGTGTAAGAGCCTCTGTAGATGCCTACCGAGCAAATCATTAACATATCATTAACATCAAGTACAAAAACAAGCAAGTATGTTTGTCGTTATAAGTTATATTACTTAAAAGGCGAACTAGTCTTATGTCTCATTATTTTATACAACAATAAGATTTAATCAATACATCAGTAACCCTTTCTTTTCTTTATTATGAAAAAAACGATATTAAGTGCGATGTTGCTTTCAGCCCTAGCAATTAATGCAAAAGCACAGGATTTTCCTGAAGATATTAAGCCACTTGTAACAAAGTATGCTTGTACAGCATGCCATAAAGTAGATGCTAGATTAGTTGGTCCTGCCTATACAGATGTTGCAAAAAAGAAATATACGAATGAAAAAATCGTAGAATTAATCGGTGCTCCTAAGCCATCAAACTGGCCAGGTTATCCACCAATGGCTGCTTTGAAAGTACCTAAAGAAGATGCTTTGAAAATAGCAGGTTGGATTAATTCACTAGCTGCGAAGTCTAAAGGAAAAAGCAAAAAAAGCTAATACTTTTCAACATTAAAAAAATACCTTGACGGCGTTAACGAACTGTCAAGGTATTTTTTTTGTTGGCACAATATTAGTATTTTTAATTCGAGCCACAATTTTTTATCAATATGAACAAATACCAAGTAACTGTATATTTTAGTGTTGACCAAGAGTTCATGAGTTTAGTGCCTGAACATCGTAGTGTTATCAACGACTTAATTCTGAAAGGAGTAATTGATTCTTATGCTATTTCAGCAGAAGCTGGCAGAGGATGGATTATCTTCAATGCTAAAAGCAAGGAAAGTGTTCATAAATACCTAGAACGTTCGCCACTATATAGCTATTTTGAATTAGAGATAGACCAATTGATGGTGTATGATTCACAATCGTATCGTTTTCCCAAAATGGTTATGAATTAAGAACGGAATATATAACAGCGTAATAACTAAAAAAGGCTTAGGTGTTATCAAACACCCAAGCCTTTTTTAGTTATTACATCGTATTGTTAAGCTTCTTCTGCTTTTGTTTCTTCTGTTTCAACAGCTTCCTCAGTAGCTTCTTCTACTTCAAATGCTTCTGGTAAATTCTGTGAAATGATGTTATACCAATTAATCATTTTTTTCACATCTGACCCATGAACACGTTCACGGTCGAAATTAGGAACTACCGTACCTAAGAAATCAAAAAGATCAGCCTCCGTAGCATTTTTTGTGTTCAATTCAATCTTTTCACCATGCGTTTCTCTGATTTTTAAGAAAATATTTGCTAGAGGCATTGCTGCATCTTGGTGATCTTCAATATATACTGAAATATCTTTTAATACAGATACGCGTGCATTGGCTCCCACAACCGAACGAGCTTTTTTGCCATCTAAACTTTCAACAATAACTCCTGTACGTGTTGGTTTTAAAATTCTGTATAACCCACTTTGGCCAGAAATATTGGCTATTTCTTTTAATAATTCCATGTTTTATTTTAATGATTTGTTTTTGCAAAATTACTCAATTAGTTCTTAGCAAAATAGTACTAAGGCTGAAAACCTAACGAGGTAGATATTTTTCAAGCTTTAAACTCTTGGTTTAGATCACTAATTGTATGAAGGATTTCTTCTCTACCAGAGCCATTAACGGAAGAGCTTACAAAAAATTGTGGCATTTCTTCCCATGTTTCCAGTAACTTTTCTTGATACAAAGCAACATTTCTGTCAGCAGCCGTTTTAGATAATTTATCAGCCTTCGTGAAAACTAAACAGAAGGGAATGCCCTCTTCGCCCAAACGATTGATAAATTCCATATCAATTTTCTGTGGCTCGTGACGAATATCTACTAATACAAAAGTGTACAATAAATTTTCACGGTTTGAAAGATAATCATGAATCATCGACTCAAACTTTTCACGTTCTGTTTTACTGATTTTGGCATAACCATACCCCGGTAAATCTACTAAATACCATTTTTGGTCAATCAAAAAATGGTTTATCAACTGTGTTTTCCCTGGCGTTTGTGAAGTTTTAGCCAAGCCCTTTTTTTGAACAATCGTATTGATTAACGATGATTTACCCACATTCGAACGACCAATAAACGCATATTCTGGTTTATCAGGTTTGGGGCATTTTTCGTATTCTGTATTACTCTGTAAAAATATTGCTTCTGTGATTTTCATAAAACTAATGTTAAAATAGTATGCCTACTTGTTAAAGGCGATACTTCTTTTTTAAACTTTTACAAATTTACGGAAGATTTAGCACTTCTCTTGCTTCTAAGCTTTTTAACGACAATTATCTCACAAACTAATCATAATCTAAGGGAAAGCACAACGATTTATTTCAGTATCAAAAATCCACTCTAATGAAACAATCGTATCTTTGTGAGAATTACAGCGATTAAGACGATTCGCTTTTATCAATACCACAAACGATTCATGCAATCGTGTAGTTTATATGGAAATTTTACAAAATGATTTATTGTTAAGAGCCGCCCGTGGCGAGCAAGTAGAACGTGTACCCGTTTGGATGATGCGTCAGGCAGGAAGAATTTTAGCTGAATACCGTGCTGTTCGTGAGAAAGCAGGGAGTTTTATTCAGTTGGCTACAACGCCCGAACTAGCTGCCGAAGTAACCATCCAACCTGTTGATATTTTAGGCGTAGATGCAGCCATTATTTTCTCAGATATTTTGGTTATTCCCGAAGCTATGGGCTTGCCATATATGATGGAAGAAAAAGTAGGGCCAATCTTTCCAGAGGTAATTAAAACAATGGCAGATGTGGATAAGCTTCGTATTGCAGACCCAGAGGTAGAACTGAAATATGTATTAGATGCCATCAGAATTGTAAAGAAAGAACTGAATGGTCGTGTACCACTAATAGGTTTTGCTGGTGCTCCTTTTACTTTGCTTTGCTACATGATAGAAGGACGAGGCTCAAAGACGTTCTCGAAGGCTAAGAAATACTTGTATTCAGAACCTGAACTTTCGCATGCTCTTCTACAGAAAATCACCGATAGTACTATTGCTTATTTAAAAGCACAAATAGCTGCGGGAGCCAACCTTGTGCAGATTTTTGACTCTTGGGCAGGTATTCTCTCACCTGAACAATACCGTATTTATTCATTGCCATATATCGCTCAGATTTGTGATGCCATTACGGAAGTACCCGTGACGGTATTTGCTAAAGGAGCATTTTTTGCGCGCGAAGAAATGGGTAAACTGAATTGCGAAACAATAGGTTTAGACTGGAACATGGACATTGCCGAATCTAGAAGATTAATTGGCGATAGTAAAACGCTACAAGGAAACCTTGACCCATGTGTATTGTATGGCTCATTCGCTGAAATAAAGGCACATACTCGCTCGATGATTCAGCAATTTGGCGGACAAAAATATATTGCCAATTTAGGACACGGTGTATACCCAGATACTGACCCAGAAAAAGTAAAATGCTTTATTGATACGGTAAAAGAATATAGTTTTTAGTATTAGAAATATATAGTAGCTTCCTAAGGCACGGCAAAAAGTCCGTGCCTTAGGTGTTTTTAGCGCTCAGATTTTATATATGACATTACAAAATTACCGTTTGAGAAAAGGCTTTAATACTTACCAAATGAGTAGTATTCCATCAATATATCTTTACAAAAAAGGGTAGATAGCCTTCATAAAATATGGATATTTAAGCCTTATCCAATTCAATACAATTATAAAACAACAAATTAATGAACATCAACCGCAGAACATTTATTAAGGCTTCGTCTATGGCAAGTGCAGGCTTAATGGTAAAATCGCCTGTTTTTGCCAATGAATTTCCTACGGTACGTGTAGGCGTAGGACAAAGAAAATTTAATAGTCCCCTGATTGAATCAACCATCAAGCGTATGAAAACCAGCATCAAAGATGCAGAGGTAGCTTGGATGTTTGAAAACTGTTTCCCTAATACGTTAGATACCACGGTTAACTTCCAAATCAGGAATAATCGTCCAGATACTTTTGTGATTACGGGCGATATCCATGCGATGTGGTTGCGCGATAGTACTGCTCAGGTTTGGCCATATTTGCCTTTAATTAAACAAGATGATAAACTAAGAGAGCTGATTGCTGGCGTAGTAAACCGTCAAACAGAATGTATTTTGATTGATCCTTATGCCAATGCTTTTAATGATGGTCCGGGAAAATCTGAATGGCTTAGCGACCATACAGATATGAAGCCAGAATTGCATGAAAGAAAATGGGAATTAGATTCATTGTGTTATACCGTTCGATTAGCTTTTCATTATTGGAAAACTGCTAACGATACAAGCGTTTTTGATGAAAAATGGCTGAAAGCTGCCAAACTCATCATTGCTACTTGCAGAGAACAACAACGTTTTCATGGCAAAGGCACATACCATTTCGGAAGAACTACTTCATGGTCTACAGATACGGTGCCGGGCAATGGCTATGGTAATCCGACAAAACCAAATGGTTTAATCAATAGTATTTTCCGCCCTTCAGACGACGCAACGGTTTTCCCTTACTTAATTCCTTCCAATTTATTTGCGGTAGTATCTTTCCGTCAGATAGCTGAAATTGCCGAGAAGGTCTATAAGGATGCTTCATTTGCCAAAGAGTGTTCAGCTTTTGCCAATGAAGTAGAAACAGCAGTAAAAAAATACGCAATTATCAATCACCCTACTTTTGGGCAAATCTATGCTTTGGAGGTAGATGGTTATGGCAATCGTTTGTTACAAGACGATGCCAACGTACCGAACTTACTGGCATTGCCTTATTTAGGAGCCTTGAAACTATCAGACCCTATTTATCAGAATACCCGTAAATTTATTTTTAGTGATAATAACCCTTATTTCTTTAAAGGAAAAGATGCTGAGGGTGTTGGTAGCCCGCACACTTTAGTGGATCAAATATGGCCAATGAGTATTATTATGCGTGCCATGACTTCTACAAACGACCAAGAAATATTGGCACAATTGCGTTTCTTGAAAAAGACACATGCTAATACAGGTTTTATGCACGAGTCTTTCGACAAAGATGATGCTACTAAATTTACACGTAAATGGTTTGCTTGGGCAAATACTTTGTTCGGCGAATTAATGTTGAAGATAGAAAGAGAAAGACCACATTTATTGAATGTGAAATTGTAGCCTTAATTAAAGATGTTTAGGGGATACTTACCGAAAAAGTATCTATTCCCCATCTTGGAATATTAATGTTATTTTTCTTTTAGGGTGGAACTTAAGTCGCACCCTAAAAGAAAAATTTGAGTAAAGCCTAATTACCCAACTGACTAGCTATTTGCTTCAAAGTAATTTCAGCTACTTTAGCAGTATAGTTTAAATTATTCAAACGATAGCCCGAATTTTCAAAACTTTGTTGGGCTTGTTTTACATCTATGATAGTAGCTTGACCTAATTGAAAACGCTGATTCATCAATTTCAATAATTTATCTGCTATCGCATAATTTTCTCGTTCGGCTTCTATCAATTGTAACGTATTGCTATATGCTTCCCAAGATTTGGCCGCCGCATTTTCAAAATTCTGATAAACTATTTCTTTCTGTAATCGAGCCGTTTCTGTATTGATTTTCGCTATTTGTACTTGTCGGGTATTTACTCCCCCCGCATAGATAGGAATGCTGGCATTCACCCCTAAAAAAGGGCCATAGGTTTGGTTTAATAGCGTAAAACCTGCACCACTTTGGTTACGACCATAGTTATAGCCTGTATTCAAATTGATAGTAGGATACCGCCTCGCATTGGCTTCTCTTTCTAACAAAAGGTTTATATTAATTTGTGCCTCAGCCGATAAAATACTTGGATGTTTCTTTATGTTGGCATCTAAATTTTCCCATTGCAGGCTTCTATCTAATACAATCGTGTCGGAAATAGTAATAGCAGTTTTTGGATTTAATACTAAACTACGGAGTAAATCAGCCTTACTTTGCTCAATTACTATTTTCTGGGTTTGTAACGCTTGTGTTTGAGCATTCAAATCTATCGTAGCTTGCAAAGATTCTGCTTCGTTTGATAAACCAACGCTTTTGCGCGCTTCAATCAGGGATAATTTTTGTTTTGATACTTCGATAGATTGAAGTAAGGTAGTTACAAAATTTTGTTGCTGAACTACTGCAAAATACTTTAACATTACATCAGCCACTACATTTTGTACTGTAGCATTCAATTGCTCCTGACTTAGCTTTTGTAATTCCTCTAAACGCTTTTTTGTCGCTATTACTCTTCCACCATTATACAGCATCATGGTTGCTGTAAAACTCATATTGGTATTGTTGGAAACTACGCCCGTTCTGTTGGTACTTGTACCATTGCTTAACTCTTGGTTCAGTCCCGTTATTTGTTCGTTTGTACTGAAAGCACCCGTAACCGTAGGCAAACCGCCAGCCACCCCAATATAATTATTGATAGTGTTGGCAGATAGCGTATTTTTAGAAACCTGAATATCTAAATTGTTTTTCAAGGCTGTTTCAACGGCTTGGTTCAATGTTATTTGCTGTTGAGCAAAACCTTCTGAAAAGCCAATCATTAGCAAACAACTTACCAACAGTATATTACTTTTAAAAATGATTCTCATATTTTTTTGTTGATTTTCAGCTTTAGTTTAATCTGCCGCTTGTTCTTCTGCTACTACTTTAGATTCTTCTGTTACGTAATTTTTACTAGAGATAAATGTATAAACTGCTGGAATAACTAGTAACGTAAGAATTAAAGAGAATAAAATACCCCCTACAACAACAGTACCTAACGGAATACGACTAGTAGATGCTGCCCCTAAACTCAAAGCAATGGGTAAAGCACCTAAAGATGTTGCTAAACTTGTCATCAAAATCGGGCGCAAACGTTGGGTTGCGGCTTCAACAACAGCCTCAATTCTTGACATCCCCTCGGCTCGCTTATGATTGGCAAATTCAACAATTAAAATTCCGTTTTTGGTTACTAGTCCAATCAACATAATCATACCAATCTGCGAGAAGATATTCAATGTCTGTCCGAACAACCAAAGGCTACCTAATGCACCAGCCAACGCTAAAGGCACGGTAATCATAATAGTGAAAGGGTCTTTGAAACTTTCAAACTGAGCAGCCAATAGTAAGTAAATCAATGTTAAGGCTAACCCAAAAGCAAAAGTTGTGTTAGAAGAACTTTCAGAATAATCTCTTGAAGGGCCACTCAACGCTGTTTGGAAAGATTTGTCTAATACTTTGTCTGCAATAGCTTGCATCGCTTTTACACCATCTCCAATAGTTTTTCCTTCTGCCAAAGAGGCTGAAACAGTGGCCGATTTCAAACGGTTGAAGTGAAACAATGTAGATGGGTTACTACTTTCTTCCAACTTCACTACTGCACTCAAAGGAATTCTTTCACCACGCGTATTGGTCACAAAAATGTTTTCAATATCCGTAGGCTCTTTTCTGTCTTTTCTTTCAACTTGTGCAATTACTTCATATAGACGACCATTCATGGTGAAATACGCTAACCTTCTACCACTGAATGCACCTTGGACAGCACTTACAACATCTTGTGTCGTGAGGGCTAAATCTTTGATTTTAATCCGGTCGAAGGTCATTAAAATCTCAGGTTTATTGAATTTCAAGTTTACGTCAACGTTTTGGAACGTTTTATCATTACGAGCCTCTTCCAAAAATTTCGGAATGGCGTCTTTAATCTTAGCAAAGTCAATATTTTGCAATACGAACTGTACAGGCAAACTTCCTCGTGAACCTAAACCCACCGAGATAGTTTGTTCTTGCACACCAAATACACGAGCATTGTTGAACCTGCTCATTTTTTTGTTCAATAACTTGGTTATTTCATCTTGGCTTCTGGTTCTTTGGTCGGGGTCAACTAAACCAATACGAGCTGCTGAAGAGTTTGTACCACCATTCCCACCAAAGCCTGGCACAGCATTAAATACAAATTCTTTTTCAGGAATAGAATCGTTCAAGAAATTAGTTACATCATCAGAAACCTTCTGAGTATATAAATAACTAGAACCTTCGGGCGTACTTACCGTAAAACGAATACTGCTTTTATCTTCCATCGGAGCAATCTCACTTTGAAGATTTCCACTAGCTAGCCATATCAACAATCCACAGGCAAATACAATTACCCAAGCCATCCATCTGACCCTCATAAATCCCTTTAGGATACCCTTGTAGCCACTTTCCATGCCTGTAAAGAATGGCTCTGTTTTGTCATAAAGCCAACCGTGACCTGCTTTTTTACGTGTTAAGTACACGTTCAGTACAGGCGTAATCGTCAGCGAAACAAAGGCTGAAATCAATACCGCACCCGCAACCACAATACCAAATTCACGGAAGAGGCTACCAACGAATCCTTCTAAGAAAATAACAGGTAGGAACACCACCGCCAAAGTCAATGAAGTAGAAATTACGGCAAAGAAAATTTCTTTACTACCTTCTAAGGCAGCTTTACGAATAGGCAAGCCCTGTTCGAGCTTTCGGAAAATATTTTCGGTAACAACAATCCCATCATCAACCACAAGCCCTGTCGCCAAAACGATACCTAACAGCGTAAGTACATTAATGGTGAAACCACAGAAATACATTACAAAGAAGGTAGCGACCAATGAAATTGGAATATCGATAAGGGGACGAATCGCAATGAGCCAATTTCGGAAGAAGAAGAAAATTACTAATACTACTAAACCAAAAGAAATAATTAAGGTTTCTTCTACCTCCTCTAATGAACGACGAACGTTTTTAGTATTGTCAATTAATAATTTAAACTGGATATCAGATTTATTCTCTTTTTCAATCTCCCTCAAACGTTTATTAAATTCATCTGCAATTTTGATATAATTAGCTCCGGGCTGAGGAACAACGGCTAAACCAACGGCATACACACCATTGTATTTCCAGCTTTGTTCTAGGGTTTCGGGTCCTAATTCCACATCAGCAATATCACCTAAGCGAACGATACCCGTATTGCTTTCACGGATGATTAAATCACGGAATTGTTGTTCTGATGTTAATCTACCCAAAGCACGGATAGTCATCTCGGTGTTACTTCCATAAATTTTACCTGCTGGCAATTCTACGTTTTCACGAGCCAAAGCTGTTTGAATATCTGTAAAAGATAAACCATAGCCATTCATACGGTCTGTTTTCAACCAAATTCGCATGGCATAACGCTTTTGTCCCAAAATGTTTACACCACTTACGTCATTAATGGTCTGGAAACGTTGTTGTAATACGTTTTCGGCATAATCACTCAGTTCTAATAAACCTTTACTTCTACTCTGGATAGCCAACAACAAAATAAAGTCACTATTAGCATCCGCTTTTGATACCACAGGGGGCGCATCAATATCTTGGGGTAAACTTCTAACGGCTTGCGCCACTTTATCACGCACATCACTGGCGGCTGCCTCCAACGGTACATCAAGGTTAAATTCTACTGAAATAGAACTACTACCTAAAGTACTTGATGAGGTAATAGAACGAATCCCTGGAATACCATTGATTTGTTTTTCGAGAGGCTCAGTAATTTGGTTTTCAATAATATCAGGGTTGGCACCAGTGTAAGCTGTTCTTACAGTAACCATAGGTGGGTCAATGGCTGGGTAATCCCTTACTGCCAAAAACGAAAATCCAACTATCCCAAAAAGGATAATCAGGATATTCAGCACTGTGGCAAGTACGGGCCTTTTAAGAGATAATTCTGAAATATTCATGAATATTGATGATTAAATTACCTTCAGCTTTTTGTGGAAGATGAAAAGCAATTTTATGAAATCTTTTTAATGATGATGTTGGATGATGACGCCAAAATCGTTGACAGCCCATTCACCTTCAAATAGCTACTGTTTTTTGACACTTCTTACTTTTACAGGTTTATCTGCGCGAGCAAATAAAACGCCATCAACCACGACAGAATCTCCCTCAGTTAAGCCACTTGTAATTTCCACAACATCTTCTTTTCTAAAACCAGTCTCTACTACTACATAACTAGCTTTGCCATCTTTTACAATGACCAATCTTTTCGTTTTATCATCTGGGATAATCGCATTGGTAGGAATCAAGATACTATTTTGTGCTGGACCTGCGCTAAAATATACCTTTGCAAAAGTGCCGGGGTTGGCATTGCAGTTTGTCAGCAAGGCACGCACCAGTAAATTACGGGTAGTTTGGTTGATTTGCGGTTCGCGGGCTACTACCACAGCTTTACAACGACCACCTCTTTGCCCTTCTACTTCCACCTCTACAACACTTCCTTTACGGATGAGTGGAGAGTATTCTTCTGGGACAGTAAAGTCAACTTTCAATTTATTTACTTGCTGAATAGTAGCAATAATGGTAGTAGCTGAAACAAAAGCCCCTAAGCTTATCTGACGAAGACCAACCACACCAGTAAATGGTGCTTTTAATACAGTTTTATCGATTAATACTTGGGTATAAGCCAAATCTGCTTTTAGGCTATTTACTTGGTTCAAGGCAGTATCATATTCGCCTTGGCTAATACCATTAATTGATAAAAGCTTGCCTAAACGTTTCTCTGTTTTTTCGGCTAAATCCAGTAAGACCTTTGTTTTAGCGAGTTGAGCTTGTAAGTCAGCATCGTTGATTTTGGCTAATACCGTTCCTTGGGTTACAACGTTGCCTTCGGGAATATTAAGATAGGTAATACGACCACTCACTTCTGTGTGTAGTTCTACGAATTCATTGGCTATAATAGAACCGTTGGCTTCAACATTTGAACTAATACTTTGTTTTTTTGCGATGATTACATCAACAATGGCAGGCTGATCTTCTTTTTTATTAGAGTCTTGAGGTTTCTTACTATGACAACCAGCCAATGCTAAACAGATTGAAGCCCCAACAGATACCATTGAGAGCGTATTTTTTTGCTTCATATTACGTATGTATGAATATTTTTTTGCTATTCTAATTTTTTATAAAGTTACTTTATAATGTATATGCTTTTGTCCCGACCTACTTCGTAATCTCAATATATTTCGACTAACTTAACCTTTTTATAGATAAGAGGAATAAATAACCCAATTAACTACGTCAAAGGAGGAATGTTTTGCAACATAAAACCTCCTAAACCCATTTAAGCCACCGCCTAACCATTCTTCACAATTTGGGATATTCTGACATTCTTTTTGTCAAATTTGGTTCATGAACTTTAATATTTTAGTTCACAATTTAACCAAAATAGATATAAAAAATGGAAGTTCCTATTGCCACTGTTATTAGCATCGCAGTTCCTTTGCTTTGCTTAGTTTTCTACAAATTTATTTTTCGCTTGTTGGGCATCATTATTATTCCAGAAGACAAGATTGGGTTAGTTACCAAGAAGTTCGTACTGTTTGGAGATAAGAAATCTTTACCAGAAGGACGAATCATTGCCACCGAAGGTGAAGCAGGATATCAAGCCGAACCCTTGGCACCAGGTATTTATTTTTGGTATTGGATTTGGCAATATGATATTAAACTTCAACCCCTTACTATTATTCCAACGGGACAAATAGGATTGATTTTGGCAAAAGATGGGAAGGAGCTTGAAACGGGTTCTATCCTTGCCAGAAAGATTGAATGTGATGGGTTTCAGGATACAGTATCGTTCTTGAAGAATGGTGGGAGAAAAGGACGACAAACAGCAATAATCACGGCGGGGTCTTATAGGATTAATACTTTTTTGTTCGAAGTTGTGATTACAGACATTACCGAAATTCATGAAAACATGGTGGGCATTATCACTACCATGGACGGGGCATCAATTGAAGCAGGTCAGATAGCTGGTAAGTCTATCGAAGGACATAATAATTTTCAAAATGCTGATGCATTCCTGAGTAAGGGCGGTAATAGAGGGCTACAGCAACAAGTAATTTTGGCAGGTTCTTATAACCTCAATCCTTGGTTTGTGAAAGTAGAAGAAATACACATGACCGAAATCCCGATTGGTAATGTAGGTGTAGTGATTTCTTACGTTGGGGAAGAAGGAATTGATGTTAGCGGTACAGAATTTAAACATGGTAACATTGTTTCAAAAGGCTATAAAGGTGTTTGGGCAGAAGCATTTGGTCCAGGGAAATATCCTGTAAATACTTATGTACAAAAAATTGAAGTAGTACCTACTACCAATTTGGTGTTAAACTGGGCAAGTGCAAGGTCGGAATCGCACCAATTGGATAAGAACCTGTCAACAATAACAGTTCGTTCTAAAGACGGTTTCCCATTTAATTTAGATGTTTCGCAGATTATCCACATTCCCAACTACGAAGCCCCTAAAGTAATTGCCCGTTTCGGTAATATGAACAACTTAGTGAGCCAAGTATTAGAACCAACCATTGGTAACTATTTTAGAAACTCAGCACAAGATTCTGATGTGATTTCATTTTTAGGGTCAAGAAAAGAGCGTCAGGAAACCGCTAGACGATACATTGCGGAAGTACTTTCGCAATATAATGTAAATGCGGTGGATACTTTGATTGGTGATATCGTACCACCTGAATCATTGATGAAAACCCTTACTGACCGAAAATTAGCGGAGGAACAAAAGGTAACCTATGAAACCCAAAAGATGGCTCAGGAAACACGTCAAGCATTGGAGAAAGAAACCGCTATTGCCGATATTCAGAAAGATATTGTTAAAGCCGACCAAGGCGTAGTGATTGCCGAAAGAGTAGCCGATGCATCTGTGAAAAAAGCACAGGGTGAAGCCCAAAGTTTAAAACTACAAGCAGGAGCGGAGGCAGAAAGAGTGAGGGTACAAGCAAGTGCGGAATCAGAACGTATCAAATTGATTGCGAATGCCGAAGCCGAAAAAATCAGTAAAACGGGTACTGCCGAAGCTGAAAAAATCTTGGCGATTGGTAAGGCCGATGCCGAAGCGTATAAATTGGCTGTTTCGGCAATGGGTGAAGGTAACTTTACGCAATTGAAAATCACTGAGAGCATCGGTAAAGAGAAAATAAAGGTAATGCCAGATATTTTAATAACAGGTGGTTCAAACGACCAAAACGGAGCCTTGAGTGGATTATTAGGCTTACGCTTAATGGAAGAAGTAGGCAAGAAAGTAGAGAAAACTGCTGCTGAAGCACTACCTGAGAAAGAGAATAAATAGTCAATAGATTCTGCCCCTAGATAAACCCGTAGGAATTTCTCTACGGGTTTAATTTTTTAGTTAAGTATAACTACTGTTTTTAAATAACTACATTATCTTTTCGATAATATTATGAACTATTCTAAAGCCTTTTTTCGTTATAGCTTTCCCCATCTAAAAAACTAATGAAAATATACCGAATAAACTGATATGCAGAAACTTAATTTGACAATTACCCTCGAAACGTACAACAACGATACAGAACTATCTGTACAGGAAAACAAACTTTTGAACGAAGCCCGAAAAGCTACCTATAAATCGTATGCTCCTTATTCTAATTTCCATGTTGGAGCCGCCATTTTGTTAGATGATGATACCATCGTAATAGCGAATAATCAAGAAAATGCTGCCTTCCCTTCTGGCTCATGTGCAGAACAATCTGCTATATTTTGGGTGGGTGCCAACTATCCAGAACGTACAATTAAATCCATCGCTGTCATTGCTCGCCCGGGGAAAGGGGACGTATTTAGAGGGGTTTCTCCCTGTGGAGCTTGCCGACAGGCAATGTTGGAATATGAAGTTCGCCAAAAAGAACCTATTCGCTTTATTATGTTGGGTGCCAACAACCAGATACTAGTAACATCATCGATTGGAGATTTACTGCCAATAAAATTTACTGATTTCTAAGTTCTTTGTAGAATGACTAGTCGGTATCTATCTTTGTGAAATGTTAGATTTCCTCCAGAAAAATACTTTTTCTATTATATACACTTTCTTTTTGGGTCTAATGCCCATTTTTGCTAGTTCTAGTATTAGTTATTGGCTGATTACGCATGAGCAAGCAGTGCAGCATTTCACGATACTTCAATGGATTTTAGTATACATTGCCTCATGCTTTAGCATGGCTTTTGCCCTTACGCCTACTACATTTATTGCTTTGCTAAGTGGCTACTTTTTAGCTTGGAATGCCTTCATTCCTATCGCTATTAGCTATTGGATAGCATCCTATTTAGGTTTTAAAACTGCTAAACTGATAGACGGGGGAAGATTCTTGAGTAAAATCTCTGAGAAACCCAAAGTAAGAGAGATACTTGACAATCTTCAAAAAGATGAATTCAAGATTATCTTATTGGCTCGCCTGTCGCCTGTTTTGCCTTTTGCAGTTACCAATGTATTATTCTCTTTTTCGGGAACAAAGTTGAAGAACTTTCTTACGGCAGGCTTCCTTGGTATGTTGCCTCGCACAATCCTTTCCATCTGGCTAGGAACACAAGCACAGGAAATCCGTAAACTGATAGAACACCCAAGTCAGGGGAGTAGTATTCAATTTATCATTTTTGGATTAATATTGGTGTCTATGTTGGGGCTGGGATATTTTATTAAAAAGGCAGTTAAGCTTTAGGCTGTCAGCTTTCAGCAATTAGCTTTCGGATTTTAGCTTTTTAAAAATCAGCGTTAATCTGTGCTTTCAAATCTCCGAAAATCAGCGGGTAAAAAAACAATCAGCTTTCAGAAATCGGCTGTCAGATGAAAAATCAATGAGTATAAAATAAAAAGGTTGATATTGAAAGCACTAATCGCTTCTAATATCAACCTTTTAAAAATTATATAAGCTAGTTGTATAATCTACTCAACCTCAATAACAACACCAGCCGTTTTTGGATGAGATACACAAGTAAGGATATAACCTTGTTTAATTTCTTTTTCAGTAAGTCCGTCTTCTTCGTCCATGTGTACTTTTCCAGCCACACATTTACCTAAACAAGCAGTACACATCCCCGCCTGACACGAGTATGGCAAATCAATGTCTTCACGCAAAGCCGCCTCCAGAATCGTTTCGTGTGGTTTTACCAATACTTGATAGTCGGTACCCTCGTATTGAATCGTTACCGTTTGTGCTTTGATAGAATCGTCTTCCTCCTCTACAAGAATTTCATGAGAACCTGCACTTCCAAAATGTTCTTTATGAATATTCTCCGTAGAGACATTAAACATCTTCAACGCATTTTCTACCTGTTCCATCATTCCTTCTGGTCCGCATAGGTAGTATTCAGCTTTGGCAATGTCAATAGCAAGGTCTTGCTTCAAGAAAATTACCGCTGATGCTTGATTAATACGCGTTTTGTAGCCCGTCCAAGTATAAGAAGGTTTCGTGAGTATGTGTAATACTTTGAAACGACCCTCATATTTTAGCTCTAATTCGATTAATTGTTTTCTGAAAATAATATCTTCCTCGCTTCTTGAGCCATATACCAAATACACTTTTGAACCTTGTTCTACAGGTAAAACAGATTTCAGAATAGACATCAAAGGTGTAATTCCAGACCCTCCGCCAAAAAGCACGATAGTACGTTCTTTCATCGGGTTTGGTTCAACCACAAAATGCCCCATCGGTTCCATCACCTCGATAGCATCACCTACTTTTACTGAATCGCACAGATAATTAGATACTAAACCGCCGGGTACACGCTTTACAGTTACTGCAATAGAAGCATCTTTATTGGGCGAACTTGACATAGAGTAACTTCTACGCACTTTTTGTCCATTAATAACAGGTATTAACGTAAGGAATTGACCAGCTTTGTAACTAACAGATTGATGGACAGGGTGCCAAAAAGTAAAGGTTTTTGTATCGGGCGTTTCGTCGATGATTTCTTTTACTGTGAGATGAAAATATTTTACAGACATTTTATGATTACGAAATATTTTTTATGGAATAATATTAATCTAATTAGATAACGGAAATTTAGCCTAGGAGTTTTACAAAGACTTAGTTATAGCAACACAAAGGTAATGAAGAAAATACTTTTGGACACATTCTAGACTGAGAATCACACAAAACAATATATCTTGCTTTATGATTTTGATGTAGGAAAAATGTGTATTTTCCGTTGATTTCCTCAATGTTATCAGCATAATCCCTAAATTTTTTTGATGTTTATGAAGCGTATCCCTACTTGCTTAATGTTTTTGATGGTTGCTATTTCTTTTTCGTGTAGTACTAGCAAGGTACAGATGAAATCCACAGCTCGATTAATTCAGCAGTCAGAAGTGTTTTCTCAAAACCAAACAGGCGTTGTTTTTTATGATATAACCGAACAAAAAACTGTGTTTGAACAAGAAGCGAATCGTTTTTTTATGCCTGCTTCTAATACTAAGCTCTTTACTTTTTATGCTAGTCTAAAAACCTTAGGAGATTCTATTCCTGCTTTTCATTATCAAGTTACTGGCGATTCTTTGATTGTTTGGGGAACAGGAGATCCATCTTTCCTTCATCCAGATTTAGCCAAAAGTAAAGTATATGATTTTTTGAAAAGTCGCCCAGAGAAAATTTACTTTTCTAATGATAATTTCACTGGTTTATTTTTTGGACAAGGCTGGGCTTGGGATGATTATAATGATGATTATGCGGCTGAAATATCTGGATTTCCTATTCATGGAAATGTTGTCAGGTTCAAAGCGAATGGGCAGAATGCCTTAAATGTGTCACCAAAATTCTTTGAAAATAAAGTGTACGACTGGTCGAATACAAATAGCTTTTCTATGCAGCGTGACCTTGGGGCTAATTTGTTTAGCCATCCAAGTCTTCAAAAGATGAAGCCTACTTTTGAACAAGATGTACCCTTCAAAACGGGTTTAGATATTACTGTTGCCTTACTAAGCGATACATTAAAGAAAGAAGTGACTTTGATTAATAAAGCCTTGGATAAATCTGCCAAAACATTTTACAGCCTTCCCGCAGATAGTTTATACAAAAGAATGCTTCATGTAAGTGATAACATGATTGCAGAACATCTAATGGTACTGAATGCTGATGCCTTAGTAGGTGAGTTGAATGTAAGCAAAGGTATTGATGCCGTGAAAAAGAAATTTATGACAGATTTGCCAGATGCTTCAAGATGGGTAGATGGCTCTGGACTTTCACGTTATAACTTGTTTACGCCAAGGAGTATCGTAAAATTGTTGCAAAATATTTACCTGATTGTGCCACAGGAAAGACTTTTTCAGCTTTTACCAGCCGCTGGCAAATCGGGTACGTTGAAAAGTTTATCGTCTACCGAAAAGCCATTCATTTTTGCTAAATCGGGTTCTTTTAGCAATAATTATAACCTAAGTGGTTATTTGGTTACTAAAAAAGGTAAAGTGTTAATTTTCAGTATTATGAACAATAGCTTTATGAAGCCAATGTCAGAGATTAGAAAAGAAGTAAGTAAAATCCTAACGGAAGTACATGAGAAAAACTAAGCGTACTACTTCAACTCATAGACAATCTGAGAATATCTTCGGGCTACAGGAATGATAAAATTGCTTTCGGTAAGGTGTAATTTATAGCCTTGGGCATTGCCAGAAACACGTTCAACTTTATCGAGATTCACAATAAAGGAGCGATGACAACGAACAATTTGTTTTTGTTGTGTCTGACTTTCTAAACGGGTTAAGCTACTTCTGATTAAATCCTTTTTGAAATCATCTTTTTGTTTAAATACCACAGTAGAATAGTTATCACTTGATTCTATGTAATAAAACGAATCAGTATTCAATTGAATTTTGTCTTTTCCATTTTCGGCAATCAGGTTTATTTCATCTGACTCATCATGTATTGCGTGTTTTTCGGGAAGATGACTAGGTTGCGGAGGTTTACTGTATTGTTTTAAATAATAAATATAGTTGATTAAAATAATCGCTGTGGCAGGAAAAACACCCAATACAAAAGTGTAAATAATCATTGAAATAAAGCCCAATAGATTAAAACCATTAGAGAAATAATGTTGTGAGTAAAGGATGTTGATAGCCGTAATGGAGCAAAAATTGAGAGCTACCATAAATATCTCTCTCCCGACAGTCCATTGTTCTTCTTGAAAAAACTTAGGAAAAAGCCTTTGAATACCAAAATAGATAAAAAGCATGGTAATAGTAGTAATAATACCAAAGCCTGAGAGTAATAAGTTTTTTTGAGGATTCTGCCAATTGGCAATACCAAATGGCTCGAAGAAAATTAAGAAAGATGAAATGAAAATACCTGCCCCGAACGACAAAAAAAGCTTGCGTCTAGTAGAATCGTTATGCGGATAAGGTTGTCTAAGAATCTTTAACATTTGTAATGACATCAATCGAGGTTTTATTAATTGACGTATTGCAAAATTAAGAATAAAGGCGAAATAACTGCGAGTGTGGAATAATACTTAAATATTATTCCCTGCATCAATCTTTCTGATGCAGGGAATATTTGATTATATAATAGGATATTCTTTTAATACCTCTCTGGCGATTACAATTTTTTGAATTTCGGATGTTCCTTCGCCAATGGTACATAACTTGGCATCACGATAGAATTTTTCCACAGGAAAATCTTTGGTATAGCCATATCCACCAAATATTTGCACAGCGTCGGTCGCTACTTCTACGGCTACTTCCGAAGCATAAAATTTTGCCATGGCGGCCTCTTTGGTTAAATGCGTACCTTCCATTTTAAGGTCGGCTGCATGGTGAGTCATCAATTCCGCTCCGTGAATTTTAGTAGCCATTTCGGCTAATTTAAAGCTGATACCTTGGAAACTAGCAATTGCCTGCCCAAATTGTTGGCGTTCTTGTGCATAACGAGCAGCAGCAGCCATAGCACCCTTGGCAATACCCAAAGAAAGTGCAGCAATAGAAATTCTACCACCATCCAAAATCTTCATGGCTTGTTTAAAGCCTTCGCCTTCATTTCCTAAGCGAGCCGACATCGGTACAATACAGTCTTCTAAAATCACCTCAGCAGTTTCAGAAGCACGCATACCCAATTTGTTTTCTTTTTTACCAAATTTCAACCCAGGGTTTGAACGTTCCACAATAAAAGCGGTAGCATTGTCTTTTGTACCAGTCTCTCCAGTACGTGTCATTACAACGACTACGTCGCTCGATTTACCGTGTGTAATCCAGCATTTAGCGCCATTAATGATATAATTATCGCCTTCGCGACGAGCCACACACTGCATTCTAGCGGAGTCTGAACCCGTGTTGGCTTCTGTCAATGCCCATGCACCAATAAAATTACCAGAAGCAAGTTGGGGTAAATATTGCTTTTTTTGAATTTCTGAACCAAATTGTAAGATATGATTGGTGCATAGTGAATTATGAGCAGCAACCGACAAGCCGATTGAGCCACAAACCTGTGCGATTTCGTCGATAATGGCAACGTATTCGTGGTAGCCTAAACCTGCTCCGCCATATTCTTCGGGGACGAGTACACCCAAGAAACCTTGTTCGCCCAATTGTTTCATTAATTCAATCGGGAAAGTCTGGGCTTCGTCCCATTCCATGATATGAGGCCTTATTTTACGTTCGGCAAATTCTTTGGCAGTTTGTCGGACTAACGTTAATTGTTCTGATTTGTACATTTTTAATGTTAAATTGTTTGTTGAGATTGTTTAAATAGAAATAAAAGGGACTTTTTTAATGTATATTTTATGATAAAAAACTAATATATTATAAAATTATTCCTTTAAATAATTGTAATTTAATGATATTAAAATAGAAATAGTACTGTAATATCTAAAAATAATTTCATTATGCAACAACCTAAAATGCATACCATTAGGATTGAGTCAGTCGCATTGGGTGTGGTAAGGCTAGTGTTTGGTAATCCGCCTACTAATTCAATGTCTATTGTACTTTTGGAAGAATTAGCAATAGCCATAGAAAACTTAGGGGAACAAGAGGAAGTACAAATCATTATTCTGCAAAGTGAAGGAGAGAGAACTTTTTGTTCGGGAGCAGATTTTAATGAATTGATGGCAATCAATGATAGATATGCTGGAAAAATATTTTTTACAGGTTTTGCAAAAGTGATCAATGCTTGTAGAAAATCTCCCAAAATAATTCTTGGGTGCATTCAAGGGAAGGCTATCGGAGGGGGGGTAGGCCTCGCTGCTACTGTTGATTATTGTTTGGCAACCAAGTTTGCTGCTATCAAATTAAGCGAGCTAACGATAGGAATAATTCCTGCCGTGATTGAACCTGCCGTTGAACGAAAAATAGGACTTTCCTCATTTGCCACATTGGCGTTGAATGCCACAGATTTTTTTTCGGCTAATTGGGCAAAAGAAAAAGGCTTATTTATGGAAGTATTCGAAACGGTAGATGAAATGGACAAAGCCATCATTGAATTGGCAACACGCCTAGCATCCTACAATCCGGCAGCGTTAACAGCATTAAAAAAAATCTTTTGGAAAAATACTGACCATTGGGATACACTTTTAGAGGAAAGGGCAGAAATCAGTGGGAAACTTGTACTAAGTAGTTTTACTAAAGAGACCTTACAAACCTTTACACAGCAGCATTGATTATTCCCAACCCCTGAATAGTATAATTTGAAGGCTGGATAGTTTATTTCCTTTTTATGATAATTAAAGTAAATATTATCAGTTTCTAGGTGTGTGTATATTTACGATTTTATACTTATTAAATGCCTTTTTCGATAAGAACTATTACTTAGTTTTAATGTTCCAATTATTTAAAAATAATTACTCAAAGCTTTCTGGAATCTTCGATAATTTTTTGTAATATTTGAAGAAGAAATATGACTTGGGTTTCTTAAAAATCGCAAGTTCTTACTATAGTTATAGTGTTTTGAAGAGCATCATTTTTTTTAAAAATAATTGTTTTTATAGAAATCCCCTAAAATTCCAAATATTAAATTTTAAAAAAAAAATCTGTAAAATTTTCAATTCTTAGGATATTACAATAAATTTGAATAGCGGAACTATTTTACCGTAAAATAATTATATAAGACTTTTTTACATTTAATTTTGGAATTTTACATGGATTTATTAGTTTTGTCCAAAATTAAATGCTCTATAATTCCAATTACCCAAATTACGATGCAAAATGGAAGATTATAATAAGATAATAGAATCGCTCGGCGTGAAGTTTATTAAGTCACGTAACATTAGAATATTACAACCTATCCGTATCAAAAACTTTTATGATGTAGAAAATACACTCTTGATTTTGTACAACGGTGAGGTTTCTTTTGGCGAGGAGGCTATCCATGCAGAGGTTGGCGACATGCTTTTTATCCCTGGAGGTAAGATGCTTTCGATAACTTATGGTAGTGCTGATAAACCAAAGGCTATTTCAAATGAAGAATTTATGACTCATAGAGAGTCTTATTTTGAATATAACCTTGAACCATCAAGAATTGGCCAAATCGAAAACTCTTTCGGGATGGTTGCTTTTGAAGCAAAAGTTTTTGATTCGGTAAACTTCTTTACTTCTTTAGATATTCCTCCATTCTTAATCAAAAGAGACGACAAACTAGCACACATGCTAGCGGAAATTTTGAAAGAAGACATGACGGATATTCTTGGAAAAGGACGTGTGATTAAAATAAAAACGGAAGAGATTGTTATCGAAATTATTCGTTACATCATCAAAAACCGTTTGTTTGTTGAACAATTAGCAACAAACAGTACTTATTTCAAAGATCCACGCTTAATTGACATCTTTGCTTATATCAAAGATAATATCGGTGGAGATTTGTCAAATAAAGTATTAGCGAACGTCGCAAACGTTTCTGAAGACTACGTTGGGCAATATTTCAAGATGTTAACAGGTATCAATCCACAAGATTATATCGAATATCAAAGAATGGAAGCTGCCGTAGGTTTGTTAAGAACTTCTAAGAAATCTATCCGTGCCATCGGCGCTGATGTAGGTTATAAAGATACTGCATACTTCTGTCGTCGTTTCAAAATGATGTTTGGTATTCCAGCAGGTAAAATGAGACGCAGAGAGTCGTTAATGAATTTATAATTAGTAGCTGGTAGCCTTGAGCTATTAGCTTCGAGATTATATTTATAAAAATTGTTTGATATTAAAAAAGCCGCTGAATCAAATTCAGTGGCTTTTTTAATGAGTATGTTTTTTCGTATAAAATACGTAGTGGTAATTTCTGCTATTTCTATTGATATAAAAGCTCTTTTAATAACAGAAACTTTATTAAGAAATACTCGTAAAAATAAAAGCTTCGCAGAAAATCCTGCAAAGCTTTTATCATAATTCTATAAAGCCGACATCCGATATCCGAAGTCTGAAAGCTACTACTTAAAAAACTTCAATTTCACTACTTCTCTTTCTGACAAGAAACGCCAAGTTCCTCTTGGTAAATCTTTTTTGTCTAAGCCAGCAAAAGTAGTTCTGTCAAGTTTCAATACTTCGTATCCTAATGATTCAAAAATACGTCTAACAATTCTATTACGACCTGAGTGGATTTTGATACCTACTACCATTCCATCTGGCGTAACAATTCCTAAATCATCCGCTTTTATTTCACCGTCTTCTAAAGTAATACCTCCTTTAATTTTCTCGAAATGCTCTTGTGTTAAAGGCTTATCCAATTCTACTTGGTATAATTTTTCGATTTCGTTTGAAGGGTGAGTCAATTTATCTGCTAATTCACCATCGTTTGTTAACAATAATAGACCTGTCGTGTTTCTATCCAAACGACCTACAGGGTAGATACGTTCTTCACAAGCATTTTTCACTAAATCCATTACTGTTTTACGGTCGTTAGGGTCTTCAGTTGTAGTGATAAAATCTTTAGGTTTGTTTACCAACACATAAACCATTTTCTCACGATTCAACTTTTTACTACCGTACTTAACAATATCACCTGGTTTTACTTGGTAGCCCATTTCAGTAACTACCGCACCATTTACTCTGATTTCACCCGCCTTGATTAAATCATCAGCTTCACGACGAGAACAAACACCAGAATTAGCGATATAACGGTTCAAACGTACTTCCAATGATTGCTTCTCTGATTTTTCAATCAATTTCTGCACTTTTTTAGGAGCAGTCTCTTTGTATTTATCAAGCTTGTAGCTTGGCGTCCATTTATCAGACTGTTCTACAGGTCTGTGTGCTTTAAATAGATTGTCGCCTCCAAAATTTGCTTTGGCTGAACCAAATGTTTTTTCTGGTCTTTCGCTTCTACTTTTTTTTTCAAAACTTCCTGCATCTGGACGAGGTTTGTTAAAGTCACCTTTATCAAATCTTTTGCCAACAGGTTTTCTTTTATCTACGAACTCTTTGCGTTCAAAAGCTGGTTTATCACCTTGTGGTTTAAAATCACGACGCTCTGAGTTAAATTCTCTTCTTTCGCCTTGTGGCTTAAACTCACGACGTTCACCCGAGTTAAATTCTCTTCTTTCGCCTTGTGGCTTAAACTCACGACGTTCACCCGAGTTAAATTCTCTTCTTTCGCCTTGTGGTTTGAACTCACGACGTTCTGAGTTAAATTCTCTTCTTTCACCCTGTGGTTTGAATTCACGACGTTCAACCGAGTTAAATTCTCTTCTCTCACCTTGTGGTTTAAATTCACGACGCTCACCCGAATTAAATTCTCTTCTTTCACCTTGTGGTTTGAAGTCACGACGCTCACCCGAGTTAAATTCTCTTCTTTCACCTTGTGGTTTAAATTCACGACGCTCACCCGAGTTAAATTCTCTTCTTTCACCTTGTGGTTTGAAGTCACGACGTTCACCCGAGTTAAATTCTCTTCTCTCGCCTTGAGGTTTGAATTCACGACGTTCACCCGAATTAAATTCTCTTCTTTCACCTTGTGGTTTAAATTCACGACGTTCACCCGAATTAAATTCTCTTCTTTCGCCTTGAGGTTTGAATTCACGACGTTCACCCGAATTAAATTCTCTTCTTTCACCTTGTGGTTTGAATTCACGACGTTCACCCGAGTTAAATTCTCTTCTCTCGCCTTGAGGTTTGAATTCACGACGTTCACCCGAATTAAATTCTCTTCTTTCACCTTGTGG
>NZ_JAVDUE010000019.1:0-137128 GCF_031456255.1 Arcicella sp. BE140 | reverse complement strand
ACCGAAATGCTTCGATACCGATTTACAGATTAAGAATAGCCATTCACAATATATTATGGACAACTTTTACCCAAAATTCGGGATGACACATGTTTCTATTAGCCGGTGACTTAAGTCACCGGCTAATAGAAAAGAATAGTTGCAAGTGAGATTGATTTCCATTTTCAAATCTTCAAATCACCAAATTTTCAAATCAAACGACTATACTTTTCTCCCCAAATAAACAGAATAATCTGTCAGTCTAGATTCATACTCGCTATTCATCAAAGGTGATGTTAGCATAAAATCAGCCGTAGCACGGTTGCAAGCCATCGGGATATTCCAAACTACTCCGAGTCGAAGTAATGCTTTAATATCAGGGTCGTGCGGTTGCGACGACATAGGATCCCAGAAGAAAATAATCAAATCTACTACACCTTCGGCCACCAAAGCCCCGATTTGTTGGTCACCACCCAGAGGCCCACTCAATAGTTTAGCGACAGGTCGGTCGATAGATTCCTCCACCAGTCTGCCCGTAGTGCCTGTAGCATATAATTCATGTCTTGATAATACGCCTCTGTTATAATATACCCATTCAATCAATTCAGCTTTTTTATTATCATGTGCAATCAGGGCTATTCTTTTGCGAGGCTTTAATGTTCTAATATTCGACATTATCGTTAGATTGTTTTACTTAGTTAAGTGTTTAGGAATTCCAGTAACAAAAGTAATGTTTTTAGTTTAGTTTATAATAGGAATGAAGAGATTAGACAACTTTTGAAAAGTTGTCTAATCTTGGATACATATATAATTGTGCATGAGTAACAAGCCAAGCGACAACATCTTTAAACACACTATTATACAAATTTCAACCATATAGTACAGCGTTCAATATCCTGTAAATTTGCCTATAATTACAATATGTTTTGCTGCGTACTTAGCTTTTTTACATCCAATATTTATAGCCAAAGTAAGGCTATTTATGAGTGACGTGCCGATAATGAATACGAGTTAACTTTTATCCCCAATTCCAAGAACAATCAAAAAACTTATGAAAAATGTATTAATCAAGTTGGCTACTGTATTAAGTCTAACTGCAGTTGTGTTGTCATCATTTACCATCCAAGAAAATAATATCTTGACAGAACAAGAGAAAAAAGAGGGTTGGATTTTACTATTTGATGGTAAAACCACCAATGGGTGGCATATTTACAATAAAGGGAAAATTCCATCGGCTTGGATTATCCAGAACGACGAGTTATACTGTAAACCAGATACCTTTAAGGTTGAACATGGTGATTTGGTTTCAGATAAGGTTTTCCAGAATTTCGAGCTAAAATTTGAATGGAAAATCAGTGAAGGGGGTAACAGTGGCGTTTTTTTCAATGTCATTGAAAAAGAAAGTATTCCAACGGCTTGGGCTTCGGGGCCAGAATATCAATTGTTAGAGGAATCTCATCCTGACTTTGCAATAAGCCCCAAAAAACGTTCTGGCTGTTTGTATGGTTTTTACCCCCAAAAGAATGTAGCACCAACCAAACCTGCCAGCGAATGGAATCAGTCGATTATTAAACAAGTAAATGGTCAGGTGCAGTTTTATCTAAATGGCATACTAACTGCTGAACAAAACCTTAATGCGAAAGAATGGAAAGCACTAGTGGCCAAAAGTGGATTTAAGTATTTCCCTCAATTTAGTAAATCTACCAAAGGGAGTATCGCTCTACAGGATTGGTCGAAAGGAATATCATTTAGAAATATCAAAATTAAAAACCTTTAGCGTTTTTCACCTGCTGTGGGGTTAAATACTAACAGTAAAGCCTTGTCGGTAATATTTCCACAGGCAAGGCTTTACGAAAGGGTGTAATTCACCCCATTTTCTAAGGGATTCAACACATTTCCCACTTTTGGGTCAGTCATCGCTTTAATATTGGACATGATTTTCACAAACCTCAGTCATGCCATGAAAAAGCTCCTTACTTTTATTTTTTGTCTCTTTACTTTTTATCCAGTTTTCACACAGTCTTCCCCAAAAACGCCCCATGCTACCAAAGGCTTTGTCATGGATTCAACAACTGGCAAGCACGTAGCTTTTGTAAGAGTTACGCTCAAGAACCTACAAAATAAGGCCGTCAGTCTGCAAACGAGTGATACTGAAGGAAGATTTATTATCCATAACCTCCACGAAGGAAATGATTCTCTAGGCATAAGTTGCATTGGTCGTGTAGCAAAAAATATTACTATCAGACCCAACGATTCTGGAGAAAATGACCTCAATATATTGTTACTCATTCCCGAAGCACGAGAATTAAAAGAGGTGACGATAGTAGCCAATAAAACACTCATCAAAGAAGAGGTTGACCGTATGGCTCAAAAAATACTAAGCTCCTCCGATGCTACCTCCAGTCTGCAAACAAACGTGGTTGCTATGTCTGGTTATACTATTGAAAATATGGATAATACCATTAATATCATTTATAATAGGGCGAAATATACTTGGTATTTTCGTGTAGTGTGGAGGGAATAGGCTTAATGCAATTAAGCCCTACCATTATTTTACACGTTTAAAAAGTAGGGACATATTGCATATGTCCGCATTCCCGACGATAATGGTCGAGTGCAATATGTCCGCATTCCCAACGATTACCAAATTACGATTCACCATATTTATTCATCCACACTAATAATCCGCTTTTTCTTTTTCCAAGGCTTTAGCGTAAACTCTAAATCAAGCCCCGCAATATGGTTAGTACGGAGTTGTTTGTGCGAATAATCAGGTACCCACAAATAGTATAAGTTTACCTTAAAACTTTTGTTTACCTCATATTTCAATCCTGCCGAATTACGAAATCTATCGAAAGCCAAGCTATTATCAAGCTCTACAAAAGGTTCCGTATAAGCATATACATCCAACCTCCTAGTAAGTTTGTACTTGCCCGTAAAACGTGTCCGTAGAAAAGCATCCGTATCCGACTGCTCGTCGTCGCCCACAAAATATTGTTTCTGATACTGTATCATCGGTCTGATAGAAGCCCTAAACCTACCTATTTCTTTTTGAGCCTCAATCCCCAAAGCATAGCGATGGTAAGTACCTTTGTCCACCATCGCCAAACGATAACTACTTGTTATTTCAAATGTATTGCTCAAGCGTTTATCTAGTTGTCCGTACACATACGACCCCTTATAGTTGCTCGCATCATCTGCTAAACGCATACGATATTGCCCTGATACCGACCATCTTTTGGGTAAATCTAGTTTAATCGACGCTCCATACCAAGTCTGAAAATCGTTGTAATCTTTAGTGCTTTGCCCATGTATTAGAGTACTCATCAAGCAAAGACAAAGTATATATAGCTGTGTGTTTTTCATGGTTAGTTTAGTCAAAATAGTAAATAATCATACGGGTAGCATCTCTCAAAAAGTCAATTGATTCTATCTCGACTCGTTGCACATTCAGCCCAGTTCTGTTTTGTAAATCTTCTAACAACTCCTGACGTCTGCTGAGGTGAATCAACTCTATTCGTTCATAAATGATTGATTTTGAGTGTTGTTTTTTTACCAACCATTTACTTTCCAATACACTGGTTGTGATTAACAAAATGCCATTCAATGCCGAAAGCTCATCCCAACCTCCTTTGCTTACTGCCGATAGTAAACCTATCGCAATGACCAAAAAGAGGTAGGTCATATCACGGGTAGAGATGCTTTCTGTACGGTAACGAAGCATTGAAAACACCGCAAATAACCCAAAGGCTGCCCCCATAGACATCTCTACATTATTCAATAAATTGGTAATGAGAAAAATGGTAAGGTTGAAGGTGAAAAAAGTAAAAAACTGCTCTGTTTTGTGGTAGGTTCTGTAATAAATAAGCCTTACCAAGATGGTAGTCGCAATTAAATCAATGGTTAGTCGTAAAAAAAACTTGGGTGATAGTTTGTCCAATAATTCAAACCCAGCCCCTTGAATATTCTGTAAAGTATCTGTACTAGCTATGTCCTGCAAGAGCATCATGTTGTCTGATTAATTTAGTGATTTTTAGTAAATGTGGTTTAAAACGATTGTATTTTACGCCCTCTATCAAGCTGATAATGCCAAAGCAATATTTACTGATAGAGCCTTCGCGGATGTGGTATTTTTTCATGAGTTCGATAAAGTGCGAAGCGCCCTTTTTCTCTTGTTTTACCTCCGCAATCACAATCGTAGGGTACGCCTTTTCTTTGTCATCGTTCTTGAAACAGAGTTCTAAATCTATCGTCAGCCTTTCCAGATGATGTTTGCTAACAAGCGTGATTCGCCTATAAAACACCCAAAGCACGCCCTTTAAATCGTTGGGGTGGAAAGGAGAATGTTTTTCAAGGAAATCACGCTCATTATCTTCATCAATCATCGGTTTATCGTACTCAGTTGTTCTTATCCTTTTTTTAAGTGTTCTGCCTTTGTTGTTTTTAAATTTTATCTCAAAAAACTGTAAATCAGACCCCACATAATTGCGTGTACGGATTTTGTAGCGATTCAAACTACCCGTTTGGTGTTGATGATATAGCCCCATCTGGTTATCTTCATCAAAATATTGGGTTTCATACGCACAAATACGCTCATGGTTGACCATCACTACTTTGTAATGTTCACGGGCTTCTTTTAATAGCTCTGGCAGTAACCAAAGTGGAATGACGTATTTTACATCCACCCTATCCATCAGCTTTACCTTGTCCATTTCCGCCAGCGTGATAGGCTCAAACCGTGCTATTTCCTTTGTGATAGTCTCTAACAAACTATTAATTCCCATAGATGTATTTCTTTATTTGAATGGTTTTGCCTTGTGCGTCGATGGTTTTTCGTTCTGTCCTAAATCCTTTGCTGTCTATCGTGTAGATTTGCTTGGCTTCTAAGGCATTCAGTTCATTATATTTCCATTCCTCTTTTTTCTCGCCGTTGATGTCGTATTTATAAACTTCTCTACTTATCTGTTTGCCATTGGCATCCTGCACAATTTCCTCTACCTTATCTTTTTCTGAGTTGTATTTGTTAAGGGTTTTGGTTTGGATATTGCCTTTTTTATCAAAATTGATTTCCTCGATTACATTACCGTTATCATCCAATTTCTTCTGTACATCTGTTCGTTTGGTTTCTTTCCCTCCGCTGACGTCAACAATTATTTCGGTAATGTTTTTTACACGGTATTTTTTAAGGTCTTTTTTGCTTTGTCCGAATAGTTGCGCACTTAAAATCAGGCATAAAAATGTTGTTGTGGTTTTCATATTGATATAATTATGTTGGTTAGTTTTTATAATGACCTCACCCCCAGCCCCTCTCCTTCAGAGAGGGGAGCAGACTTTCGAGCTTAAAGCTCCCCTCTCTGAAGGAGAGGGGCTGGGGGTGAGGTTTTATTTCACAAAAGCCTTCACCGCCGTATTTCTCGTTACAACGTGCGTTTTCAAGGCTGTAATTGCTGTGGCAAAATCGCTAGCACTGCTCAGGTAAGTATAGCCTTTTTGTTCGGGTTCAGAGCCTGTCACATAAGGGGCAATTAGGGTATAGTTTTTATCCAACATCGCATTTACATTAGCAGTCGTAAAAATATTATCATTAAATTCTTTTACGTAAGCCTTGTATTTAGCATAGTAGGTGGCATCATCTGCCAAATACCTAATCAATGGCCAAGCATTGGTTACTTCCGTCATCGCCAAGGAAACCCCTTGCTGATTATTGCCCTGTCCACCTGTACTGCTAGTGGTCATCGAAAGGTTAAAATCCCACGGAATCCATGTTATTTTTTTAGTGGAATGAGTATAGAGGTAATAATTATGAGCCATCGCTCCGTAAGCATCCCAATTCACAATGACGTTGTTGACCGCTAGCATTTTCAAATAATGATCTACATTAAAAACCTTTTCTAAATCACTTCGCCACTGACTCGCATTGCTCGTGCGTGTACTAGCATTTAGGGCAGTTATGAAGCTTTGTACATCCGAGTAATCAGCGGCTGTTTTGTTATTTTTCTTCTCAAAATCGTCTTGCACAAAAGTTTTTAATGCCGACTCTGGCTTGTACATATTACCATCGTCTTCACCAAACTGATTTTTTATCATCGTGTCGTCTATTACTTCTACCATTGTGTATACACCACAATATTTTAGCCCATCACCGAAATTGATGTACACTTTATAAAAGGCAGTTTGAGCGCTAGGAATGCCCGCTGCTCTGAATAAATCACTTGCTATTTTATCCCTCATCAGCGAGTTATCATTATATCCCGGCGACATCGAGAATTCTTTAAAGCCATAAAACCGCTGATTTTTGATTTCGGGATAGGTATCTTCAAACTCATCAAAATTCAGTTTAAAGGGCAATTTATAGTTGCCACTTCGCCATGCTCCCGATAAACTAGAGTTTCCTTTGAGCCTGAAACCTGTGTGGTACCATTCTTTACCATTGAATTTTACTGAGGTGGCTACATAGATAGGGTCGCCAGTGATGAGATCTAAGCCACCACCACCAGCGTTCCCACCCCCTCCGCCACCGGGATTTGCCCCGCCAGGCATCCCAATGCCAGATGAACTTGCACCAAAATCTGACCCAGATTTGGTTTTCATATCACTTTTGATGGTCTGCCAATCTGCCGACGTCATCGTAATTTCAAGCGTATTTACTTTATCCTGTGGAAAAGCCACATCATAATCTGGGCTAACGCTGTTGCCATGAGACGCTTCCGTCCAGTCGGGTGTAGAGGCACTTATCTCATCGTTTACCTTGCACGAAGACAAGGCCATTATTCCCAGTAAGAGAAAGGCCCCTAAGCTGTTGATTTTCATATTGGTTTTATTTGTATGGGGTAAAAAACCTCACCCCCAACCCGACTACGCGTCCCGCTCTCCTCCAGAGAGGGGAACCTTCGAGTACTCGTTTTTCCCCTCTCAGAAAAGAGCGGGACGCGTAGTCAGGCAGGGGGTGAAGTTTATACATCGAAGACCAGCCCCATATTCCAACCGTTGCATACGTGTAGATGAATGTCGTGTTTGTGTAGATAGATTATTTATTCCATCAAAAAAGTCTGAACAGCCTCTTGTCGTGCCTCAATGTGTTTCTTAAGCCCTTCAAATTCCTTTTCAAAAGCATTTACATCAGTCAATTGCGAATAAGGCTTTTGTTCTAACGCCACCAAAGGTTTTAGTAATTGGTAATGTTCATCCAACAAAGCGTGCATTTTGGCAGGTGTGAAAATATACACACTAAAGGCCTTTACATAGTTTTTGTATCGTTTGGCATATACCTCATCATCCATCAAAAAACGGATTAATGGCCAGCGGTCTGTTACCTCTTTTTGGGATAACGACCCACTTTTTCCCATCATAGGAGGCATCATTTGTGGAGGCATCTCTCTCCCACCCGTCGGCATAGCAGGGGCATCGCCTTGTTGCATGGTTGGGTTAAAGGCAGGCATCCCATTCATATCGGGCGGCCCCGCAAAACCACCACCACCTCTGCCAGTTTTTAGTGCCTCGTTATTATCCCAAGGAATCCATGTAAGGTGCCCTAGCGGAGAATTGTACAGGTAAAAATTATGCGCCATCGCTCCGTAAGTATCCCAATTGACCGCCACAGCATTGACGGCTAACCATTTCAAAAACTGGTTTACATTGAATACGCCCTCTAAATCGCTTCGCCATTGTGCAGGATTGTTAGTGCGTGATGACGCATTTAATACCTTAATCAACTGCTTGATGTCGCTCCAGTCGGCAGGAGAACTTTTTTTATTTTTTCTTTCAAAAGCAGTACTATCAAACCTTGCGAAGGTGGATTCTGGCTTATAAATATTGCCCGACTTCTCGCCAAACTGTGTTTTAATCATAGTGTCGTCTACTACTTCCACCATCGTATAAATACCACAATATTTTTCACCTTCTCCGAAATCAATATATACCTGATAATAAGCAGTTTGCGGAGCATTGATGCCTGCTTTTTGAAAAATTTCGTTCATTACTTTTTCTCTCATTAACGAATTATCACCCATAGCAGGTGACATGGAGAGTTCTTCAAACCCATAAAAATCACTTCCTTTTTTGATGTATTTCCCAAAGTTTAGTCGAAAGGGTAATTTATAAATCCCTTGTCCCCACGACATCATCAAACTAGAATTCCCTTTTAGTCTGAAACCCACCTGTTGCCAAGTACTATCTTTAAAAGTAAGTTTCGCCGAAACGTATGGCGGGTCTTTTTGTATCATCTTCATCGGAGAACCCCATTGCCTATCCTGTCTGTTTGGAGTATTTCTATCAAAGTTAGGCAGAGGCATATTGGGCATTCCTCGTCCGTTTTTCATCGTGCCAAATTCAGTCTTTAAAATATTTTTCATTTCTGACTGAATATGTTGCCAGTCTTCTTTCTTTAAGGTAATGACCAATTTGTTTACCTTTCGTTGAGGGAAGACGATGTCATATTGTGGGTTTTCGTGGCTGGACTGTGCAAGTATTGAACTAGCCAGAGCCGAACAGAGGATAATAAGAATGAATTTACGGATAAACATGGTTTTGGGTTTAATACTTGAAAAAAACTCACCCAATCCGACTATGCTTCCCATTGTCTTTAGGAAGAGTGCGGTTAAATTCTATCTTTTATCCTTAGCGATGGACTCTTAAGTCCTACTGATTACCCACAAGTTTGTAAATTATTAATAATCAAATCATTATCTCTATCGAGGGACTTAAGTCCCTCGATAGAGATGAGGGCTTCAATGCTTGGTTTTAAAGACTATTTATGTACATTTTAGCTAATTTGATCAATAATTACATTTCCATTTCAACTTTTTAAAATATGTGAGTAATCGGTAGGACTTAAGTCCCTCGCTAAGGATAAAAGATAGAGAGATGAGGTTGAAGACCAAAGTAACGCACCAACGAGTTACTGAATAAACGAGTGTAGAATAGTAGATTACTTGTGTAGATAAAAGCCCAATTTGAAGGCATTTTCAATCAAAATATGCACAATGAATGTATTGATAGACACTTGTAACGACCTCAAAACTATATCAGTAAATAAAAGCGTAACTTGACACCAAATTTTTGATAAACTTCTCGTTGTATTCATGCTATGAAGTATTTAGAGCGATATTCCTTTTTAATACATATTTTGGGGTGGTTGGTGTTTATTTTAGCCCCCATTTCTTTCTTCCCATTCTCAATCAAGGAAAGCCTGAAGTTTTACCCCTTTCTGGTCTCCAACCTTATCAACAACTTTTTATTGATAGGACTATTTTATTTCAACCTACATTGGCTGACGCCGAATACCCTTCAAAAAGGCACGTGGGGTACATTCATAGGTTTATTGCTAGGGGCATTCATCGTCATGTTTGTAATCGATAAGGTGATTTTTGACGTTACCTTTGATGATATGCCACGACCAAGACATGATGGTCCACCACCATTACATGGCGAGGAGCGTCCGCGACCGTTTTTCGCAGGGCCACCCATGATGCTCAATTCACCTCATTTTTTGGGGATGTTTGTCTCGTTTATTTTGGTGGTAGCACTCAGCAGTGTGATTGCCCTCTGGAGAGAGCGCACAGAAAATAAGGCTATCCAACAGCAAATTATTTATGAAAAAATAGCCGCAGAATTGGCGGTGTTGAAATTGCAAGTAAGTCCTCATTTTCTGTTTAATACCCTTAATAATATTCGTTGGCTGGCACGACAAAAATCTGAACAAACAGAAGGATATATTCTCAAGCTTTCAGACTTGCTACGGTACATGATTTATCATGCCAACCATGACAAAGTAGCTTTTTCGCAAGAAATAAAGTACCTCAACGATTATATCGACTTGCAACGCATGAGGCTGATTGACCCTTCAAAGGTAATATTTGAGGTAGAGGGCGATACGGAAACCTTGATGATAGAACCTATGTTGTTTATTCCCTTTGTAGAAAATGCCTTTAAATATGGCGTGCATAGTCAGCAAGATACGCCCATTGAATTTCGTTTGTCTATCAAGGACAAAGTATTACACTTTTATAGTAAAAATGATATTTTTACGGGAAACTCTCCTTTGTTAGAAGAAGAGTCTGGCATTGGGATTCCGAATGTAAAGAAGCGACTAGCCTTGCATTATCCCGACAAACACCAGCTTAGTATTAACACTGAATGGGGACAGTTTGAAGTAAACTTATTGATAAACCTGAGCGCATGAAAATACGTTGTTTGGCTGTAGACGATGAGCCATTTGCCCTGAATATCTTGGTAGATGATTTACAAAAAATACCCTATCTTGATTTAGTAAAGTCAACGACCAATCCTTTAGAGGTGTTTGAAATATTGAAAAAGGAAACGATAGACTTACTTTTTATTGACATTCAGATGCCTAGTCTGACGGGCATACAGTTGCTCAAAAGTCTTTCCGAATCGCCTATGGTTATTTTTACGACGGCTTTTGAGCAATACGCCTTACAAAGCTATGACCTGAATGTGGTAGATTATTTATTAAAACCCATTGCCTTTGAGCGCCTGCTGAAAGCAACTAACAAAGCCAACGAATTATTTATTTTAAGGCAATTGTCTAAAACTACTCCCTTGCCAGTAAGTGAAGAAAATGAGCCTGATTGTTGTTTTGTGTATTCAGAATACAAGGAAATAAAAATCATGTATGATGAAATTCTATACATAGAAGGCTTAAAAGACTATGTGAAGATTTACACCGTAAAAGCCCCACAGAAGCCCATCCTGACGCGATTAAACCTAAAGGCGATGGAGGTGAAATTATCTGAAAAGGTATTTTGCCGAATACACAATTCCTATATTGTCAATTTAAAAAAGATAGACAGTTTTCAGAAAACCAAAATCAATATAGGACCTATAGAAATCCCAATTGGTAGTCGTTTTTTTGATTTTTTTGAGGAGAGGTATCGGGGGAAAAGATGATTACTGGGATGGGTTGTGGTCTCGTAGGGATTCGAACCCCAAACCCTTTGGTATTATAGTAGTTTTGATGAAAGCCTAATTGATTATTCTTTCTAATGGTCTAAAATATCCTTTAATGCAATTAATATTTTTCACACATATTTGGATATGATTTTTATCTTTAAATCCTGCACCTTCATATAGTGCATTCCCTTCCCAGAAAACTCCTCTAGCAGAATCGAATTCTTTTTCACCAGTTACTTTCAAAAAACCATGTAAAGATTCAATTACTGCACAATCGAGTTCTCTCAGAGCTAAATCTTCATCTCTACCTTTATTCTTTGGCATTGGTGTACCAGATGCCATTAATGTAGTAGATAGTATCTCGTGCCCTTTTTTTAATAGTTCAAAGTTTTTAGAATCTAATAAGTCTAAGCAATATCCTAAGTCAATAATAGCTCCAATAACAGAAGGTTCTTTTATAATAGAATTTTTCCTTTTACTTGATTCAATTGCCCATTCCATGGCTCTTTTTGGGCTGTTGTCCCAAAAATATATGCCATTTCCTAGCCAATCATATATATTGATTTTAGGTTCTAAATCTTCGGTAGAACTATTGATAATTTTATCAACAATACTTTTGTCTGTACCATGAAAACCAAGAATTAGACCAGTTCTTGAGGTATACATATATCTTTGTATCTATCTTCAAGGTCACCTTCTTTATCTACAATCCCTGCATCCTGTAGAAACTGCTTAGATGATTCCTTACTTTTTTTTATATTTTCTATGAAAGCATCCATCTTCAATAGAAGTTCATCAACTTTTCTGTCTTCCATAACTTTATTATTTATATACAAATATATGTTTTTAAATAATTTTAACGATAGGATTGTTACTTTATTTCATGTAGGAAACGGCTGAATGCAATTCAAACCTACTTTTTGTTTCCCGACCAGTCACATTCTAAAAAACAATGTGGACTGGTCACAGGAGACCAACCACGAAGATAAAATATATAATCACTAACTCACCATTCACTCAATCACAACTAAAAACTCACAACTAAACTTGCCACTTTAAATAAGTAGCCGAACGCCAAAGCCATTCCATTGGTCCATATTTAAACTTACTCAGCCACCATTTACTGAACACTATCTGAAGGCTAAAAATTACAATGCCTATTACATAGCACCAAGCAGGACTAATCTCGCCAGCCAACCCAAAACCTATTCCATAAAACAACAAGATACCAATAGCACTTTGTAGCAAATAATTGGTCAAGGCCATCTTGCCAATGGCAGCAAAATTGAGCATTACTTTTTCCATGTAGTTTTTACTAAACCAAAGCGATAGTCCTGCAATGTAAAAAATCGTCATGAGTAATGAGTGGAGCGAGAACAAGAAATTGCCAACCATCCCAAACCATTTTGGCATTTTGTCCCAAAGTTGGGCAATATCTATCGTTAAAAAGAAAGCAATAATAAAGACGTTCACCCCGATAGACCACCACATGATTTTTTTAATCAACCGTTGATGGTCCGACAAATGTTCGAAAATCTTACGTTTTCCCACCCAAAGTCCTAATAGAAAAAAGCCGAAAGTCACAAAGATTCGTCCTGATTCCCATTGAAATCTCGCTTTAAAGGCAAAATCTTTAAAATTCTGAACGATTACTTCGGCATAAGTGCCTTTCTTTAAGGTATAATAATTTTGGGCAGTTTCTTTTTCAGATTTAGCCTGTTCAGCCTTTTGTTCTTTCTCTGATTTTGGTTTTTCTGGTGGTTGGTTATAGGCAATCACTTCATGGATAAAACTCGGCACATTCAGCGTAAAAAACAAGATGGCTACCAACAGTACCTTTTCACTAGCGTTTCTGAACAGTATCATAAAAAAACCAAGGAAGGCATAAATGCCTAGAATGTCTCCTCGCCAGTGAATGTGATGGATAAACCCAATGATAAACAAAATAATGAGCCTCCACATAAATCTGGGCAAAAACCGTTGGTCGTCTTCTTTGCGTTGTAACAATTGTAATGCAAAACTCACCCCAAAAAAGAACGAGAAAAAAGTATAGAACTTTCCAGAAATAAAAATGGCATCAATATAATTGACGATTGTGCTGGCTGTATCCGTCTGGTATTTTTGCCAAACTTCACTTGGCATGCTTCCCGCAATAAACCAGCCGCCTATATGGGCCAAGATAATACCTAATAAAGCGAAGCCTCTCAGGGCATCTACAAGCAGAATTCTTTTTTTCATAGTATAATTTTCGGTTGTTAGATAGTATTTTTCTCAGACCATAAGATGATAATATAATGAAAAAGGTTGCAACAATAAGACTTTTTTAGGATTTTTTTGAATTTAAGGACTTTGGGGCTTTAGGACTTTGGGACTTGAAGACTTGAAGACTTTAGGACTGAAAGACATAAGACGCTGTTTCCTTGGCTGGTCTCCCGACCAGCCAAGGAAGTAGATGTAGTGTGGACTGGTCAGGAGACCTGCCACGGAGGTAGGGCATATAATATATAATCACTAAATCACCATTCACTAACTCACTCAATCACTAACTCACTCAATCACTAACTCACAACTCACTAAATCACCATTCACAACCCTACTGCCACTTAAAATAAGTACCTGAACGCCAAAGCCATTCGGCGGGGCCGTATTTGAACCTACTCAGCCAAAGTCGGCTACAGATGATTTGTATTAGAAAAATCCCGATACCAATGACATAGCACCACGCTGGACTACATTCACCTGCCAAGCCAAAGCCTATACCGTAAAATAATAATATGCCAAAGGTACTTTGTAGTAGATAATTAGTAAGAGACGTTTTACCTATGGCAGATAGGTTGACTAAGACGATATCCATATATTTTTTTTGTAGCCATAACGAGCATGCCGTTATATAAAAAATAGTCATAGATAATGCCTGATACGAAAACATGAATTTCTCTACAATAACAAACCAACTAGGCATCTTATACACTACTTCTGGAGCATTTATGATGGCAATGATACTGAGCAAAAATAAATTGAAGGTGATAGAACCCCACATGATATTCCTTATCATACTTTTATTTTCTTTTAAATACTCGAAAATCTTTTTCTTACCAACCCAAAAACCTAATAAGAAAAACCCAAATGTGATAAATATCCTACCTGAATATATTTGATAATAAGCGGTAAGTTTAAGACTTTTAAAATTCTGAATGATTACTTCAGTATAGGTTCCTTTTTTCAAAGTATTGTAGCTTTGGGTGAGGTCATCCGAGTTATGGCTTTTTACTTTTTGTTTTAATTCAACCATAGATTTTACGGGTGTACGGTTAAATATCACGATTTCCCTCAATAATACAGGCACATTCAAGATAAAAAACAAAATGGCAATCCATAAAACTTTGTCAGTAGCATTTCTGAACAAAATCATAAAAAAACCGAGTATGGCATAAATCGTCAGGATGTCTCCTTTCCAATGGATATGATGCACAAAACCAATACAAAGCAAAATAGCCAAACGCCACATAAATCTGGGAATAAAGTAAACGTCGGAGTCTTTTTTATGCACGAATTGTAAGGCAAAGCCTACCCCAAAAAGGAAGGAGAAAATGGCGTAAAATTTACGAGCAATAAAAAAGGTATCGAAATAAAAAACGATGTTACTAGCAAAATCTGACTGGTATTTTTCTAAAACTTCCGTCGACAACGTGCCTCCATAAAACCAGCCACTAATGTGCGTAAGGATAATACCCAACAGAGCGAATCCTCTGAGGGCATCCATCAATAAAATTCTTTGTTTCATTCTCTCTTTGTTGTGTGTGTTAGCAAATATTAAAAGTATAGCATTTTGTAATTCAATATATTAAGCATAGCGTAATTGCTGCATACATTATCTAGTTGGCATAGTTATGCTGTTCGGAATGTTAAAACACACAGAAATACAGCGTTTTAAATCCTAAAACGAGCAATTATTAAATGAATTGAGAAGAATGTCTAAACCTAAACAGAGGAATGATTAAAACCGAAAACTATGTAGGTAGTCGTACAGCATTAACCTAATACCAACAGCAAGTTATTCAGTATAATTTAAAAGCACACACAAAGTTTAAACAAAGTTTTTAATAGTTGTGTAATCGTTATTGAGTACCCAAAAATCTATTTTTAAAAATATGTCACTTAACACTTTTTTCAGCACGGTAAGCCTTTTTTTCTTTCAGAAAACCATATTCACAACTAACTCTTTTGTATATACGTTTTGGAAACGTACATAAATCAACAGCCTGCAACTTTTTCTGAAACAGAAATAGCTACAGGCTACATATGGTGTATTAGTGAATATTATTATCTAGTTACTACTGATTTAGTAATATTTTTTTGTGATGAAACCCTCAGCGGTTGCCATTTTAAATAAGTTGCCGAACGCCAAAGCCATTCCATAGGACCAAAATTGTATTTACTTAACCACCATTTGCTGTATATTACTTGGAAAACAAAAACAAGAATCGCTATCAAGTAGCACCACGCTGGGCTAATGTCGCCAGCCCAACCTAAACCAATACTATAGAAAAGTATAACGCCTATCAAACTTTGCATCAGATAATTGGTCATCGCCATTTTGCCAACTATTGCCAACGAATCCGCTACAAATTCCATTTGTTTTAGATTCAATAGATAAAATAAAGCAGAGATATAGACAATCGTAGTTAAGATAGCTTTTAGTAACATCAAAAAATTATGGACAATCGTTATCATAACATTCCGTTGATCAGGGCTTTGGGCAAAATTCATAGTTTTCAATATCCAATAACATACGCCTACCATCAATATAGCTCCAAACATTATCTTGATAGCATAAGGTCTAAATGATAAAAGGTGTTTTAAATAGCCCCCTCTACCTATTAAAAAGCCAAACAACATCAAACCGAAGGTGACAAATACCCTACTGGTATTCCATTGATAGTCTAGTTTACTTTTCAGCCCATTTACATTCTGTAAGATTATTTCAGTATAGTTTCCATGCTTCAAGGTTTCAAAGCTCTTTAGATAATCATCATTGATATGTACATTACCAAGCATCGTATTGTTGCCCATTATGCTGTTTGTTTCATCTTCAAACAAAGGGGCAAGCTCATGAATAAAGCTTGGTAAAATTAGGGTTAAAAATAACCCAACTATGATTAAATACTTGTTACTGGCTTTACGGAACAAAATCAAGAACAAACCCAGAAAGGCATAAACGCCCAGTACATCGCCACTCCAATGAATATGATGAATAAAACCAATGATAAATAATACCACTAGTCGCCAAACAAACATTGGTATAAATTTATTATCAGCTACCACTTTCTCTGATAACTGAATCCCAAAACTTACTCCAAACAAAAACGAGAAGATAGTATAGAATTTTCCGACAATAAAAAAACTATTAAACATCCCAACGAACATACTGGCGGTGTTGTGGTTGTATTTTTGCATAACTGCTTCTGGAATAATACTCAGTACAAACCAAGTACGAGTATGCGTGAGTACCATTCCCAACAAGGCAAACCCCCTAAGCGTGTCAACAAACTGAATCCTTTTTTTGGCGGTATCTGATTTCATCAACTAAAAATTATTGTATATTTAAAAAGTGTTCAAGAACCATAGCTACTTTTTAAGGGCTTACTACAATTTTCTTATAAAGGTATCTGTACTTCAAAATGTAGTAAATGACGGCTATTTTATTAAAAAATGACTTTTATCATATTTATTTTAAAAGAATATTATAGGTGAGTCTTTTTTAAAATAGTACCTAAACGCAACAAAATTGTAACTTTCTAATATACGCCAAATTTTCTTGTGCATATGTAAGAAAATACCCAATTTATTTTTGATTTTTGTATGATTTAATATGTTTTTGTTTCGTAGATTATAATTTCTTAATAATTATCAATAAGTTATGATTTCTATGAGACATTGACGATTCAATTAAGCAATTACCAGTAACCGACAACCAATCTCTGAAATATGGCTCAGCCTTACGTCCAAAAAATCAACAGTCTCTTGGTAGCCAATCGTGGTGAGATAGCTATCCGTATTATGCGTGCTGCCTCTGAACTAGGTATTCGCACCGTTGCCGTTTATACGTTCGAAGACCGTTATTCTCTTCACCGATACAAAGCCGACGAGGCTTATCAAATCGGGAAAGATGACGAACCATTAAAGCCTTATTTGGATATTGAGGGAATCATTCAGCTTTGTAAGGAAAAGAATGTAGACGCAATTCATCCGGGATATGGCTTTCTTTCTGAAAACGTTACGCTGGCACGTCGTTGCCGTGAAGAAGGTATCAAATTTATTGGGCCGTCGCCAGAAGCCATGGATGCCCTTGGCGATAAAGTAGCCGCTAAAGTGGCTGCAAAGAAAGCACAGGTGCCGATGATTGAAGATTCGAAGGAAGACTTAATCAATTATGATATCGCCCTTGCTGAAGCTCGTAAAATTGGGTTTCCAGTAATGGTAAAAGCAGCTGCTGGGGGTGGCGGACGAGGAATGCGTGTAGTACGTGAAGAAGAATCTTTAGAAAAAGCATTCAGCGAAGCGAAAAACGAAGCAAAAAATGCATTTGGCGACGATACTATCTTTATCGAAAAATTTATCGACCAACCAAAACACATTGAGGTGCAGTTGTTGGGCGACCAACACGGAAACCTTGTTCACCTTTACGAACGCGATTGTTCGGTTCAACGTCGTTTCCAAAAGGTAGTTGAAGTAGCCCCTTCTTTTGGTTTGAAAGAAGAGACCCGTCAGAAATTATACCAATATGCTTTATCTATCGGTAAAGCCGTAAATTATTATAATGCTGGTACTGTAGAATTCTTGGTGGATAAAGACGAAAACATCTTCTTTATCGAAGTGAACCCACGTATTCAGGTAGAGCATACTATTACAGAAGAAGTAACAGGAATTGATATTGTAAGAACGCAAATCTTGATTGCTCAAAACTATAAGCTTTCAGATAGCAATATCTTTATCTTGAAACAAGAAGATATTCCACTGAACGGTTATGCTATTCAATGTCGTATCACTACGGAAGACCCAGCTAATGGTTTCAAACCAGACTTCGGGACGATTATCGCTTACCGTAATGCGGCAGGTTTTGGTATTCGTTTGGATGAAGGGTCGTCGTATCCAGGGGTAAAAATTTCGCCTTACTTCGACTCGATGTTGGTGAAAGTATCTGCCCGTGGTAGAACCCTAAAAGGAGCGTCAGAACGTCTTTCTCGTGCTTTGACTGAGTTCCGTATCCGTGGGGTAAAGACCAATATCCCATTCCTTAAAAACGTAATTACGCACCCTGTTTTCCAAAAAGGAAAATGCGTAGTACAGTTTATCGACTCGCATCCTGAATTATTTGATTTTAAGACTTCGAGAGACCGCTCTACTAAGGTATTGCGTTACCTTGGTGATGTAGTAGTAAATGGTAATCCAGATGTGAAGGTTAAAAACGAACGTACTTTCCGTACGCCAGTTGTCCCTGCGTTCAATCCTTTCTCTGAATACCCAGCAGGCAACAAACAATTGTTGGATTCGATGGGTGCTGACAAATTCAGCCAGTATATCAAAGAACAAAAACAGATTTTATATACCGATACTACTTTCAGAGACGGTCACCAATCGTTATTAGCGACCCGTGTACGTACCAAAGATATGGTAGCGGTGGCAGAAAGCTATGCTAAAAACTTCCCTCAATTGTTTTCAATGGAAGTTTGGGGTGGAGCTACTTTCGATGTAGCGATGCGTTTCTTGAACGAATCTCCTTGGAAACGTCTTGAGGCATTCCGCGAAGCTATGCCGAATATGTTGTTGCAAATGCTTTTCCGTGGATCAAATGCCGTAGGATATTCTGCTTATCCAGATAACTTGATTGAGAAATTCGTAGAAAAATCTGCTGCTACAGGTATTGATGTCTTCCGTATTTTCGACTCACTGAACTGGGTAGAGGCCATGAAGGTATCTATCAAAGCCGTTCGCGAGCGTACTAATGCCATTGCCGAAGCATCTATCTGTTATACGGGCGATGTATTTACCAATGAAAAATATTCTTTACAGTATTACCTAGATATGGCTCGTCAGTTAGAAGACGAAGGTGCGCATATCTTGGCGATTAAAGACATGGCTGGTTTGTTAAGACCATACCAAGCACAGCTATTGGTAACGGAACTAAAGAAAGCCCTTTCGATTCCTGTACATTTACACACACACGATACTGCATCAATTCAGGCGGCTACTTACCTAAAAGCTATTGAAGCGGGTGTTGATATTGTTGACTGTTCTTTAGGTTCAATGTCGGGCTTAACGGCACAGCCGAACTTCAACTCTATCGTGGCGATGATGCAGGGCAACGAGCGTGAATGCCCAATCAATTTGCCTTTATTGAACCAATATTCTAATTATTGGGAAGATATTCGTCAGCTATACTATCCGTTTGAATCTGAACTAAAAGCAGGTACTGCGGAGGTTTATGATAATGAAATTCCTGGTGGACAATATACCAACTTGCGTGGTCAAGCCATTGCGTTGGGCGTAGGCGATAAGTTTGAATTGATGAAGAGCAATTACATTGAAGCCAACAAATTGTTTGGTGATATTGTAAAAGTAACGCCTTCATCAAAAGTAGTGGGCGACATGGCTATCTTTATGACAGCCAATTCGTTAACTGCTGAGGACGTATATGCTAAAGGTGCAACGCTTTCTTTCCCTGAGTCTGTCAAAGATTTCTTCAAAGGTGGGTTAGGTCAGCCTTATTTAGGCTTCCCGAAACAATTACAGGAGATTATCTTAAAAGGCGAAGTACCATTGACTTCTCGTCCGAATGATACCATCCCTCCTATCGACTTCGGTAAGGATATGGAAGATTTCAAGGCTAAATTCCCTGAAAGCGAGCAAATAGAATTGGATTATCTTTCATACAAAATGTATCCGAAAGTATATGAAGACTACTATAAAGCACAGCAAATTTATGGTGAAGTATCGTTGATCCCAACGCCTGCATTCTTGTATGGTTTAAAACCTGACGAAGAGATTTTGATTAACATCGATGAAGGGAAAACCATCATTGTAAAATACTTGTACCAATCTGAACCAGATGAATCTGGCCTTCGTGCTGTTACTTTTGAATTGAACGGACAAGCTCGTAGAATTAAAGTATTAGATAAAAATATCAAGATTGAACGTCCGCAACACATCAAGGCTACTAGCAAGGGAGACATCGGTGCACCATTACAAGGACGTTTGAGCAGAATATTGGTAAAACCAGGCGACGAAGTGAAGAAAAATGCTCCGTTGTATGTTATCGAGGCCATGAAAATGGAATCTATCGTTTCGTCTCCATTTGAAGGTATTGTTTCAAAAGTAGTATTGAACGAAGGAACCGTAGTAGAACAAGAGGATTTAGTATTGGCAGTTGAAGAAGCTACGCTACCTGAACCTGACAAAGAGGAATTCTTGTTTGTATATGGAACCCTTAGAAAAGACTTCGGTAATGAATTGCACAAGCTAATCACGCGTAATTCTGAATTTATCGGCATGGCTACCTATCAAGGAAAAATGTATAATATCGGCGAGTATCCGGGTATTGTCCCATCTGAAGATGAAAGTAGCAAAGTAGTGGGTGAATTATACAAACTATCGAATTCGATAAGATTAATCAGAATCTTGGATGAATACGAAGAGTTTTATCCAGAAAACATCGCTGAAAGTGTATTTGTAAGAAAATCGATTACAGTAAGTATTGATGGTAAAGATTATGAATCTTATTCATACCTATACAATCGCCCGACGGATGGTTTAGCAGAAATTACTAGCGGTAATTTTTTAGCGTAACCGCTTCGTTGATAATATAATACACAAATAGCCTCGGAGCAATCTGAGGCTATTTTTTTAATTAGTTAATTAGCGAGTTAGTGATTGAGTGATTTTATATTTTACCTCTCAGGCAGTCGCTCGTATTTTACGAGTGAAGGCTATTTATAGGCTTCTAGCCTAAATATGTAATGTGAAATTTTGGAAACATATAAAATAATTAAAATTTCTATTAGGGTGTGACTTAAGTCACACCCTAATAGAAATTAACATAATGCGTCTCCTAGCCCAGAGGGCTGATAATAGTCGTCACTCGTAAGATACGAGTGACTGCATGAGTTCTAATAATATTACGCTAATTGCTTTTGACTTGCAGAGGTTATGATAAAAGCTTGCTTGATAGATAATCCAAAAAACGTATAATCTTTTATTTCTATAGCACCATGCTCAATATGAAATGTGTTCTGAATCATAGGAAGTTCAGGATTATCTTCATCAATAATTACAATTTTCGAAATATTCACTATCTCTGTTACATCTAAACTTCTCTGTACGTATCCTGCCACATATTGCATAACTTCCCACTTGTTGTTCTTAATCCAATTAGCCGCTACCACTATATCCCATTTATCTATTGCATCCTCTCTTAGGAATAAAGCAAAGAATTCAAAGTCTCCTTTTTCTTTAGAGATTTCCTGTTCAATTTTTGAAAACTTTTCAATAAGATTCTTCATAACATTTGTATTAATCTTTTTGTACTATCAATCATCCCTTGTGCTGTTTTAGCATCAATAATAGTGTTGTTATAACGACTTTCTGGATTCCAGTTATTAACAGTAGACCAATCTGCCATGTGACTACTTTTAATTAAGATTTCCTTTCCAGTAAACGCTAGCAAATCATCCAGTGAATGGGTTTTTAAGCTTTTCTTAGACTCAAATTCTTTTCCCGTATTAGGGAAACCAGACCAATTCAAGACATTACATATACTATGTTTCAATGCAATTTCTACTGCATAACCACATAAATAATAAGAACCATTAAATCTGCCACCATCATACAGTACTTGTGCATCCTCAATTCGCTCTGTATAAAGGTTAATCAAATCTTGTTTACTAATCATAATATAAGCTCAATTTTAAAGAATCTAAGTGTATTATGTATAATAATATCTAATAACGTTAACTATCTATCACAACGCAAGATTTACGATAAAAATTACTACATATATGTAGAATATGCAAGCAAAAATTTTATAAAACACTAACACTATGCATACTTAACGTAATATTATATTACACGAAACAGAGATAGGCTTTTAAATATCGATAATAATTGAGTTATTGCCAACCTAGCTCAGAGGGCTGATAATAGTCGTCACTCGTAGGATACGAGCGACTGCATATTCAAATATTTATCATTTTGATTAAAATTGTTGCAACTTTAAATGCACTGGGCGGTCTAATCAATAATGAGTCATGCAAACAAAAATAATCTAGATGATCACCGCTTGGTATCTGCCGTACTAAACGGTGACCGCCATGCGTTTGGCTTGATTATCCGACAGACGGAAAGACTGGTTTCGCAAATGACTTTTAAGATGATTAACAATCCGGGCGACCGTAAGGATATTGCACAGGATGTTTACCTAAAAGTCTTTAAAAACCTGTCTGACTTCCAATTCAAATCCAAACTATCTACGTGGATTGGTCAGATTACTTATAATACCTGCCTACACTACATTGAAAAAAAGAAGCTGGTCTTACTAGAAAATTTTGGGCAAGAAGATGATACTCTTGAAAATCAACTAAAAAGTGAATCGCATAATGATATGGAAGAAGTAATGTTGGGGAAAGAACTAGCCAATATTTTAAACGCTGAGATTGACCTTCTCCCACCGCTTTACAAAACATTAATATCCTTATATCATCAAGAAGAATTGAGTTATATCGAAATTGCGGAGATTACATCATTGCCTGAAGGTACTGTAAAAAACTATATCTTCAGGGCTAGGAAAACATTAAAAGAAAGTATTTTATCAAAATATAAAAGGAACGAGTTATGATAACAGCACATCTCAGCGAAAACGAGATTCAGCTTTATGTAGCTGAACCACAAGCCATCAGTAAAGAACAGATAGCGCATATCCAAGGCTGTGCTAGTTGCCGTACTAAAGCTACCAATTACGAACTTTTATTTAAGGGTATTGGCGATGTTCTCCACCCTACTTTTGACTTCGATTTGTCGGGATTGGTATTAGCACAATTGCCTGTAGCGGTACCCAAAAAAGCTTTTCCGTGGGCTACTTTGCTTATCTCCTTCTTATCAGTCGCTATCATAGTGGCGAGTATTTGCCTTTTTTGGACAGCCATACAATCTGTTATGAAAATGATGCCAAGCATTATGTTATCCATTGCTGGTACAGGTGTAATCGTGATTTTAGCGTTTCAGTGCATGGAGATGCTGAAAGAACATCAAAAAAGAATGCAAGCTTTATTATTTCAAAAAACATTGCAACTTTAATCTGGCTGGTCGGTCTAATGTGGTATAAACAATAAAAAAAGACATGAAAAAAATATTAATATCGGCCTTATTGACTGCCTCTGCGCTATCAACCAATGCTCAAAGTGAATTTGACCCACTAACCAACAAGACTACTTTTGAGGAAATGTTTCGTAGTGTGGTCATCTTGTTATTATGCTACCTCGTCACTAATTTTATTTTGAATATCATCAAACTGTTTCTGGACGAACGTCTGAAAAAAAAGATTGTCGAAACTGGAACTTCCGAAGGCGTGGTAGCCCAGCTATTACCTACTAAAGTAGACGACAAAAATAGCACCTTAAAATGGTTTAGTGTACTTACGGGTATTGCTATCGCACTTGTCATCATTGGCTTCACTCAATTGAGTGGCATTTTTGCGGCAGCAATCATCGCCTTTAGTTTGGCCATTGGCTTTTTAGGTTATTTCTTCTTAAGCAAGTATCTGTCGAGGTAGGAGTTGTGAATTGTGAGTTTTGATTAAAATACTGACAATCAATATTTTAATACGCAAAACCCACAGGTTTTAAAGTTTTCATCCCTAGCGAGGGACTTAAGTCCCTCGCTAGAAATAAAGGTAGAAATTTATCAGTCCTAAAAATAGGCATTGACAATGCTATCCTCTTTATCATATTAACCTTTAAAAAGATGACAAAAAATAATATCATCTTAACGATTACGCTGTTATCGTTAAGCATTGGGTTGCTGTATTTCCTGACTAAAAAAAGTGAAGGCAAAACCGAAATCTATGTAAAAGAAACAAAAAAGACTTATTCTTTTGGTGCAAGTTTCAACCCAACGAAAATGCCAAGAATAACCAGTTATTTAAATAACTACCTTGCTTCAGAGGGTGGTTTTAATATTAGTCAAAATTTTGATGAAGAGATTGTGTTAAAAGACAAAACTACTTTTCAGTTAGAGACATCTGCGGGTGAGATAACAATAACGGCAGATAAAAGAAATAATGCTGTTCTTTCAATTGAACGGATTAGGAAAATGGGTTTGGAGATTAAAGATTTAATTGCTCAGTAATAGCTAATTTTACTTTATTTTAAAGCCTTCCAATTTGACTATCAATAGCTTATATATATTTATTTCTAGCGAGGGACTTAAGTCCCTCGCTAGAAATAAATATATCAGTCATTATTAACGTAAAATTAAACCTCTCCAAGCAAAAGGTAGAAAAAAAATCCTACCTTTTATTTGCACGGTAGGAAAAATTTTCTACCTTTGTTTTGTCATGAATAAAAAAGAAGAACATAAGCTGGTAGAGCCTACCAAATCTGAACTAGAAATACTGCAAGTACTCTGGGAAATTGGTCCTGCTACTGTACGGGCAGTAAACGATGAACTGGTAAAACAGAAAGACGTAAACTATGCGACAACCCTAAAGTTTATGCAACTGATGGCGGAAAAGGGAATGCTTATCAGAGATGAAAGTCAGATGAAACATATTTACCGAGTGGCCGAAGAGGAACAAAAAACCAAATCGTACTTACTAGAAAAATTTGTGGATTCGATGTACAAAGGTTCAGCAAGTAAACTGGTTTTACAGCTACTTGGTAACAAAAAGAATTCGCAACAAGAGCTACAGGAGATTAAAGACATCATCAAAAAACTAGAGGAGTAACATGGAAAATTTCACTGTCGCTTTAGGGAATACGCTGATAAACTCGCTTTGGGAAGGGGTAATACTAGCAACTTTTACAGGACTTATCATCGTGTTTACGCGTAAACATAGCGCCACTGTTCGTTATAACCTACTAGTAGCCAATATGTTATTGTTTGTATCTGTTGTTCTTATTACTTTTTGTTATGAATTGGGCAGTAATACCCTTAGTCATACACTCAAGCAATTGGCAGTGCCTCTCACACAAGGAATCGATACAAGTACTCAACAATCGACCACTGGCAGTGATGTATTCCAAACGATTCAGTTTTACATTGGGTCGCATACACAAACGATAGTGCTTATTTGGTTTCTGATTGTACTGATGCGTTGCCTTCAACTAGCGAGTGGATTACATGAGCTTTACCATTTACGTCGAAATAACCTTTTTGCTGTTGATGAAGTTTGGGCAAAACGTGTAGCTACCTTAGCCAATTACTTAGGCATCAATCAAATGGTGGGCATTGCTGAATCTAGCTTAACCAAAGTACCGATGGTAATTGGTCACCTAAAGCCCCTTATCCTAGTGCCTGTTGGTTTGATGGCTAGTTTAACCCCTGCCGAAATAGAAGCAATATTGGTGCATGAACTGGCACATATTAGGCGTAGAGATTACCTTGTTAATTTGTTACAGAACTTACTAGAGATTTTCTTTTTTTTCAATCCTGCGGTGCTGTGGTTATCCTCGGCGATTCGAGCAGAAAGAGAGAATTGTTGTGATGATATTGCCTTGGCACAAACGAGCAGTAAGGTAGATTATATACGTGCCTTGGTATCTTGCCAAGAATATCAATTAGAAGCGCCAGCCTATGCAATGGCTTTCCCCGGAAAACGTAGTCAGTTAATGGACCGGGTAAAACGCATGGCATCTGGGAATAATCAATCGCTTAATTTCAGAGAAAAGTCAATCCTATTCATCGCATTATTAACTACGGGGTTATTAACAGCTGCCTTTACCAACGCTAAAGAAATAGCACATTTGGCTGTAGAAACAAAAGTAGCATTCAGTCAGGCAGTAACAACTACTACTGAACAAACTACTACCTCATCAAAGCCAGTTGTTCCTCAAGCAAAGCGGAAAGTATATATCACAACGGTAGCGCCAAAAGAGGTAAAAAAGTTATCTGAAACTACCTTGAGTAAACACAAGCGAATGGCTTTAGCAGACTCGATAAAGCAAAGCAAGATGGTATCTTTAAAACCTTTGTCTGCTAATCAGCAGACACTTGCTCCGTTGAATAATAAGCTAGGGACTTACAAACCATATAAGGCTGAATATAAGCCATATACTACCCAATATGATAACAAGAAGTCTGATATTGGTGCCGCGGTAACGGATGATTTGATTAAAGATAAATTAATCAATGCAGATGACAAAAACACATCTTTTAAACTCAGTGATACCGAGCTGATTGTCAATGGGGTTCGTCAGCCAGAAGAGATTTTCAAACGCTATAAAGACAAGTTTGTACCACCCCAAACTGAAGGTAAAAAAGGTACTTGGACGCTCTATAGCAATTATGTTACTACTACCACAACTAGCAATGTTTTAATCGTTTGGAATCAAAATAATCATCATAATGTGTGGGTGATTTAAAGAGAGTGAAGTTTTAAGCGCTTACTTTGTTAACCTTTTTTAAGTAAACATGATACCATCATTTTCTATTAGCGGGTGACTTAAGTCCTATTGATTAGCCACATCTTTTAAAAAGTTAAAATAAGGATGTGATTATTGATAAAATGGGTTCAAATGGGCTTAAATCGTCCTTCAAACCGAGCTTTGGTCGTCTCTTGTCATAGCCTAACTACGTGAATTTTTATCACTAGCGAGGGACTTAAGTCCCTCGCTAGTGATAAAAATATGACTATCAATTACTTATGGATATGTGGGTAATCAATAGGACTTAAGTCACCCGCTAATAGCTAATAGAAAGAGCTCGCGCTTAAAAAGTGCTATAATGCTGTGACAAGCTTTTTTATCTCTTTTACACAAACTAATAATTTTTAACACTAAATCTTATGAAATTAAAATTCGTGACTTTTTTAGTCGCCTGCCTTTTTATTGCCTCTATTTCGCTAAAAGCACAAACGATAAGCGGGAAAATAAGCGATGCCACTCAAAAACCCCTTGAAGGTGCGAGTGTATATTTAATGCAAGATTCTATCTTGGTAAAAACCGCACTCGCTGATGCAGAGGGACGCTTTTTGTTTGATAAACTAAAGCAAGGCAATTACCGCATTAATATTACCATGATTGGTTTTGCTTCATACAAAAGTGAATTATTGAAGCCCGATGCCGTGGTGACGATTGTGTTGCAACCTGTTAGCAAAGAATTGAATGAAGTAGTGGTTACTACTAAAAAGCAATTTGTAGAACAAAAAATTGACCGCACCGTAATAAACGTTGATGCACTAATTAGCAATGCTGGCTCTACGGCACTGGATGTGTTGGAGAAATCACCAGGGGTGACAGTAGAACAAAACGGTGTAATTAGTCTGAAAGGGAAAGGCGGTGTAAAGATTTTTATTGATGACAAACCTACGTATTTGTCGGGGGCTGATTTAGAAAATTATCTGCGGTCGCTGTCGTCTGCTACCGTCGACCAAATAGAACTTATGAGCAACCCTCCTGCCAAATACGATGCCGCAGGGAATGGTGGCGTAATTAATATCCGCCTAAAACGTAACAAGGCTAAAGGTTTTAACGGAGGTATCAACGTTAGTTATATTCAAGGGAAATATAGTAAAACCAACAATGGAGTTAATTTTACGTATCGCAACAACAACATTAATATATTTGGCAATGTTAGTTTTAATGTTGCCAATGGCTTTAGTGATTTGGATATTAATCGTCATTTCTTTGATGAGGCTGGCAACCCTACTTCCGATTTCCTTCAAAATTCATTTATTCGCCGAATCTCTACGAGCAATAACGTAAAGCTTGGGTTTGACTATTATCTGGGCAAAAAAGACATTTTCGGGATGGTGGTTAACGGACTAAGTAACGTAGGTGATGTTAATACCTTAAATAAAAGCCGTTTGTTCAATGTTTCGGGTATCCTAGATTCTACGATTGTGGCAGTGAATAAAGAAAATAGAAACTTCAAAAATGGGGGTATCAACTTTAATTATCGTCATCAATACAATGATAAAGGCAGAGAATTAACGGCTGACCTAGACTACCTCCGCTATCAGACCCGTAGTAAGCAGTCGTTTGATAATACGGGTTACTTGCTTGATAATAGCGTAAGCAGTCACGATTTATTGACGGGTAACTTGCCCTCTAATATCAATATCTGGTCGGCCAAAACAGACTATAGTCACCCATTGAGCAATGGTGTAAAGTTAGAAACAGGATTAAAATCGAGCTTTACGGAAACAGATAATATCGCCGATTACTTTTATACGGTTGACAACGTAACAACGCCAGATTATAACAAAACGAACCATTTTATCTACAAAGAACAGATTAATGCAGGGTATCTAAACGCTAGTAAAGATTGGAAACGCTTTGCTGTGCAATTGGGGTTACGTTTTGAGAATACGATTTCAAACGGACATCAACTGGGCAATATTCAAAAGCCTGATTCTACTTTTAAACGTAATTATAACGGACTCTTTCCTACTTTTTACCTACAATACAAGCTGGATACAGCAGGCAATCAGACAATTGGATTTGATTATGGTCGACGTATAGACCGACCATACTATGAAGACCTTAACCCATTTTTGTCGCCCTTAGATAAGTTTACTTATTATACTGGTAACCCGTTTTTAAGACCATCTTATACCGATAACTTAGAACTAACCCATACTTGGAAAAACATCACTACTACCTTAAGCTACAATAAAACCAAAGACGATGTAAACGAGACCATCGAAATTGTCAACGGTATTTATTACAGTCGACCGGGGAATTTAGGCACTGTTACTTCCAAAGGTATTAGTATTGATGCTAGCTTTGATATAACCAAATGGTTTAATTTCCATTTATTTATGCGTGCTACCAATATTCATACTAATAGTACATTTTACACAGGGACGCTCAATACACAGGGGACGTTCTATTTTATCCGTCCTATTTTCCAATTTAAACTCCAAAAAGGCTGGACAGCCCAGCTAGACGGTGGCTACCAAAGTAAGGTAACCAATGCACAGTTTATCGCTTCGGCACGAGGGAGAGTAAACATGGCTGTTACCAAAAAACTTTCGCCGTCTGCCACGTTGAGTTTAGTAGGCAACGACTTATTCTATAACTTTAGAAATGCGGGAGAAATTAATAATTTAGCCAATACCAAAGCCAATTACTTGAATTTGAGTGATACCCGAACGGTTGTATTGTCGTTTAATTATCGTTTTGGCAAAGCCATTTCAAATTTGCGTAAGCACAATGCCAACGGTGCCGAAAGCGAACAGAATAGGGTGAAGAATTGATAGGATATTGGGGACTTTAGGATTGGTGGACTTTAGGATTTGAGGATTTTTAGCCTTTGTTGTTGGGAAAAAACACCAATAAAGGCTAAATATTTTCTATTAGCGGGTGACTTGAGTCCTACTGATTACCCACAAGTATATAAATAACTAATAATCAATATCTTATCTCTAGCGAGGGACTTAAGTCCCTCGCTAGAGATGAGGGCTTCAACGCTTGGTTTAAAGACTATTTATGTACATTTAAGCTAATTTTATCAATAAACACATCCTCATTTTAACTTTTTTAAAAGATGTGGGTAATCAATAGGACTTGAGTCACCCGCTAATAGAAAATATCATTTTGTTATCTCTGCTCGGCGTAGTGTTTTTCACTACGTCGGGGTGTCAGGCATTCTTAGCAGGCAACGACGAAAGACAAAAGTTTATTTGAGGAGGCAATGTAACATTGCCTATTTACTTATACTCATCATCCAATTAGCACAATCAGGAGCATCAACGATGTTCCAACTATGAAAACCCTTTCCTCGCGTAGTGATATATTCTACATTTTTATTGCCAATTTTCAACAGAAATTTATACAAGCTTTCTAAATCATAAGCATTAATGTCATCAACCTGTAAGTCCGTACAATAAGTTTTTCTGACAAAGTCTAAATCAGGTTCGGTGTATAATCTTATTGGAATACTTTTTAAATATTTTGCATTTCCTCCTTCACTATCGTTTGCAGTATAAGAAGAGTGAATTAAATATTGTTCAGGTTTGGAATCAGGCGAGCCCCCTAAAGAATTTTCTAATATCCCTTTAATGGCGTATCCTTCTTTCATGATTAAACCCTTACATTGATAATTTATTTTTCTTAGTGCAGAGGCATACAACCGAGTTAAATCAAGAGGTGGGTCAATTGTGAAAACACCTTTTAATATGTTTGACGTATCCGATTTTAATAGATGTTCAGCATATCCAACAGCAACAGCACCTCCCGATGAAAAGCCCCCTATCATAAGGCTTGATACCTTATATTTATCGCACTGAGTTTTGCATATTTTGTCTAGTTCTTTAATGGTGCTTAGGTCTGCAAATAATGAATTGTGAAGTTCAGGTGCTAATATTAAATATCCATTGTTCGCCATAATTTGGGCAAGACTTGTCTTTTCAAAAATGCTTTTGGGGTTTTCTCCAGACCCAGGAAGTAATACAAGAACTCCTACAACTTTTGATTGCGGTTGCAATGCGTAATAAGTAAAAGACAAATTATCTACTTTATCTTTGTATTTATCTATATTTTGTCCAATTAGGTGATTATAAAAGAGTAGCAGTAAAAAGCTATAAATAGCTGTTAGTTTTTTTTTCATGATAAGTTAGATTTAAAGGTTTATAGTACTTTGTTTTATACATTTACAACTCTTCAGTTCTGCGTTCTGTTTTTCAATACGTCGGGGAGTCAGGTCTTCTTAAAAGACAACGGCGTAAGACAAAAGTTTATTTGAGGAGGCAATGTTACATTGCCTGACACTGTGACGTAGTGAAAACACTACGCCAAGCGAGGTGCGGATAATCAGTCCATCAAAGTAGGCTTATAGAAATTCTTTGTTTCTATTACTTTTCCATTTTCATCTCTAAAAACCCACTTTCCTATTCCATAAAATTCAATTTCTACTGAATCAAATATAGCTAAACCTTCTTGTTCAACTTTACCATTATCATGATAGACACGAACATAAGCCTTACTCGAAGGCATCACTTTCTTATTATCTTCGCCATTGACAAATAAGTCTTTGTTGGGTTTAATATCTTCACAAGACATATAGACATGGCTTTTATCATCAATAAAGTACCAATCACCACTCATTTTTCCATTCAAATAACTACCAAATGAGCTGAGACGTGATTTATTAACCTTTGAATATGACCTATAAAAACCATTATATTTCCCATCTTGATAATAGGCTTCTTCTAAACCATACATACCATTCTCAATCCAAAGACCTGTTTTTTTACCATTCTTGTCCTTTTGATTGATATTAGTTTGAGCATCTACTTCACTTGTTATAAACATCACTAATGCCAATGGTAATACGATTTTTTTGATCATTTTTTTTATCATTTTTAAAAAATATTGATATTCGTTGAATTTCTACTTTTAGGGCATCCCACGCTCGGCGTTCTGTTTTTCAATACTTCGGGGAGTCAGGTCTTCTTAAAAGACAACGGCTTGAGACAAAAGTTTATTTGAATAGGCAATGTAACATTACCCGACACTGTGACGTAGTGAAAACACTACATCATGCAGGGGAAGATATTTTCTATTAGCGGGTGACTTAAGTCCTACTGATTACCCACAAGTATATAAATAACTAATAATCAATATCTCATCTCTAGCGAGGGACTTAAGTCCCTCGCTAGAGATGAGGGCTTCAACGCTTGGTTTAAAGACTATTTATGTACATTTAAGCTAATTTTATCAATAACCACATCCTCATTTTAACTTTTTTAAAAGATGTGGGTAATCAATAGGACTTAAGTCACCTGCTAATAGAAAATATCATTTCGTTATCTCTTATTTTCACCATGAATCCACTGTAAGGCATTCACCATTGCCTGATGCCCAATCGTAGCATGGTTTTCTAGCGGTAGATAGTCTAGATACACCTTTACTGTTTTACTTTGTGTGCTTTTAATTTTCTCGGCTAATAAATTTGCATCTACTTCCATGACACGTGGTGGTACTGTGGGTGTAAGTCCCTCTTTGCCTACACCAATATAAACTTCGGTTTTCTGCAAAAAAGTAGGTTGCAACAATGCGGACGGCACAGTAAGTAACGAACCATTATCCCACCAAATACTCGGACTCACGATAATATACTTATTAAAAAGCGTTGGCTGTTTTAGCAAAATTTCAGTCGCCAATAATCCCCCTAACGATTGTCCAATAATGGTTTTATTGTTATTGGTCTTGTATTTTTTTTGAATAAAGGTTTGTAGCTCTTTTTCAATGAATGCTATAAATTTATCGGAGTGCCCAGAAGTTGGATTTTTCTTTTTATCTGCTTCAATGGTAGTAGGAAACGTAAAATCCCTCCTCCTATCAACCGTGGCGATGCCCACTACTATAGATTTAGGCACACGGTTTACCCATTCAAAATTATTGAACTGAAATATTCCAGCTACATGAATAAAATCTTCATCAGCCGAGCCATCTAGCAGGTAAGTAACGGGATAGGTAATTGTGTCATTCTTGCTATAACCTTCTGGTAGGTAAATATTTAAAATCCTTTTCTCTGCTAACTCCTTTGAATAAACCTCATCAATCACGCCTAATATAAACGGTTTAGCATTATTAGTTTTGTCAGCTTGAGAGAATGCCTGAATGGTAAAGAATGCAAAGAGGATGGTAATAATTAATCTCATGATGGATGTTGTGTATGTAATGAAGTTTTGTAGCAATTTAGTAAGCATTACGCCTTTTTCCATCAAGTGATGTTAATAAAAGACTTGCTAAATGTAAAAAAATAGTTTAGATATAAATAATGCTTCAATAAGGTTGGAAACGCTAACCGCAAGTGTTACCACTACTGTTTTATCATAAGATAAAATACGCATAATAAATTTTGTAAAATAAATTAAGATTTGGTTTGGGGATTATTTCGGAAAGTAGTAGGTTGTGAAGAAATTTATTTTGTATTCCCTATAGCTTTATAAATACACAAACAACATTAAAAATAAAACACCAAATAAGTATGATAACACCTTCTTTCTCCAAAAATCCTTTCCTTTTAATTTTTGTGATAATTATCTGTCTTACAACGTTTTCATGCCATTCAAGCGAAAAATCAGAAACTCAGATGGCAAATATCGACAGCTTAGTAATTGGTCCCGAAGTCCACGATACATTGAGTGTTGAGCAAATGACAAAAATCAAGAAAATTTTCACTACGTTTTCAGAAGTAAACCCAAGTACGCTGGAAGAAACGATATCAAATTTCAAAAGAGACTTAAACCCCGACAATGAGATAGAGATTTGGTTGAATATGGCAAGTACCTATGAGAACTTTGTTTCGACAAGACCATCCAAACTTGACCATGACAAAAAAAAAGAGGTCTATAAATTGATTTTAATTCGTTCAATGATGTCGGCTGATGAAGCAATAAGTCAAGCAAAACTAACACTTTTGAATGACAACGAAATAAAAGAAATATTGGATAATTACGATAAGCCCAAACAATAATCTGAGAAGTATACAGTATCAATATCTTATTACGAAATCAAAAAAACTATACGTTTATAATCATTATAACATCTATTTATTATTTACTAAATTAACCGTCATGGAAGGAAATCTACTTGAACAAAAAAAATTAATTTATGATTGTAAGCAAATTGCAATGCAATTGATTATTAATGAAGAAAGGTCTATTTACGAAGTTATTAATATTTTAAAAGAACGTGGTCTTGACGAAGAGACAGCAACTACCATTGTCGATAATATTGAAAAATGGCAAGCAAAACAAAATAGAAAGGTAGGTATAAAAAACATGATATGGGGAGCGATATGGCTTATTTTAGGACTGGGAGGAACATTCGCTAATATTGGCTTCATATTCTATGGAGCAATTATTTCTGGAATAATTCAGTGCTATGTTGGTTTTGAAAGATATAACAAAAGCTAATTTATAAATCCCCTCTTTTGGTAAAGGTGATTGTTTTATCAGCTTTTATGCCAATTATGTTGTTAAAAAACCTACAAAATTGGCATAAATAGCTACCGCAGTCACTCGTTTGAAACAAGCGACTGCGGTAATAAAAACCATAAAACCCTTCACTACTAAGTTACGCAATATCTATCTTTGCCCTTATTTCATCAAAAAACTATTTACAACATGACCATTGAATTAAGGAGTGATACTTTTACGAAACCTACACCTGCCATGTTGGAGGCAATGTTTACTGCGGAGGTCGGCGATGATGTTTTTGAAGACGACCCAACGGTTATTGCCCTTGAACAAAAAGCCGCCAATATGTTTGGGTATGAGGCAGCCTTGTTTTGTACTTCGGGTACCATGACTAACCAAATAGCGATTAACGTCCATGTGAAACAAGGCGACGAGGTAATTTGTGATGCCCTTTCGCATATTTATTTATATGAAGGCGGAGGTATTGCAGCTAATTCTTTAGCATCTGTCAATTTGCTTGAAGGCGACAGGGGGCGGTTGAAGGCTTGGCAAATCAAGGAAGTAATTCAGCCTGAAAATATCCATCATCCTATCTCAGCATTGGTTTCTTTGGAAAATACTGTCAACAAAGGTGGAGGAGCTTATTATCAATTGACTGATATTCAAGAGATAAAACAACTTTGTATCGCCAACAATATTCCTTTACACCTAGATGGTGCAAGAATATTTAATGCTTTGGTAGAGACAGAGGAAAGTCCGCTAGAATATGGTAAAGTATTCGATTCTATGTCGGTTTGTTTATCTAAAGGACTAGGAACACCTATTGGCTCAGTGCTTTTGGGAACGAAAGCCTTTATCAAAAAAGCTAAAAGAGTGCGTAAACGCTTGGGTGGTGGTTGGCGACAAGCTGGTTATCTGGCAGCGGCTGGCATTTATGCCCTTGACCATAATATTAATCGATTGAAAGAAGACCATACTCGTGCCAGCATAATTGGTGAAACAATGGCCAAGTTGCCTGAGGTGGAAAACGTTTTACCAGTAGATACTAATATTGTAATTCTGAATTTGAACCATAAAATTTTAGCGACTGACTATGTTCAACAGCTAAATGCTAAAGGAATTCGTGCTACGACTTTTGGCAAACACCAAGTAAGGTTTGTCACTCATCTAGATTTTACGGACGACCATCTGACGGAGTTTCAGAAGAGAATTTTACAGTAAGATTAAGAGGCTTTTGTTTTCAAATAGCCTCTTTTTTTGTATATTTATGGCAACTCAAAACTAGGTTATCTATGCAAAGCAATGCATTAACTCCCGACGAATACGTTGAACAGTTACCAGAAGACAGAAAACTAGCAATCAATGCCTTACGAAAGGCAATCCTTGAAAATATACCAGAGGGTTTTAGCGAAGTAATGAGCTACGGCATGATTGGTTATGTAATACCCCATTCGCTTTATCCTGATGGCTATCATTGTGACCCATCCTTACCTTTGCCTTTTCTGAATATTGCTTCACAAAAAAACTTTGTGGCGGTATATCATATGATGGTCTATTCAGACCCTACCTTGCATGAATGGTTTGTAGCTGAATATCCTAAACATACTAAAGCAAAACTAGATATGGGCAAAAGCTGTATACGCTTCAAAAAGGTAGACCAAATTCCGTATCAATTAATAGGTGAATTGGCTACGAAGGTGACTGTGGATGAATGGATTAGTAGGTATGAAAAGAGCTATAAGCGATAGACTTGGAATTCGTTTTATCACTTTGAGCGTAAACATTTATTTTTTATATTTGATGTAAATATAACTACAGAACTAACCTATTCAATGAAAATAATAGCACATCACACATGTAGTAGCGACGGAGATATTAACCTAATTGAACTTAACGGCCCATTTTTATCTACACATGTTGAAAATGAACCAAATCAATACAAGTTTCTTGGTACGGGTTATTATTTTTGGGATAATAATTTAGGTATGGCTCACTCTCATGGTCAGAATAATTACAAGAGAAGATATTATATTTTTGAAGCAGCATTAACTTTAGATGAAGATATATTGTATGATTTAGCTGGTAATAGAATAGATATGATTAATTTTCAAGAAATCATAAATAAGCTTCAAGCATTTGAAGAAACAAAAAATTGGGGAATAGCACATTATATTGAATTTCTTAAGCGACAAGGAATGTTCCCTTATCGTGCAATTAGAGCCATTGATACAAGTATAAACCCTAAGGAGATTTTCAATTTTGTTCCAGATAGAAAAAATTTCACCAACTTAAATCCTATTTTTATTGTTTGTCTATTAGACAAGGAAAACGATTTAATAAAATCTTTTAAGCATATTAAAACATTTCCTAACAATGGATAGAAAAAAGCAAATACACGAAGAAATTATGGGTTTTCTTGATAACTATCTTGAAAAGACACCCAAAGAAATAATCCAGAATGATATTGCTGAGGTTAGTAAATTAGATTTTACTGGAACTTCGGCTCAAGATTACTTCTCTAATTTTCATAAACACTTTGAGGGTAGTAAGGAGAAATTACATTACCAATTACCTTTTAAAAAGGCTATTGACGAAACACAACAAACGCTATTTTATATCTTCAATGAACCATCATTAAAATTAACTATTAGGCTATCAAATAAAGATTTTAATAGTATTACTTTAACCGAAGACGAAAATATTTATAACAGAGAGTCAAAAAAATATGACTATGTTTAAAAAAATATTAGCATACTTTGAATCTCAGGAATGGAAGTATTCTCTTCCTGATGAAATTGAAGATGAAAGCCATATTGCATTTCTAGGAATTATTACTAATAATGGAAAGTTTCATTGTATTTTAGATGTAAAGGAGCAAGATAAAAAAATTTTTTTTTTTAGTATATACCCTAAAAATGTTCCCAAAGAATTGCGAAGCCAGATAGCTGAAATCTTATTAAGGCTCAATTATATTTTGTTTTTAGGTACTTTTGAAATGGATTTTTCAGACGGAGAACTCAGATTAAAAACATGTTTTATTTATGATGATTCTGACATTTCAGAAGAAATGCTTACACATATAATTAAAGGAAATATTGCGACAATGGATAGTAATTTTGAATTTATAAGTTCATTCTTAAACCAGAAAATATTAATGCCCGAAGCAATAGCATTTATTAATCAAATTAATGAAAAGGTTTAAAAATATCAGTCGCTCAGTAAAAACCAAGCGACTGACATCGCTTATTTAGCATAACAGCTTTTATTTTTTGAAGGTAGCCTCAATAGGACTTCCGTTCGAACTAAGACCGCCCACCAATAACTCGCCAGTTAGCATCGAATACTTAAAATAAACACTACTATTGCTTGATGATTGTGTGGTGTTTGTGAAAGTATATGTATCGCCATTCTTAGCAATATCGAATTCAAGGTACCTGACTTTGTAGTTTGTCCATTAGAATAGCTACTAAGCGTAGCATTTAACTTATTATTAGCCACCCTCGTTATAACCATATAAAGGGCTGGGTCTTTTATACCAACTAAGCTTATGGTATTCCCACTTCCCTTTAAGGTCGTTGCTGTCCATGTTCCTACAAAAATATCCGAAAAGTCGGGTGATACTGGTTCGTCTTTTTTACAACTTACAATAGTTAGTAGAACGATTAAAAATAAAGCAATTTTTCTCATGATATATGTGTTTTAAGTGTTTTCGTAAAACTATAATTTAGATAATCTTCAATATAAAATAGGATAATTACTATAAATAGGGCGTACTTAACCAAAGGATTGTACGTATTACTTTGCTGAATATTTCCAGTAATATTATTGTTAATTCGTTGCTGATAATTAGCATTTTATAAAGTTTAAAAAATTAAACTTTAACATGATTTAATGCCTTGAATTGTTTGTCCAATTTAACCTGACGATGCCCTCTTTTATGATAAGAATTTGTAAAGAGAATGTTATAAAATACAAGATTTATATTGCCCATGGGTAGAATCTATTCTTAATAGGTGGCTTTATAAAAATTATATTTACAAGCATATTACGAAAAAAACCTTAGGACAATAATATTTAGTCATCAATAATTCATTATTGAATAAATACACTTTTCGATGCAGTATTTCAAACAAATAATTCTTCTTTCAACCTACGTATAGCGCTATTTATAATACAATCAGTTATTTTATTAATAAATCTCTCGTTATAGTTTTTAAAAATATTCGTCTACCTATTATACGTCAGGCTACTAATACTGTATGACATTTTTTATTATATTTGACCCAAATCCTTATTACAATAATAATCGTAAGTATAATATTGTACCATTATTATTACCAGACTTTCTAAAACCTTTACTACTTTAATTGATGAAAATGATGTGTCTTCTCACGTTTTCCAATACGTATAATACAAGCCGATTTTTTAAAAACCTGTTGCTAGTCAGCTTGTTTTCCTTTTTGGGGGTTAAAGGGTTTGCACAAATATCAAGTTCACGTTTTAGGCATCTCAGCAATGATCAAGGGTTGAGCAACACCTCTGTAAATTGTATTTTTCAAGGAAGTAGAGGGTTCTTGTGGTTTGGTACACGTGACGGCTTAAATAAATACGACGGTGTAAAAATTACTGTCTTTAAAAATGATGAAAACAATCCAACCTCTATCAGCGACAATTATATCAGATGTATCTATGAGAGTTCAGATCATAAAGTATGGATAGGGACATCGGGAGGACTCAATCGTTTTGACCCTGTAACCAATAAATTTACTCATTTCAAACACGCTGACAACAATCATAAATCCTTTTCTTCTAATGTTATCACGGGTATCACTGAGGATCCTACAGGAAAAAACCTATGGATTAGTACAATCGATAACGGCTTAGAATTATTTAATATTAAAACCCAAGAGGTACAACATTTCAAACAACCCAGCAGTGATGTTGAGCTGAATAAGATTAACTGTATTTTAAAAGATAAAAATGGTCGATTGTGGTTGGGTACACAACGTGGACTAGTGGAATTTGACACAAAATCGCACAAGTTCAATGCACTACTTGCTACTAAAAACAATGCGATTAATGCCATAGAAGAAGATAATAGTGGCAATATTTTGTTGGGAACTGATAATGCGGGGATGATAAGTTATAACCCTGCTAAAAACAATTTACAAGGCTACAATCACCTACCCGACCTTCCATACATTCCTAATAATTATATGGTATTGAGCTTGTTAGCTGATAACAAAGGAAATATTTGGATAGGGACTATCAACAATGGATTGATTTTGTATAAACCATCGACCCAAAAGTTTTATAATTATTACCCAAAACCCGAGTTTCCATTGAGCCTTTCAAACAGTACGGTATCAGCACTGTTTGAAGATAAACAAGGGAATTTATGGATTGGTATGCACCGCGGAGGGGTAGATTTATATGCGATGGGTGTTGATAAATTTAAACTATTTAGAAAAACCAACGAAGCAACTTCTTTAAGTTATAACGATGTAAAGGCTTTTTATCAGGATAAAGATAATGATATTTGGGTAGGTACGGATGGCGGTGGACTGAACTTATTTAATCCAAAAACAGAGAAATTCAAACATTATGTATATGACAAAAACAACCCTAAAAGCTTGTCATCCAATGCGGTACAGACCATCGCAGAAGATGCTCAGGGGAATTTATGGGTAGGTACATGGGGTAGTGGCATAAGTGTGCTTAATAAAGCTAAGGGCATTTTTACACATTTCAAAAATGACCCTAAAGTGCAAGGTTCGCTCAGTTCAAATTTCCTGCAAGATATGCACCTCGACAGCAAAGGGAATTTTTGGATAGCTACTTATTATGGAGGGATTAATTTATGGGATGCTAAAACACGTACTTTCAAGCGAATAATCGCTGGGAAAAACAATACTTCTTCGTTTTCGGGCAATAATGTCGTTTCAATTGGTGAAGACCACGACGGTAATATATGGTTTGGGACAGACGACGGTGGACTAAATCGCTATAACCTAGCGAGTGGGGTATTCTCACATTATTTCAATGAACCCAATACAAAGACTGATGCTAGGGTAATTTTTGTTGATAAAAAAGGTACAGTGTGGGTCGGGATGAAGGGGCTGTACAAGTTCGATAAGGCGAAAAATAAGTTCAACTTTATCAATACTAGAACGGATATAGACAACAATTTTGTGAAGGGAATCTTGGAAGACAACCTTAATAATTTATGGGTTTCTACGTCTAACGGTTTGATTGAACTTAATCCTAAATCTTTATCAAGTAGATCATTCAATACGCGCGATGGGCTACAAAACATGGAATTTGAAGCCAATGCCTACCTACAAACCAAAGAAGGACAAATGATTTTTGGAGGTATTAAAGGTATGAATATATTTTATCCTGCTGAGATAAAAGTAAACAAATATGTTCCGCCTGTATTCATCACTAGCTTCTTGTTGTCAAACCATCCAATGCTTACTTCTGATACTTCGTCGATTGGCTTGACGAAGGATATTGGCTATACAGACGAAATAAAATTGAACTATAAACAATCGTCTATTAGTTTTAATTTTGCAGCCCTCAATTATGTATATCCTGATAGAAATCAGTACTCGTATATCCTAGAGGGACTAGACGAACAATGGTCTCCGCCAAGTACTGAACGCAGAGCTGTTTATAACAACTTATCTCCTGGTCATTATACTTTTAAAGTAATTGGGTCTAACAACAATGGGGTCTGGAATCATCATGCCAAATCAATTGATATTATCATTAGCCCGCCATTCTGGGATAATCTTTGGCTGAGGGTTGTTGCTATTATTCTTATTTTGTTGGGTGTACACAAGTTTTATACACACCGCCTCAACAAGTCTAACAAACAAAAATTAGAACTGGAAAAACTTGTAAAAGAACGGACTATACAGCTTAGTGAATTGAACGATGAGCTATTTGTTAAGTCGGAAGAGTTAGCCCTTCAAGCTGAAAATTTGCTGGAACTCAACACAGAACTTACTGCACAAAAAGAGCAAGAACAACAAGCCAGAGAAGAAGCAGAAAAAGCTAACCAAGCCAAAAGTGTGTTTTTGGCTACGATGAGCCACGAAATCAGAACGCCGCTGAATGGCGTAATTGGGATGGCATCATTACTCACCCAAACCAAACTAGACAACGAGCAACAGGAATATACCGATACTATCATCACCTGTGGCGAAAGCCTGTTAAGTGTTATCAACGATATTTTAGATTTTTCTAAGATAGAGTCTGGTAAGATGGACATAGAGAAGGAAAGCTTCGACCTCCGCAGTACGATAGAGGATGTGATGGATATATTCGCGCACCGAACGGCACAAATGGGCATTGACCTTATTTATGAAATCAATCAGGATGTACCATTACATATCATTGGCGATTCGCTGAGGTTAAAGCAAATCTTGATAAACCTGATTAATAACGCTGTTAAGTTTACGACCAAAGGTGAAATATTTGTGAAGGTGCACCTTCTCGAAAAACCTACGAACAAAGAAGATGTTACCATTGGCTTTAGTGTAAAAGACACTGGAATAGGAATTCCGAAAGAAAAAATTGGTAAGCTATTCAAGGCATTTTCGCAGGTAGATTCCTCTACTACCCGTAAATATGGTGGTACGGGCTTGGGGTTAGCAATTTGTACTCGCTTAGTAGAATTAATGGGTGGTGAAGTTTCTGTAAAAAGTGAATATGGCAAAGGGTCTGTATTTAGTTTTAGTATCGTCACACAGGTGAGCAATACTATTCCAATGATTACTAATCAATGCGACCTCAATCCAATGAGTGGAACAGTAGTATTGGTGATAGATGATAACCAGACGAACCTGACGATTTTGAAGAAACAACTACAAAACTGGAACTTGATACCAGTGTCAGCATCGTCGGGAAAAGAAGGACTGGAGATATTTAGTACCAACAAGCATATTCAGCTAGTGATTACTGACATGGAAATGCCTGAGATGGATGGCATTGCTTTGGCCAAAGCTATCAAGGCTATTGATGCTAATATTCCGATTGTGATGCTTAGTTCTATTGGTGACGAAAGCAAGAAGAAATATCCCAACCTCTTTACTTCTATCCTTGTAAAGCCCATAAAACTACAACATTTGTGTAATGGTATTCAGTTTTCATTAAATGGACATAGCAAAATGCCTCAAACAGAAAAACCAATCGGTAACCTAAACACCGATTTTGCCGAATCGTATCCTTTGACAATCCTCGTTGCTGAGGATAATGCCGTTAACCAGAAACTAATAGCCAGAGTCTTAAACAAACTGGGCTATGCCTGTGATATTGTTGAGAACGGTTTGTTGGTGTTGGAAAAGATAAAAGAAAAATCTTATGACGTAATATTAATGGATGTGCAAATGCCAGAAATGGATGGCTTTGAGGCAACCAGTATTATTAAAAGTCTGCCAGGCCCCCATCCTACCATCGTTGCCATGACGGCCAATGCCATGAGCGAAGACAGAGATATTTGTCTGCAAAAAGGCATGGACGATTACGTAGCCAAGCCAATGAAGATAGAAGAGTTGATGAATGTATTGAAGAATGTCTTTTTGATTGCGACTAATAAGGAGTTGGATAGTTAGTGAATTGTGAGTTAGTGATTGAGTGATTGTTTAATGGATTGAGACGCAGTCGCTCGTATTTTACGAGTGACGCCTAGACCAACAAATTGAGTCTAAGCGACCCCGTTAAAACGCCAACAGGGCGAAAAATTCCTATTAGCGGGTGACTTAAGTACTATCAATTACCCATAAGTGTATAAATATCTGATAATCTATCTCTTATCCCTAGCGAGGGACTTAAGTCCCTCGCTAGGGATAAGAGATTCACGTAGTCAGGCTGTGACATTAGACGACCAAAGCTCGGTTTGAAAGGCGATTTAAGCCCATTTGAACCCATTTTATCAATAATCACATCCTTATTTTAACTTTTTAAAAGATGTGGGTAATCGATAGGACTTAAGTCACCCGCTAATAGGAATTTTTCGCGTCGGTAAAAAACACCTCAAAGCTCATTGCTCATAGCTCACAACTCATTCCCCCATCCCACCAATCAGCCTATTCATCCCAAATGAAAGCTAGTTCATTCATATTTACTGTATATTGCCATCGAAATTTAGTCAATGAGTACTGTTAGCTACTATATTACGATGAATCATTTAAAGAAGGGAGAATTTTACGGGCAAACGAATCAAACCATTCATCTGGATGGACTTACGCTAACGGATACCGTTTATACGCAACCTAAAGTAGATTGGCACTACCATGAAAATGCCTATTTTACCTTTATCTTAGCGGGCGACGTAATTGAAGGTAACAAAAAAGAGGTTTATCATTGCCCTGCTGGTACGTTGCTATTTCATCATTGGCAGGATGCACATTACAATATCAAACCCGAAGGTTTTACCCGAGGTTTTCATGTAGAAATAGAAAAAAGTTGGTTTGATGAATTGTTGTTGAAAGGTGATAACATACAAGGCAATGTGAACCTGTCAGACCCTGCCCTTAAGCTTTTGATGTATAAAATATTTACAGAAACAAAAATACAAGACCCTACCTCTCCCCTATCTATCCAAGGATTATTGCTAGATGTGTTGTCTCAAATGGCGGAGGGACACCAATCGTTGTTACACAAAAATCCTTCATGGGTAGCCACAATCAATGAAATCCTGAACGACCAGTTTGCTGATAACCTTACCTTAGGCTTTTTATCTGAAACCCTCAATATTCACCCTGTACACCTTTCCAGAGACTTTTCTAAATACTTTCATTGCACCTTTGGCGAATACATCCGAAAATTAAAAGTGCAGAAATCGCTCTCCCTGTTATCCGACAAAAGAAAACAACTGACTGATATCGCCTTTGAGTGTGGTTTTGCCGACCAGAGTCATTTTATACGCTGTTTTAAACAAATCAATGGCATGAATCCTTCTGCCTATCGAAAAATACTTTTTAGTTAAGGCTTCCATGTTAATCCTGTTCTATTTTGGGAAAACTCATCCGTTTAAATTTGTCTCTTAAATAACGTATTATCATGAAACAGGTATTAATCATTCTTTTCAGCGTGTTAATCTCGCTGAAAACCTCTGGGCAAATAAAAGATATTTTCACACCCGAAGTCATTACTAACCCCCTTCATCAAGCCAACATAGGGAAGATTACTTTTATGGCTAGCAACATTCCTCTGAATGTTTATAAGGAGGAGGATTTTCTCAGCACTTTTGAATTATCCCGCAAAACTAGCCTAAACATTAGGGTATTTATGGCAAATTCGGTAACTAATTATATCCATCAATTGGCACCCGAATTATCGGTTGATGAACTCTTAAAAAGTGGTAATCTTCAATTTTCGTTTTTTGTTGATGGCAACCCTATCTATCAAGAAAACATTCATCATGGCTGTAATTTTGGGTCTAGTGTGAACAAAAATACGGTGACTACTTTTAGAGTTCCGCTCACAAGTACTACAGGTGAAGGCTGGTGGGCGATGTATATGTGGGACAGGTTCAAACTAAATGGAGGCGACAAGGCATTGACAGAAGGGAAACATCAACTAAAAATTGTACTCAAGCCTTATGTAAGACTAAGTGATAATGACCTAAGAGTAGGAGAAATTATTGCACAAGGGCAAATAGAATTGGTCATTAAAACGCCTGTGATTACGAAGGAAGAAATAGCCATACAACCAATTGCCCCAAACAGTGACTGGGAAATATCAAAGGCTAAATACGACACTAAGAAGATAGAAGCCTTGAATACGGCTATTGCTAAATACGAGCTAAAGGATATTACAAGCATCGTGGTTATTAAAGACCATAAATTATTGTTGGAAGAATATTTTAACGATGCCAACAGAAGTACCCTTCATGACCCACGGTCGGCAGGAAAATCATTTACTTCTACCATGATGGGAATCGCCATAAAGGATGGGTACATCAACAACGAAAACCAACCCTTGAAGGAGTTTTATGATTTAAAAAAGTTTGCCAATTACGCTGAAAGCAAAGAACAAGTAACCATAAAGAACCTACTTATGATGAGTTCCGCCTTTGAAGGTTCAGACGCTGATGGCGATTCACCTGGTAATGAAGAGAATATGTATCCTACCGATAATTGGGTAAAATTCACGTTAGATTTACCTATGGATACGCATAAAAAGAACGGTGCTCAATGGGATTATTTTACTGCGGGTGTGGTACTGATGGGTGATATTTTACATAAGACTGTGCCAGAAGGCTTAGAAAAATATACTGATAAAAAACTGTTTAAGCCTTTAAATATCACGAAATATCAATGGCAATATACTCCACAAAACGTAGTAAATACGGCAGGGAGCCTCCAGATGAGAGCCATAGACTATGCTAAGTATGCACAGGTATATAAAAACAATGGGCAATGGCACGGCAAGCAAATTATTCCTGCCGACTGGGTTGCTAAAACATTGACCAAGCAAATACAGATTCCTGAAAGAGAAAATGAATATTATAGTTATTTGTTTTGGAATAAGACCTTTCAGGTAGCGGGCAAGAATTATGAGGCCTTTTATTGTGCAGGCAATGGCGGTAATCAATTTATCATTTTCAAAGATTTGCCCATCGTCATCATCATTACAGCCAAGGCTTATAACAAACCTTATGCACATCCGCAGTCGGATACTATCGTGAGGGAATATCTTTTACCTGCTGTGTTGAAATAGGAGAAGTATAGCGGGCAAAAAAAATAGCAGTCTTGGATAAGCGATATGCGACAGCCGAAAGTTATTATCTATCATTTTACCACAAAAAAATCAAAAAAACATCCTACGTTTCCTTTTCATTTCTACCTTTGCAGTCAAGTTTAATCAGGAGTAACCTTGTTGGAAACAAGCAGGGGTATTCGCTAATTCTCATATTTTCAAAAGGTAGAAATGGAATACAGAATAGAAAAAGACACGATGGGTAAGGTACAAGTGCCTGCCAATGTTTACTGGGGAGCTCAAACGCAACGTTCAATCATGAACTTTCCTATTGCTCAAGACATCAACAAGATGCCTAAAGAAATTATCCGTGCGTTTGCCTATTTGAAAAAAGCGGCAGCTATCACCAATTTCGAGGCTGGTGTATTGGCAGAAGATAAGAAAAACCTTATCGGACAAGTATGTGATGAAATCTTGGAAGGCAAGTTGGACGACCAATTTCCTTTGGTAGTTTGGCAAACTGGTTCGGGAACGCAGTCGAACATGAACTGTAACGAAGTTGTTGCTTACAGAGCTCACGTAATTAACGGTGGAGATTTGTTGGACGAAACAAAATACATTCACCCGAACGATGATGTAAACAAATCGCAGTCGTCTAACGATACTTTCCCAACGGCGATGCACATTGCGGCATACAAGATTTTGGTAGAAGTAACGATTCCGGGCATTACCAAATTGCGCAATACCTTAGATGCTAAGGCAAAAGAATTCAAGGATGTAGTGAAGATTGGTCGTACACACTTTATGGATGCTACGCCTTTGACTTTAGGACAAGAATTCTCGGGTTATGTTTCTCAGCTTGACCACGGTTTACGTGCTATCAACAATACGTTGGCTCACCTTTCTGAATTAGCCTTGGGTGGTACTGCCGTAGGGACGGGTATCAATACGCCAAAAGGATATGCTGAAAACGTAGCAAAACATATTGCTGATTTAACAGGCTTACCTTTTATTACGGCTGAAAATAAATTTGAAGCCTTGGCTGCACACGATGCTATCGTGGAAGCTCATGGTGCGTTGAAGACTGTAGCAGTTAGCTTAATGAAAATCGGTAATGATGTTCGTATGCTTTCGTCGGGACCTCGTTCGGGTATTGGTGAAATCTATATTCCAGACAACGAACCAGGTTCATCTATCATGCCAGGGAAAGTTAACCCAACACAGTGCGAAGCGATGACGATGGTGTCGGCACAGGTAATGGGTAACGATGTGGCAATTGGTATTGGCGGTTCGATGGGTCATTTTGAATTGAACGTTTTCAAACCAGTAATGATTTACAACTTCCTACACTCTGCTCGTTTGATTGGCGATGTGTGTGTGGCGTTTAATGATAAATGTGCTGAAGGTATCCAACCATTACACGAAAACATCAAGAAACACGTAAACAACTCGTTGATGTTGGTAACGGCATTGAACACTAAGATTGGTTATTATAAATCGGCTGAGATTGCACAGACGGCTCATAAAAATGGTTCAACGTTGAAAGAGACTGCTATCGCTTTAGGTTACTTAACAGCAGAAGAATTTGACGCTTGGGTGAAACCAGAAGAAATGGTTGGTGATATTAATGTGTAATAGCTGTTAGCTATGAGCTTTGAGCCTTGAGTTTTTAATCGCACTTACCATTGTTCCTGATTGCAATTACTCGTGTCTTTACGAGCGATATTAGGGCAATTTTCAAAATAACAAAAATCCCCTTTACAGCGATGTGAAGGGGATTTTTGTTTGTAGGGGAATTACAATCAAGAAATGAGCATCTACATTTAATCTTTTTAGCTTTGACAACTTTTTAAAAAGTTGTCAAAGCTCTTTTAATTTATGAGGCAAAATTTATAACCAACATCATACAAAGACTTTAACAAATAATTAGCATATTTATCATGTATACTTTATTGTAAATCCCAAAAGCATACCCTAATCACACTAACCTTATCAACCTTAAATCATGCACAAGCCCGATATTATGCACACCTTAAACATTATTATACATATTACTGCGGGCTCGGTCGCTTTGTTATTAGGACTGTTTGCTTTACTGACAGCCAAAGGTGGGTTGAAGCACAAAAAGATTGGTAAGCTCTTTCGCCGTTGTTCGTGTCTCCACGAACAACTCTTTCGCCGTTGTTCGTGTCCTTCGCCGTTGTTCGTGTCTCCACGAACAACTCTAAGAAAATTTTCAAAACTCAATCAGTTATGCAATATTCGAGTATGCAAATAGGTGTCCCATATTTTTACACCGCCACCATTTTAAATTGGCAAAAATTATTGAAGCCTGATAAGTATAAGGATATTATTATCAGCAGCTTACAGTATTTAGTAGCTCAACAAAAAATTAAAGTATTTGCATTTGTTATTATGCCAAATCACATCCATCTAATTTGGACAATGTTAGCTAAAAATGGGAAAGAGATGCCAAATGCTAGTTTTATGAAATATACAGGACACAGGTTTTTAGAAGATTTATCATTAAATCATCCGAAAGTCTTATCCTATTTTGAAGTAGAATCTGCCAATCGTAAATATCATTTTTGGCAAAGAAATAGTCTTCCAATTGCTTTGTATTCACCAACTGTTTGGCAACAAAAAATTGACTATATCCACAATAACCCTATCGTTGAAAAATGGAGTTTAGCTGATTTACCTGAAAACTATAGATATTCCTCAGCCAAATTTTATGAACATACGATAGATGAATTTGGAATATTAAGCCATTGGCAAGAGTAATTCAGATTAGTAACTTAATGAGAAAATTGTTCGTGGTGACACGAATAATGGCGAAGATGAATTTGGAATATTAAGCCATTGGCAAGAGCAATTCAGATTAGTAACTTAACGAGAAAATTGTTCGTGGTGACACGAACAATGTGAAGATACTTTTCTCCTTGTGCATTAGATGGACTGATTGATTTTATCAAGAAGTATCAGGGGAAGTAGGGGAAATTATACATTTGATTATAGAAGTGTAGTGGTAACTTCAAATTTAAAATAGTTAAAACTATACCAAGTTGATTTATATATGCATTAATGTTGAAAATCACCATGAAACAAATACTAACAAGCTTATTGCTATCCTTGGTTTCTTTATGTAGTGCTCAAATTAAGACGTCTTCTATTCCAATGAATGAGAATGGAAACAAATCTTTTTATTTTGAAGATAAACAAGATATCTTTCAAAAAACAAAACTTGAAAACTTACAAACCAGCTTAGACACTCTACACTTTCGGTTATCTACTGAAAATCAAGCCATTGATATTTGGACTAATGACTATAACGTATTTTATGGAAGTCTTACACATTTTACATTTTCTTACACTCTCCCAAAAAATAAAAAATCAATACAGAAGCAAGATAGATTATTCTCTATTAAATCAACTATTGATACTTCAACAGCAAAACATATTTATAATTTATTCAATGAAAAATCAATATTTAATTTACCATCAGAAGAACAAATTAATGGTTGGAATTTAGGTACTGATGGAAGTGTATTCGCTATCGAATATTCAACTAAAACAAATTATTCATTTAAAAATTACTGGACTCCATCGCATTATAGAAATAAATTGATTGAAGCTATGTTAATTGATGATTTGACAAAAGAAATTTCAAACGTTTTACAAATAAAACAATCATTTGATAATTTTATTAATTCTTTGCCATTAGGATGTTATCAAAAAGGTAGTATGCACATTATTTGTCGGACAAAAAAATAAATCCAAGCTTGATGTAGTTTTATCAAAGTCATGCCATGAGTGTGGATTAATTGATGAGTCAGAATAAAAAACTTCAAATCTGAATACTATGCTGAATAAATATTATAAAATATTCCTTTCAGGACTCCTTGTGTTAATTTTCTCCTTTAATAGTTTGAGCAATTCCTCAAACCCATCTGGTCAGGAACCTAGATTCAATCAATTGAAAAAAGACATTGAGAAGGTTGTCAAAAACTATAATGGACTATGTGTTGGATTAGCATTTATTCGCAAAGAAAAACCCGACATGATTTTCACCATGGGTGAAGACAAATCTGTTAGCAACCATAACATATCTGAAAACACCATCTTCAGAACAGCTTCTATTTCAAAAATGTTTGTAGCATTGGCCGTTCTTAAACTACAAGAAGAAGGTAAATTATCGCTTGAAAATCCAATTAAAGACATAATACCAGAAGTTAAATTTGAAAATCCTTGGGAAAAAACTCATCCAGTTCGAATAGTTCATCTCCTTGAACATACTACTGGTTGGGATGAAATGCATTTAGTAGAAATGGTTCATAACGAAGCTCGACCCATAGCTTTAAAAACTGCCTTGGCGTTTCATCCACATTCGAGAAAATCAAGATGGACACCTGGTTCTAGAATGTCTTATTGTAATTCAGGATATGCAGTAATGGCCTATATCGTTGAAAAAATCAGTGGAATGCCCTATGAAAAATATGTCGCTAAAGCTATTTTGAAACCACTAAGCATGGAGCATACCACTTTTTTCAATGATTCATTATATAAACAATGGAGTGCTAAAACTTATAATTGGGCAATGAAAAGAGTAGATTATAAGAATGAGCTGTATCGTCCAGCTGGTGCATTAAATGCCTCGCCAAAAGATATGGCTCAGTTGCTTAAGTTGTTATTAAATCGAGGAAAAGTTGATTCTCTGATACTATTTAAAAAAGAGTCTATCAATAGCATGGAACTGCCACAAAGTACTCCTGCGGCTAAAGCAGGACTAGCTTTAGGGTATGGTCTTGGCAATTTTACGAGTATCCATAATGGGTTGACTTATCATGGTCATGATGGGGCAATAGATGGTGGACTTTCACAACTGGCTTATCTACCCGAACATGGTATTGGGCATGTAATATTATTGAATGCCAACAATGCGCAGGCTATGCAACAAATTATCGCTTTAATCCGTGATTATGAAGTAGCAACACTTTCGATTTCTGAACAACACCCGCCCACTTATACAGGTCGGATAGCTATCAATGAAGGTTATTATCTTGCCATCAATCCACGAAATCAAAAATTATTTTATCAAGATGCTCTTTTTGCTGGCATTGCAAAAATAGCAATTCACGACAATACGGTGGTCAGGTCATGGCTGATTCCCGGAACAATAACTACTTACCATCCTATCTCTCCTACTCAATTTACCCATAGTTCAACCCAAAAAATTGGTTTAGTAAAAGCAGTAGATCCAAATGAAGGGGAAGTATTGTACTCGGAGGATTCCGTTCTAAAGCCAATTTCAACTTTCCGAGTATTCGGTCAATTAGCTTTATTAGGGCTTTGGGTAGTGATGATGATTACCACATTCAGCATTTTTTTCATCCTAGTTATTTTATACGCAATTAACAAAGAAAAATACAAAGCATCAATGCAAATAAGTTGGTTGCCTATCATCTCAAGTTTACTGATAATCCTAACTTTTGCCTTACCTTTTTGGAGGATTGACAATATCGATTTACTATTTTCCAAACCTACATTTCTTTCTATTATACTAATGACTTGTTCTATCCTTTTTGTGATAGGTGCTGTAGCTTCAGGTTTTATCATTTACAAATCAAGAAAGCTGAAGTCTTACAAAATGATTTATTACCCAATCTGTTTGCTTACTTTTCTGCATATCCTTGCATCAGTTTATCTATTATCTTTCGGATTTATTCCAGTGATTACTTGGGCGTGATAAGAGTGTACTGCAATGTTAGATTGCAAAGAGGCAACCCAAGCTCTTCCAAGTTTCTGAACTTTCGCCGTTGTTCGTGTCTCCACGAACAGCTCTTGGTGGATTGGAGAGTCTAATTTCGCCCTCGTTGGAGTTATCTCCATAGTCATCAACAAGGAAATAAAACACCAACAAAATATTTCTTATATTAAGTTATTTCAATTATAAAAACCATAATAAATGCAAATGTTGCACCAAAAAATGCATACTTTAGATATGGAGTACCTCTATGGGCAATAAGCATAACACCAAGTTGTAAAAAATATAACATTACTTGGAACATCGTTCTAGTTAGCTCTCCACCTCCCATTGGATTTCCAATTAACCAATTAGTTAAAGCTATAAATATTAAAACAACGATTACAGCATGTATCAAAAAATACATTAGTTTTTTACTATCTTCTTCCATATTTATCTAAAAGTTTTTTTAGCCGTTGTTGGAGTTTGTCCTCCAACAACACGTGTGTAAACAACTCGCAAACTAACAATCGTTAATATAATAAGTCAAGAAACTAAATCATCTATATTCATCGTTGCTGAGGCTTGCTCGTTGGAGATAACACCAACGAGGGCGAAATTAGACTCTCCAATCCACCAAGAGCTGTTCGTGGAGACACGAACAACGGCGAAAGATATAAGTTACAAACGTGAAAGGTTTGAAACTAAGTTTTATGACTTACTCAAACTACATAGAGAAAATATAAATGAATTCAATATTCAAGACAACGTACTTGGACGAAAGTGTTTTATATATATGTACAGCGAATTACGTTTCTGCTATTGCTTATTGTTTAAATTATATGAATCTAATTATAAGTCTGGGAAAACTAAGCAAGAAATGAATAAAGAACAAATTTTCAACATTGCATACTTGACATTTTTTTTTGGAATTGGTAATTTTTCAAATAAAGCATATAATGAACTAATGAAATACTTTGACGATGATTTAATAAATGAATTTCATAATCTGCTTAAAGGCTGGCAAAAAGCTTACAATAAAAAACAAAAATTAGTAATACCTCACGAAAATAATGGAATTTGCGAATTGAGAATAAAATATCAGCCATTTGAAGGCCATGTATCAAGGTTAGGGCATTACTTTAGGCACCTATTTCAAACAATAAAATTCGTAATAGAACAAGATGGTGAAATTATAAACAATAAATATGAATACATTAAAACTTTGAGAGCTCAACTTTCAACTCACGAACAACTTTTAATATATTATCATTCCTTAAGTATTTTAGGCAAGCCTTGGAATGATAAAAATATATTAAAAGATTATAAATTCATTAAAAATATTCCTCTTCCTTATGCAGACTTTTATAAACTCCCCAAAGAAGTATTTGGAGAAGTAGCTCAGGAAAAAGAAAGATTTTTTGAATGGGATGAAATAATGGAAAGATTAACAAAAATTAAAGGATAATCAAAAATGTTTTATCCAAATAAAGGCAAGCGAAATAATTTGAAAGATGTTATACTTTAATTTATAAATCTAAGCTTGGCGTAATGATTAAATTATGCCAAACGGGTAAGTTTTTAAGCTTTGACAACTTTTTAAAAGTTGTCAAAGCTCTCTACCTTAACAATCCGAAACCCGACGACCGAAAGCCCTCCCCTATATCTCCATCAACCGCTTTAAATTATCATGAAATGAAATACCTGTTTCTAATTTACTTCGTTTTTGGTCTTGCATTACTACTAGGTATTTGCCGTTGAAATGCTTTTCTAGTTCTTTGATTCTAGTAGCATTTACGATACACGAGCGACTGATTCTGATAAAGCTATCTGGTAGTTTTTCAGTTAAGTTTACAATCGTGTGATTGGTAATGTATTGTTTGCCGTCAACGGTATTTAGAAACACATATTTTTCATCTGCCTGAAAATGGGAGATTTCATGGAAGGCGATGATTAAAATCTTGTCGCCATTTTTTACGGAGATAGAATGTATTTCCTTTTTAGGTTTTATCAATTCTGAGATAGTCTGAAGACTCTCAGACGATAGTTTTACCGCTTTATTTTCAGTCAGTTTTTGTAATTTCAAGACTGTTCTATCAAGCCTTGATTTTTCGATGGGTTTCAATAGATAATCAACCGAATTTTCTTCAAAGGCTTTAATAGCAAATTGGTCGAAGGCAGTTACAAAAACCACTATCGGCATATAGGTCAATTTTGCTAGCATCTCAAACCCTGAAAGAATGGGCATTTCAATATCTAGGAAAATCAAATCTGGTTTTAACTCTTCAATAATGTCGAGGCCTTCTTGTCCGTTTAGGGCTTCGCCAATGATTTCAAAAGTATCGTTATAATCATTCAATAGTCGTCGCATGCGACTGATTGAAATGGGTTCGTCGTCTATGAGTATGGTTTTGAATTGCATATTCTTTTTGAGTAATTAGAGATTAGTAATTGGTGATTAGTTTTAGAGTAATGTAGCTTTTCAGCTTTCATAAATATAATTAATAATTAAAATTTATGTCCGCCTTTTAGGCAAGCACAAAGCACATCTAATCACTAATTACCAATCACTAATCACTTTATAATTATAATAACCGCCTTTTCTGGTTGATTTTTTATGTCAATGGTTGCTTTATCGCCGTAAACAATTTTTAGTTTTTCCTTAATACTTCTCAGTCCAAAACCTCCCCCGAACGATTCCCCAAAATCTGGACCGTTGTCATGAATTTTTATCACTATATTTCCTTCTTGCACGGTAATATTTACCTTTATCAAACCATCACTGGCTATTTTGGAGATACCGTGTTTAATCGCATTTTCTACCAAAGGTTGTAATAAAAATCTAGGGATTTTTTCATCCAAAATACTTTCATCACAATCAATCGTATAGGTTAGTCTATGCCCAAAACGTACTTCCTCAATGGTCAGGTAGGCTTTGATGATTTCCAATTCATCTGCAAACGTATGAAAACTTTCCTCGGTACGTCCCGTCGTGTACCTGAATAATTTTGATAATTGAATCGTCATTTCCTCCGCTTTATCGGGTTTGTCGTGGATTAATCCCGCTATACTGTTCAGTGAATTATACAAAAAATGTGGGTTGATTCTAGCCTCTAGGGCATCTAGCTGTGCCTTTGATTTTAGTTTTTCCAGATTCAACAATTGGTATTCTTGTTCAGAAATCTTGCGGGTAATACTGCGTGTTCTGAGCCAATAAAAAAGATATGACCAACTGATAATCACGGGCAAAACAAAGTAAAAATAAATAGCCGCTGGCATATCAAATGCCCAAAGACTGCCTGCTTCATTATGCGAACTAAGGGCTGAATGAAAGAGATTGCCAAACAGCAAAGCACAACCCATTAATGGCATAAATTTTACAAGGTCGATAGGTGGGATTCTACTTTCCACAAAATTTAGAAAAACGTAAATAGCCGCAATAGCGGCTAAGGAACTCATCAGGGTTAAATAAAAAATATCCTGATAAACATCCGAAAAATCAAGGGGTAGCTTGCTGGTGGCTACCGTGAAAAATATCACACAAGTAACGGCATAACCCACCAGCAAACAAAATACGACATTAAAATAAATATTATAATTTGGCTTCAAATGAACCGCATTTTCGTTATCTGAAAAAGGCTTTGATTCCGTATAAGGTTTAGCGGTATTGATAGGTCTCTCCTGAAATTGCTCAGGAGTTTTTTTTTCAGTGAATTTTGGTGGTGCTTCTGTTTTCGGATTATCCGCTTGTTTTGGTGGCGTATTCGGTTTGAATGTATCACTAGCAAAATCAGCATTATAAATGGTAATGTTTCCCGCTAAAGTCTTGATGGTTACGTTAGCTCCTCCCCCATTCAGTTTGCCCCGAATACTCTGTTTGGTTTGATAACCTGAAAAGTTTTGAAGCGGAGGTAATCGTACACGTGATGCCGATACCTCTAAATCTAAGGATTGTTCTAGCGGTAACGCCACTTTTATATTTCCGCCTGCGGTATCAAACCAAGCGTATTGGCTAATGCCATTTACTTCGGCACGGATATTCCCTCCCTTGGTACTGGCACCAATATTACCATTGACATTTTTTAAGTTGATGTTGCCCCCAGCGGTATTGCATTCAAAACCTCCTGATACGTTAAATGCATCAATATTTCCTCCCCAGCTCGAACAATGTATCGTTCCTTCGTTGTTTTGAACATAGATATTACCGCCTTTGGTGTCAATTTTTATATCAGCGTTGTTGCCTGCTAAAAAAATATTTCCACCCATCGTACTAGCCTCTACATTGCCTTGGCATTTTAGGACATCTACATTACCGCCCATCGTAGAGCCACCAATGTTGCCTAGTGTTTGTTCTAACAAAATATTGCCTCCCCAAGTAGAAAAGCCATGATTGCCTTCCAGTTTTTTAAGAACTATTTTTCCACCGTATGTTTTAGTGTTTGAATGGATGTTAGCAGGCAAAAATACTCTGAAAGAGGTTTTCTGGAAATTAAACCAGTTATAGATATTCAAATAGTTTGGTTTATTGTAAATAAAGAGCGTGTCATCTACTACGTTCATCGTAAGATCTTGGGCATCGTAATCAAACGTTAGCAGAGGGTCTTTGATTAGGAAAAACGTAAACAAACTACGCACGGTAGCATAGACTTCTACCTTAATGGTATTTTCATCATGACCAATCAGTTCTATATCTCCAGAGAATGTTTTGAGCTGAAGATGCTTGATTGCTTCAACTTCGTATGTTTTCGTAATAATTGGTTTATAGTTCATTTTCTAAGCGATAAAAGCACCCTAATGGTTAATTATGATGCAAGTTTAAATTTAATGAATTGTTTCGAATAGATTTTAGCTATTGGCTGTCGGTCGTCAGAAATCGGCTATCAATAATCGTTTATTTTTCCTTTTTTGTTGGTGGTTAACCAATAATTCCAAAAGCTTTTGCTTAATTGCTGATTCAAAACAACTACTGAACCTTGATTTTCAGAAATACTTTCCGACAGATTGAAGTTTTGGTGGGATGAGAGAGTTTTTTTAAGGGATAAAAACTTACCTCATAACGGCGACTGCCCCAATCTGATTATGCGTCCCTTCGTTTCAGACAAGGAGAAAATTTGTATTGAAAAGCTTATTCTAATAAAAGAGCATCACTTTGCACTACTACGGATTGGGATGAAATACAAGGTGGACTAGAACAACCGAATATTGTTTTTTCACGGAATAATAATATTTTTTGAAGCTATAAGAGTATAAAAGTATTCTATCGTGCATCCTATATATAGAACCCATTTACTGGGTTTAAATAACACCAATGAATCTTATCAAAAAACAAAAAATAACTATTATAAAAACAATGAAAAAAATATTGCTATTAAGTGTATTAATCGCTCAGATGGGATACGCCCAAAGTCAAAATCCTTGGGAAAACCCAGCGGTAGTCGATAGTCACAAAGAACCTGCCCACACCGATTTTATGGTCTATGAAAATAAACCAACTGCCCTTGAAAACGACTATGCAAAATCGCCCTTCTACCAATCGTTAAACGGTACTTGGAAATTCAACTTTGCACCCTCTATCGAAAAAAGTCCTAAAAATTTCTTTGAAAAAAACTTGGACGATAGCCAATGGAATGATTTAAAAGTACCTTCAAACTGGGAAAGAAAAGGTTTTGGCACTCCTATTTATACCAATATTATTTATCCTTTTCCTAAAAACCCGCCTTTCATTGGTGGCGACAACCCTGTTGGAACTTATCGCAAAACATTCACTGTACCAACCAATTGGGATGGGCGTGAAATCTTGCTTCATTTTGGGTCAATCACAGGTTATGCCGTAGTTTATGTAAACGGCAAAGAAGTGGGAATGACGAAAGTATCTAAATCTCCTGCCGAATTTGATATTACTCCATTCCTGCAAAAAGGTAATAATTTACTCGCTGTACAGGTGTATCGTTGGCACGATGGTAGTTACCTCGAAGACCAAGATTTTTGGCGTATATCTGGTATAGAACGTGATGTATTTGTGTATGCTTTACCTAAAACTAGCTTATGGGATTTTTTCTTGAAGGCTGATTTAGATAAAAATTATACCGACGGACTATTTAGTGCTGCTGTTTCGTTGCGTAAATTTGGCGAAAGTGATATTCAAGCGGGTACTATTCTTGCTGAAATTCAGGATAAAGCTGGAAAGACTATTTTCAGTAAACAGGTTGCTGTAAAACCAACAAGTTTAGAGGTTAAACTGGATGGTAAAATCACCAATCCAGCAAAATGGAGTGCTGAGTTCCCTAATTTATATGACTGTATTTTAACCTTAAAGGATACAAAAGGAAATATTTTGGGAATAACCAGCACCAAAATTGGGTTTAGAAAAGTAGAAATCAAAAATGCTCAATTACTGATTAACGGTGTTCCTACGTTGGTACACGGCGTAAACCGCCACGAGCATGACCCTGTAGAAGGACACGTTCCGAACCGTGAATTGATGCTGAAAGATATTCAATTGATGAAACTTTTCAATATCAATGCTGTACGTAATAGTCATTATCCGAATGATACTTACTGGTATAAATTATGCGATGAATACGGTTTGTATGTAGTAGACGAAGCCAATATCGAAACCCATGCAATGGGGGCTGAATGGCAAGGAAGATTTGACCAATCGAAACACCCTGCCTATTTACCCCTTTGGGCTGATGCCCATAAAGACCGTACGGTGCGTTTGTTTGAACGCGACAAAAACCACCCTTCGGTTATTATATGGTCTTTGGGAAATGAATGTGGCAATGGCCCTGTTTTCTATGAAACCTACAAATGGTTAAAAGAAAAAGACTCGACCCGTCCTGTACAATCAGAACAAGCTGGCGAAAATGCTAATACAGACATCGTTTGCCCGATGTACCCTGATATTGCATCAATGATTTCTTATGCCAAAGACCCAAGCAAAACAAGACCATACATCATGTGTGAATATTCGCACGCTATGGGGAATAGTAATGGTAACTTTCAAGAATATTGGGATATTATCGCTAGTTCAAAACACATGCAAGGTGGTTTTATCTGGGATTGGGTAGACCAAGGTATGCAAACGGCTACAACCGATGGAAGACCATTTTTTGCGTATGGAGGCGATTTAGGAGGATATTACTTACAAAACGATGAGAACTTCTGTTCAAATGGTGTGGTAGCTGCCGACCGTACTCCTCATCCGGGTTTATTCGAGGTGAAAAAAGTATATCAATCTATTTTGTTCAAACAAAAAGACCTTGCTAAGGGTAATATCACCGTTGAAAACCTTTTTGATTTTACCAATTTAGACATCTATCAATTCAAGTGGATGATTGCTAAAAATGGTGTACCTCAGCAAGAAGGAACATTTGCGGTTTCGTTGGCACCAAAACAACAAAAAGAGATTCACTTAGACATCCCTGCCATCGACAATCAGGCAGAATATACGCTTTCGGTATTTGCTTATACCAAAGTAGCGAATCAGCTAGTTCCTGCTGGACACGAAATTGCTCGTGAGCAATTTATCCTTAGTCAGCAATCATATTTTGAAATATTAGCTAAAAAGGACACTAAGGCTACTGTACAAGTTAGTCGTGAACAAAATAAAGTTCGTTTTACGGCAGGAGACATTACGGGTGAGTTTGATACCAAAAGAGGGCAATGGACAAAATATGGTTTAGGCTCGAATAAGTCTGTCATCCAACAATTCCCTGAACCGTATTTCTGGAGAGCAGCTACCGATAACGATTTTGGAAACGAAATGGGTACTAATTTAGGAATTTGGAGAAATGCCCATATCAACAGAGCCGTTAAGAATGTACAGGTAGGCGATCAACAAGCTGATGGAAGTGTACTAATCACGGTAAATTACGACCTTACTGGCATCAATGTTCCTTATACAACTACTTACCAAATTCAACCTGACGGAGCAATAAAAGTGACGGCAACAATGGATATGGGCGAACGTAATTTACCAGAACTCCCTCGTTTCGGAATGCGTATGCAGTTGGATAAATCAACAGATGATATAAGTTATTATGGGCGTGGACCTTTAGAAAACTATAGCGACCGTAAGACGGCGTCGTTCTTGGGCGTTTATCAAGAATTCAGTCCTAAAGCAATAGTAAGTAACTATATTCGTCCACAAGAACATGGTTATCATACTGATACGCGTTGGTTGAAGGTAGTTAATAACAAAGGACAAGGCCTATTAGTAGAAGCTCCTCAGGCTTTTTGTTTTAGTTTACTGCCATATAAAACAGAAGATTTGGATCCTGGAGAAACTAAAAAACAACAGCACCCTACCGACATTAAGATTCGTAATGAAAACACCTTACACATCGATTTAAATCAACGTGGTGTTGGTGGCGATAATAGTTGGGGAGAGCTTCCTCATAAGCAATATAGAATGCTGGATAAAAAATATTCTTACAGCTATGTTATTAAATTGATTGGTAACTAAAAGTATGTAGGGCTTTAGGATTTATTGACTTGAAGTTTTAATAATAAAAAATCCCGAGAATGATTTATTCATTTTCGGGATTTTCTTTTGAAATCAATACTAATAAAAGGCTAATTGCTCAAAGCTTAGAGGCCTTCTCCGCCTTGGCGATATCTCTTAAACTCTTCAAATACAGCAATTCTACTTTTGTTCTTGCCCAAGGAGTTTTTCTTAGAAAAGATAAGCTTGATTTTACATTTGGGTCATAATTAAAACAACGAATATTGATTAATTCGCCTAACTTTTCCCAGCCATAATAAGCCACTAGATGGTTCACAATATTTTCTAAGGTTAGGCCATGTAATGGATTATTTTTTTGCTTGGTTTCCATATTTTTATTTTTTGATCGACTATTGGCTATCGGTGGTTGCGGCTATCAGCTATCGGATGTCGGATTTCAGTTGTCGGATTTCAGCTTTCGGACATCGGATTTCGGCTATCGGTAGTAGGGTTTCAGTTGTCGGTAGTAGGGTTTCAGTTGTCGGATTTCAGTCGTTGTAAAAAACGAAAGCTAATAGCCGACGATAATCGACCACCGAAAGCCGATGTACGATAGCCGATAGCCGACATCCGAAAGCTGAAATCCGACCACCGAAAACCAAATTAATCCACAAATCTAATCATTAAACTGCTTTACCGCCTTATTTTTATCAATTGTCACTTCCAACGTGCTAACAGCGGATGTACCAAACCAACCCGCAGCTTGTTTTTTAGGCGTTGCACTGATATTGACTACATTACAAGGGATTCTGGCTGCTGGCGTTGAAAACAAACCCGTATTGTTCAGTTCAGTACGGAACTGTGTCCAGAAATCAAAATGAGCTTCAGTAATTGAATTAAGTTCTACTTTTAATTTATCGTTTTCAGCATACAATTCTGGTGAAATAGCCCTACGCAATGGTAAAATAAACATTAAGCCATCACCCACGCTACTTTTGTTTAAAAGAGCATCATAAGCAATCACGATGTTATCCGCTCCGCTAAACATTTTTCCATTTTTATACACTTTTACACGGTAGCAGTCGCCTACTCCTACAAAATCCTTGGCATAAAAATTAGCGTCGTAGCCTTGTTTAGGTTTATTGTCGCCCGTTTGGTTTACTCTGGGACTATCCTCGTATTTATATACGATAGAATCTATCTTTGGTACTCTTTTCAATTCCGATACTGCCTGATAGCTCTCGCCGTTCACATCTATCCTTAGTGTATAAGTCTTGCCGATAGCTCCCATGACTTCAGTAGAACTGCTAGGCGTCCAGATGTACTTACCTTCGTTTTTAGTGTCCTTAAATTCGTACACTTTACCCGTATTATCGGTTACTTTCACGATAGCATTCGTAACGGCATTGGGTGTGGTAGTGCTTAATAATGCCTGCGATTCCGTCAGTTTAATAAATTGTTCGCCCGCTACGTTGGTAATTGTACCTTCTACTACTAAATACTTTTCGGTTTCGGGAACATTTAGCTGAATTACGTCTTCGCAACTCATTAAAGAAACACTCAGGAATATGGAAAATATATATTTGATAATCGATTTCATAATTGATAATGTTAAAAATCCGCTATTAGAATTTAAAGTTGTACGTTACAGATGGAATAAACGAGCCTATGATTGATAAACGAACGGCTTCGTTCTGTACTGTTCCCACTTGGGTAGTTCCGCCATCATCTTTTGGTCGGGTATAAATTGAAAATGGATTTCTACGATTGTATAAGTTATAAACCGAAAATACCCATTCTGATTCACCTTTACCAAACAATGCTTTCTTGTTCTTTTTAGTAGCCGAAATATCCAAGCGGTGGTATGCAGGCACTCTTACATTACCTCTTACGCCATTGGTCGTAATCCCAAACGTTAAGTCTTCATACACTCCTTGTCCTTTTCCTAACGAATACGGCACACCAGAGATAAATGAGAAGTTTGAGCCAAAACTCCAAGTTTTGTTGAATTCATATTGGGCTACCACGTTCAACGTATGTGTACGGTCATAACGGTTAGGATACCAATTATTATCGTTCAACCCTTGTACCAAGCGTTCTGTGCGCGCTAACGTATAGCTTACCCAACCTGTTAGTTTGCCTTTATTTTTCTTACCATAAAACTCTACCCCATAAGCACGCCCTTTACCAAACATCAAATCTTTTTCAAATGTAGGGTTCAAGAATAAGTTTGCACGGTCGGCATAGTCTATTTGGTTTTGTAGGTCTTTATAATATACCTCCACAGATGTTTCGTATTCGTTATTACCAAGGTTTTTAAAGAAACCCAAGGCAACTTGGTCTATCAACTGTGGTTTGATGTTGTTGGTGCTAGACGTCCAAACATCCAATGGTGTAGAAGCAGCCGTATTAGAAAGCAAATGAATATACTGAGCCATGCGGTTGTAACTAGCTTTGATCGAACTGCTTTCGCTAGTTTCTAATTTCATGCTCAACCTTGGTTCAAAGTTTTGGTAACTTTGTAATACTTTGTTTTTATCATTGGCTTTGGTCGTAAGGTCATAGCCCGAAGGAAATTCGTCTGAAACGCCCACATATACTCTTTCATAATATACATCTTCTTTACTGGTATAATCGTATCTAGAAAAACGAAGCCCATATTGTAACGATAGTTTCGACGATATTTTCATTTCATTTCCTACATAAGCCGCATATTCTACTGCATTTTTAGGGGCTGAGCCAAACGTACGTTTGTCTCCATTTGAGCTAGCCGTAGCCGACCCTGGCGTAAAGTCATAGTTTAATACCTGTCCACCAAAAGTAAGGGTATTGTCTGGCGTGATGTAATAGGTAAAGTCTGGCTTAAAGCTTAGGTTTTTGATATTCGACGTCCATCTAAATGCATTATTGGGGCGTTTATTAGCCAAATCAGAATCAAGCAAATAATCATAATTACTATAGAAAGCCGTAGAGTTCAAGAATAATTTAGCACTGAACACATGGTTCCAACGAGCAGAAAGCGTGCTGTTTCCCCAGTTAAAACCAAATTGGTTACCAAAAACATCTCTACCAAAATATCCTGATAAGAAAACAGTATTGTTCTGATTGATATTATAGTTTACTTTGGCGGTTAAATCATAAAAATTGAATTTTGAATCGGCACTACTTCCCGTTAAAAATGGCTTTGCCAGTACATCAATGTATGAACGTCGTGCCGCTATAATGAACGAAGCTTTATCTTTTATGATAGGCGCTTCGATAGAAAGACGGCTAAAGATTGCTCCAATGCCTCCATTGATTTCTAAATGTTTGGCATTTCCTTCTTTCATTCTTACATCTAAAATAGATGCCCCACGTCCACCATATTGGGCAGGAATACCGCCTTTGATAAGTTTAACATCTTTTACTGCATCTGGATTGAAGATAGAGAAGAAGCCAAAAAGGTGTGAAGAATTGTATACGGGTGCATCATCTAATAAGATAAGGTTTTGGTCAACCCCACCCCCACGGACATTAAAACCACTAGCGCCTTCGCCCACTGTAGAAACCCCCGGCAATAGTTGAATAGCTCGCACCAAATCGACCTCGCCTAACAAGGCAGGAATCTTCTTGATGGTTTTCATCTCTATTTTATTGACCGACATTTCTATGGCTTGGACGTTGTCGTCTTCGCGTTTAGCATTTACTACTACTTCCGCTAGCTCCTGTCCGTCCTCTTGTACTTCTACATTCAAGGTAACGTTTTTGTCGATTAGCTTAATGTCTTTTATTGATTTACGATAGCCCAATGAGCTAATGACAATTGAATAATCGCCTTTAGGGAGAGTCAAAGAATAAAAACCATAAGTATTTGTGGTAGTACCAGTCATTAATTCCTTCACAAAGATGGAAGCACCTATCAGGCCTTCGCCATTTTTGTTGTCTTTTATATAGCCACTCACTGTTAATTTATCAGATTGAGCAAAAAGTTGTATCGGTAAAATCAATAATACAAATAAGGATTTTCGAATAAGGTTTATCATAAATTGAGATTAGAAATGTTTAAATTTAAAAATGGGTTTTTGTTTCTCTTTTAAAAACTCAGGAATTTGATTTTAGTTATCATTTTTCAAAAAATATATGTCATAAATTTCCATCTTTTGTACTTCTCATATGCATATCACTACATACAATTGTTTGATTTTCTTCATTTTACCTCCAACAACCAAGCTATTCCGTCCATCATTCAGCCATTGGGATGAATATATTTTATTTATTATTTCTCTTGCAAAAATGGGTATAAAATCATCAAAAAAGCGCTTTTTTGATAGTTTTTATCATATCATCATGATTACTGCTCATTTGAATAATGCAAAATTAGCCTTGTTTATGATGAATGAAATATAAGTATGTGATGAATGGCAAGTTCAGTAATCTGACAGTCGGAAGCTATTAAACCCCTACACATAATGATAAATTAATAGAAACAATCAATTAATTTAACACATCGGAAACATATTGCCGAATAATAATTTTTATTTTAAATATTAATTGTATATTTGCAAAAATATCAGTAAAATAATTCTGAAATATGAATCTTGAACAATTAGGCAGTGTTATCCGTGAAAGAAGAAATACTCTTTCTCTTAGCCAAGAAAATTTAAGCGAGCAAAGTGATGTAGCGATTAAGACGATTCACTCTATCGAACTAGGGAAGGCTAACCCTTCAATAAAGACACTTAACAAAATCTTAGATAATCTAGGATTGGAAGTAATTGTAGTGAGCAAAAAGGAATAAATCACGCTTAATTGATGATTGAAGCTTTAGAGTATGTTTAAATTTTATAAAGATTTATAATTCAATATTTTAGACAAGACTGGCGTAAGCATCTTTTGAAATTCCGCTGTTTGAGCGAAGCGAGTTTCGGAATTTCTTGATTTTCTTTTGTTACTTTTCTTGTATCAAGACAAGAAAAGTAAGGTCTTAGAAAAGGAAGTATTTGTCTTTGAGAAAGAGAAATAATTTAAACATGCACTCATATTACAACAAGCCTTCTAATTTAATAACATATAAAATCTTTCTAATTCTCAAATTGATTTAACATGGAACAAGCCATTAGTTACGAACGTATTCCGACCATTATTTACGCTGATTCAGATGCAGCGTCTCGGGCAATCGCTCATGAAATCGCTGGCATCATTCGTCAAAAAAGTATTGAAGGTAAACCCGCCGTATTAGGTTTGGCAACGGGTTCATCACCTAAAAAAGTTTACGCCGAGCTTATCAGAATGCACCGTGAAGAGGGTTTAAGTTTCCAAAATGTAGTTACATATAACCTCGACGAGTATTATCCGATGCAACCAGACGCTGTACAAAGTTATGTGCGTTTTATGCGTGAACAACTTTTTGACCATGTTGATATTCCATCGGGCAACTGGCATTTACCAGACGGTACGTTACCACTTGAAAAATTAGGAGAGTTTTGTAAAGATTACGAAGCGCAAATTGAGCGTTATGGAGGTTTAGATTTCCAATTGCTTGGTATTGGTAGAAACGGTCACATTGGTTTCAACGAACCAGGTTCTTTGATTAATTCAAGAACACGTTTGATGACCCTCGACTTAACGACCCAAATAGATGCCGCTGGCGACTTTGGTGGTTTGGCGAAGGTATCTAAAAAGGCTATTACGATGGGTGTCCAAAAAATTATGGAAGCCAAACGTGTGGTATTATTAGCATGGGGCGAACACAAGGCCATCAACGTGGCACGTGCCGTTGAGGGTTCAGTAAGCTCTGATGTTCCTGCTTCTTATTTGCAATTACACGAAAATGCTTGTTTTGTGATTGATACTTCGGCGGCATCACAATTAACGAGACTAAGAACTCCGTGGATGGTGGATTCCGTGAATTGGGACAGACCAATGATTAAAAAGGCTGTTATCCATTTAGCATTAACAGTGAATAAGCCTGTATTGAAGCTTACTAACGGAGATTATAACGAAAATGGTCTTTCAGATTTGTTGGCATTATATGGACAAGCTTATGATATAAACATTGAGGTATTCAACTATTTACAGCACAGTATCACGGGTTGGCCGGGTGGTAAGCCTAATGCGGACGATTCTAACCGTCCTGAACGTGCGTACCCTGCTCGTAAAAAAGTGATTATCTTTAGCCCACACCCAGACGACGACATTATTTCTATGGGGGGCACTTTCCAACGTTTACACGACCAAGGTCATGATGTACACGTGGCTTACCAAACTTCTGGAAACATTGCCGTTGCTGATGACGAAGCGTTGCGTTTTGCTGAATTTGTGGTTGACTTCAACGAAAGATTTGAGGCTAACAATGCTAAAGCAAACCGCATTTATCGTGAAGCCGCTAAGTTTTTGAAAGCTAAGAAGGATTCTGAAATTGATACACCTGAGGTTCGTTATATCAAAGGGTTGATTCGTAGAGGGGAAGCCAAAAATACTTGCCGTTACGTAGGTATCAAAAAAGAAAATATCCATTTCTTGGATATGCCTTTTTATGAAACAGGAACGGTACAGAAAAACCCAATCGGACAGGCTGACGTAGATATCGTATTGAATTTGATTGAAGAGATTCAGCCACACCAAATTTATGCAGCAGGCGATTTAGCCGACCCGCATGGAACGCACAAAGTTTGTTTAGATGCTATTATCGAAGCGGCACAAAAACTAAAACACCGCGAGTACATGAACAATTGCTGGATTTGGTTGTATAAAGGGGCATGGCAAGAATGGGATATCGACCAGATAGAAATGGCCGTACCGATGTCGCCAGACCAAGTATTGAAAAAACGTTATGGTATTTTCAAACACCAATCACAAAAAGATGGTGTACCTTTCCAAGGTTCAGACGACCGCGAGTTCTGGCAACGTGCAGAAGATAGAAACAGTAATACTGCCAAGTTATACAACAAATTAGGCTTAGCCGAATACGAAGCAATGGAAGCTTTTGTAAGATGGAAGTTCTAACGATTTTATTACACTAATCAACAATAAAAGGTTGGCAAATTAATTTTTGTCAGCCTTTTTTTTGAGAGTAAGCTATTAGATTATTGGACTTTAGGATTATTGGACTTTAGGACTTGAAGATATTAGACTTGAGGATTATTAGACTTGAGGACTTAAAGATATTAGACGAGGACATTAGACTTGAAGATATTAAAGGCTAGACTTAAGGACTAAAACCGTGGTCTGTGGCACACGGTGCGGACTTGAAGAATATTAAAAAAATCTCTATAATCCGCGAATTAAATCAGCGAAAATCTGCGGGTAAAAATTAAGCGCTTTAGACAGTTTATATCATAGTTGTCAACTAATTTGAAGTCATGCCATGAGTGACGACCAGAAGATGATTTAATTGAACAAATGACATAATTATGAAAATTTAGCACTAAATTCAAAGGACTAGTTTTAAAACCAAGATTTGCCATGCCCAAAGGAACGAGTAGCAATATATTTTATAATATCTTTCAGTTCTTGACAAACAAAAAGACGAAATTATCCGATAAACCTAAAGCTAAAATACCTGAACGCTATCCAGAAAATTCGCAAGGAGACTTCTATGTCGAGAATGGAGTTTGTATTACTTGTGGAGCACCTGAAAACGAAGCACCTGACTTAATTGAGCACTCCAAACTTGAATGTGGACATTGCTATTTCAAAAAACAACCACAAACTGAAGATGAAATTCAACGTGCTATCAATGCAATAGCCGTTTCTTGTATTTCAGGACTTAGGTATGGTGGAACTGATGAAAAAATATTGAAAAAGCTTTACGATATGGGTGAAAGTGCACAATGTGACCATAAACTTAAAAGTAATTTATAAAACTATCATTTACAGCAAAGTATAACTTCTATTTAGTGCGTGAAATGTATATTATTTCTGTTTATTGTAAATTTTTTTGACAAGTCCTGATAAGCAACCTCTACATGTTACCGTTTCAGCGTTTCTACTTTTTATTAGTTTGATTAATTTATAAATGTCTGACGGAATCACATCACCTTGTCGTTCTAACATTTCAAAGCCAGTAACCCCATACACTTGAGTTTCAACGCAAATACTTTTTACCATGTCGGCAAGCTCTGAGGTATTTTCTTCTTCAACCAGCTTTAATATTTTCTCCCCCATTGTAGTTATGGGTGCTCCATCACCACAATACATGGCAAATTCTTCTGACGTTGAAAGCTCAGAGACCAAATTGGCTAAAGTTTTTTTTGATTTATACAATTTATTTCGTTGATTCAAATAATTTAAAGATTGCTCTTTATTGATGCTAGAATAGTAGTAAGAAGATGGTGGGGCATTATCGAATGGGTCAGTACCATGTTTTAATGTCAATACGCAAATGGTGTCATTTTTCTTAAGAATGTTTATTTGATAACTATAAAAATTTAGGGCTATCTCTATTCTTTGGTGCATGTAGCCAACATCTAAATCTCTGTCAAAGCGAATATTGAAGTCACTTCTTGAAGGTATATGTTTTGATTTCAAAGAGTCTAATTTGTAAGTTAGGGTAGAAGATAAAGTTTGTGTTTGTAAAACACTTACAATTTTTAAAGCGTAGCTCTTTGCATCTTGTCCAAAAGATGGCGAGATATACAACATAAATAGTATTAATAAGTATCCAAGCTTTATTCTTGCTGAAAGCATTCGTAGTTTAGCCATTGGCTTATCATTTTAAATGTGAATTTATGATTAATTTAAGTAAATTGTGCAGGAGCTGTGAATCAATAAGTTTCTTTTTCTATAGAATATTTAACTAAATCCATTTTTGAAGCCTGTTGTTTTGTTTATAAGCCAGACTTAAAATTCGTTCATTAACCTATCAATATCTTTCTATGCGTTTATTTAATTTTCTTATTGCCTCAATAATTATTTGTTTAACACTTTGGAATTGTGGTCATAAACAGTCTGAAACTACTGAGCAAGATACAACAATAGTGAATCAGCAAAATAGTACTGATACACTAGCTAAGATATTAGCAATGCCTGATACCAACGAGCATCAAGTAACAACCAAGCACTTTATTTTTACTTTTGAACCATCAACAAAGGATTTTTTTGATAAAACAAACCAAGCAACTAATCTGATTCCTGATAGTACTAAGCTAGAAAAGGTTGGACTAAAATGGTTTGGAAATCTTGCCGACGGAACAAAAAAAAATATTGCTACAAATGATACCACCGAAGGTTTTGATACTTATGCAGTATATGAATTTATAGGAGTTTTAGCAGAGCAATCGCAGTGGGTTTTTCAGGTGAATTTCTACGAGTCGATTGAATACGTATTGATTGATATGCATACAGGAAAACACATGCCTTTGTATGGTTTTCCCGTTGTTTCCCCAGATAAGAAATGGATTATTTCATCAAATGCTGATTTAGTAGCAGGAGAGTCTGAAAATGCGTTTAATCTAATACAAATTACTCCTCAAGGGTTGATTGTTAAAGATGAAGTAACATTAAAAACTAGAGGGATAAATCAGCTTAAATGGATAAACAATACTACTTTAGTAGTAAAAGAAACATTCCTTCAAAACGATGAGGAGTTAATTCGTTATGCTAAATTGTATATTCAGAAAAAATGAGCCTTGTACTGATGGCATGACTCCAAGTCATGCCATCAGTTGAAATATAAATCAACAACTGATATGGGAAAAACAAAAATACCAACAGTAGAAACCCAAATGATGATACGAAAGCCTGTATCGGTAGTGTTTCAAGCATTTATAGACCCTGCCATCACTACTAATTTTTGGTTTACAAAATCTAGTGGGAAATTGGAAGCTGGCAAAACGATTACTTGGGAGTGGGAAATGTACGGTGTTTCGGTAGCGGTTCTTGTAAAAGAAATAATACCTAATACAAAAATAGCTGTCGATTGGGGTGAACCTGCTACCAGTATTGATTACGAGTTTTTAGCGCTAAGCGACGAGACGACATATGTTGTTATTAAAAATTATGGATTTAAACAGACTGGCGACGATTTAATTGAGGTTATTAAAGATAGTACGGGTGGTTTTACCACTGTTTTAGATAGCATGAAGGCCTATTTAGAGCATAATATTAAATTGAACTTGATAGGCGACAAATTTCCAAAAGAAGTTAGAGGACTTTAAGATGTAAGATTTTAGACATAAGACGCTAGAGTTTTTGACATAAGTTTTTAGCTACTAGACTTTTTACTTTAAGGCTTGAAGATTTTAGACATTAGACTTTAAACTTGAAAAAATGCTCCTCCACTTGTTTCGAAGAGCATTTCGAACAGCAATAAACTTCTTGTTGGAAATAAATTGGGAAAGTCAGCTATCTGAAAGCTGATAAACACTATCTATCATCCCTTCGGGATTTTGTCTTAGCACTTTTATTGCTTTCCTATAATCCTTTCACCCTTTTAGGGTTTATTCTCCCATTAATCGAATTGACACTTGAAAGCTGACAACCAATAACTAGAAAAATCCCGAAGGGATGACATGATTATAGCCATTAATGATAATCAATTACGTTAAACCCTGAAAGGGTGATATTGCTCACGAGTTCTAACATCTTTCTATTAGCTGGTGACTTAAGTCCTATCAATTACCCACATCTTTTAAAAAGTTAAAATGAAGAGGTGATTATTGATAAAATTGGTTTGAATAGGTTTAAATCGTCCTTCAAACCGAGCTTTGGTCTTCTCTTGTCATAGCCTGACTACGTGAATTTCTTATCACTAGCGAGGGACTTAAGTCCCTCGCTAGTGATAAGAACATGATTATCAAGTACTTATGGACATATGGGTAATCATTAGGACTTAAGTCACCAGCTAATAGAAAGATGCTTTTACGGATGGGGGTTCGAAGATTAATACATCTAAAGCAAATACCTGATTACCGAAACCCGAAGTCCGATAGCCTTGAACCTTAAATCACCTTCGCATCAAAAGTGCCCGTCAGGATTTTACCATTTCTTTTTACTTGCAACCAAATTCTATAGTTCCCTGCCTGTGGGAATACATAAGGAAAATTTACCGTATTATGATGTTCGCTTTTGTTGTCAGGATGTAACATATTTGGCATCAAAAAATTATCTCTTTCAGCTTCTGACATCACACTCAATTTCGTCATGATTTTATCCACGCTATCTTTAAAAGCTGGTGCTGGCAAGAAAATAGGTTTGCTAGATGTTTCATTCAATCTTTTTTGCATCACAACTACCGACGTTGAAGAAACTGTTCCCGTAGGGTGCAAATGAATATATACCGAACCATCATCTTTGACGACAGCCGCATGCCCCATCATGCCTAAATAAGGTTCAAGCTGTGCTTTTGTTCCGTCTGGACTTACAATACTAAATTTTAAATCATAGAACTGCCCCGTCATCAAAGGCTTTTTAGGGTCAGCTTCCCACACAATACTTGAGCCATCCTGCAATTTAGTTTTTACCCCAGGCGTACCGCAGATGGTTATCTGATCACTTTTGATAGTAGCTTCTTTAGTATTCAACGGATTCGTGATGGCGTAGGCATCATAAGGGTCTTTTAAAGGACTTACAGCCTTACCATTTACAATTTGTTTCGTGATTTCAACCGTATCTGCAATGGTGTATTGCGACCCTTGCAGGCGCATTACATCTGCATACAACAAATACTTCCCCGCAGGCAAGTCGGGCATTTGGGCTTCAAAGTTTAAAGTATCTTTTCTAGTAGGATGCAAATGGGCAAATACATCCATCGTTCCCTTTCTTATTAAAAACAAGTGCATCAGTTTACCGTGGTCAGGAATGGCATAGCTTAGCCAACGTCTTTTGACAGAATTGCTATCAATCTGTAATTTCAATACCGATACGCCGTTTTCTTCTATTACTTTGGTGTTGGCTGTATAAGGTTGGTACAACTCTCTTTTATAGTCGTCCGTCAGTCCGTTCCACCAATTATTGCCCACAAAAAGTAAAACACCACAAAAACTTGCTCCAATTACTGAACCTCTGACTCTTTTTTTAATCGTAGCGTCATTACTACTTTCGCCTACAGCCTGTAAGCTGTCGCTCGTACTGGCTCCGATGATGGTTGTTAGCAGACCCACCAAAAGTAATCCCAAACCTGCCAACATCCAACCTAACGATGGTGACATCTCGCGTTTGGCAGTAGCTATGGCTACAATGGGGACAATCATCGTGCCTTTACCACGGTTGCCCGTAATCTCTACTTGCACACTAGCGGCACCTGAGTTCATCAGCCAAATCTGACCTTCGTAGCGTCCTGCCTGATTGGCTACGGGAAAAGCCTCGTCTGAGCGAGGAGACCCTTCGTCGCCAAACCAGTAATAAATAGGCTTAATATGTACTTTCTCAATATCATTACCATCCGTAATGACAGTTACTTTAGCCGTTCCCGGAATTACGTCTGGCGGTTGTACGTATACTTGCAAGGCATATTTACCCGCATTGCCTTCAAAAACAACACCCGAACTACCGATATGGGCATGACTTCTGTAAGTAATACACAGAGAAAGCAGTAGGAATAAACTGTTTAAAATATTTTTTTTCATAGTGATTTTTTTAAGGCAGGTAAAGTATTAAAGTATGGTTTTTTACATAAACCCCGTAGCGGTATTTTTTCTATTTAAATTGCTACTTAACAAGCTGAAAGCTCATTGCTCACAACTTAAAGCTATAAAGCTACCGCTGCACTTTCTGCATCCATTTACCCCACATTAAACCTACTTTGGCAGATAAAACACCAAGTACCAAAGCCACTCCTCCGCCAGTAGCCCATGCAGATACGCCCGTAGTAACATCCCAAGGAGCAAATTTATAACGATATTGCCAGTCGGCATCACTGCTATACGACCATGCATCTGATTGGAAAAACCAGTTGCGGGCATAAGGAGATTCTAATAAGAAATTACCTGCTGGATATTGGATAATCAAGAAAGTGGCGAGGAAACCAAAGCCCATCAAGACGGCTAATACCCAATCGTCTTGGGTTGCGAATTTCACTTTTAGTATATCAATAACCAATGCAGGAAAAACCAATAATAAAGGGAATGCCGTCGTTTGATAATTAGTAACAGGATTGGCAATTGGTCCTAATAAAGGCTCGGCTGGAAAGATTCTGAGTGTAGCATTGATGGCGATATAATAAACCATATAAATCAAGGCTGCATAAGTAGCACCCCATTTGCTATCAGAAGCACGAGAAAAAGCAATGATTAACATCGGGAACAATGCCGAACCTATTTGATAAAACAAGGCACCGTGCATATTCCATCTGCCCAAAAATTCAAACATAAACGTATAGGCCGTAGCTAATACCATGCCTGCGGTAAAAATAAAAATCCAACGTAAACGATTTATTCGGGCTTTGTTTTGTTCGGTACTTAAACTCGCTATTTTTTCTTTTCTGTTCAAAATCGCTAACACCATAATCATAGCACCGATTTGAATGGCAATCAAACCCAACAATAAGACAGTATGCGGAGGTGAGAAAATCTGAACATCTAGCCCATAAGTATTATGCCACCAGTCGTCAAAAGGAGCAGATGTCCCTGCGGCAAAGCCTCCCCAGATGCAGAGCATTCCTCCTAATGAGCTATAAAAAATACCCCAGAAATTTACCATCTTACCTTTTTCAGAGGCATTGCCCCAGAACGAAGTTTTAAGTACCTGAAAACCAGAGATAATTCCTGCGAAGGCAGCACCGATGTAAATCAGATTGTGTGGGGCAGAGAACAGTCCGTCTCTTCCTATCGTCATGTGCCATGCAATATCCCATAGGATACCACTGATAACCAAGCACGAACAAATAGCAACTACATAGACATATAAAGGAATACCCAAAAGGAGACTAGCAAAACTTGTTTTACTTTGCTGGGTGTGCACAGCAGGATTAAAAACGCTTGTTGATTCCATCTTGTTAAATAAAATTTTGAAGAGACTTTATTGAAAATAGGTAACTAAATTAATGAATAAAACCAAGATAATCAGGGAGTCTGACAAATTGTTTAATATCCTAGATGCCAAAAACTATAAAAGGGTTGCAAGAACTTATTCACAAGCAATTGTATTACTCCAGAAGTCTTGATAGTTTTGTATAGGGAACCTCACCCCCGACCCCTCTCCTTCAGAGAGGGGAGAATATCTATAACTGAATATAAAATATCTTTAGAATATTTTATATTCAGTTACAGGTACAAACTAGATTACTTAGAGTTGTTTACAACTCTAAGTGAAAATCTCCCCTCTCCTTCAGAGAGGGGCCGGGGGTGAGGTTTTGTATATTAATTTAAAAAACAAAATATGGCAACTTGGTATTTAGGTAAAATACGTTACCAACGTGAAGACGAAGCGGGTTCTTTAAAAACAATCAATGAGGCATACTTGGTAGATGCCGTTTCATATACCGAAGCAGAAGCTAGGATGTTTGAAGTAGTAGCAAGTAATACACCTGACTTTCAGTTGATTAATTTGGCTAAAATGAAGTTGAGCGAAGTTTTCTTTGAAGAAAATGGCTCGGAAATCTGGTATAAAGCCAAAGTACAATACATCACTTTCGACGAAAAAACACAAAAAGAAAAGAAAGTACCTCACATGATGTTAATCAATGCCGAAAACCCGAAAGAGGTATACGAGGCTTTGGTGAAAAACTTAGGAAATTTAAACGATTATCTGATTACAGATATTAACATTACTACTATTTTAGAGGTATGTCCGTATGTTCCTGAAAACGAGCTACTGAAAAAAGGTAATTTCAGACCCGTAGCCGAAGTATTGGCAGAACAGGAAAGCCAATTGGCAGATCAAGCGAATCAATCATAAATGAAAGCTTAATGAATAACGAAGAAATTGTCGCCTTACTTGAACTGACGGTAAAGCTGCTTGAATTACACGACGAAAACGAATTCAAAATCAAAAATCTTGGTTTTGCGGTGCGTGCTTTGGATAAAACTACCGAAGATTTACTCAATATGTCGGTAGCTCAATTATCAACCTTGCCAAGTGTTGGGAAAAGTATTGCGACAAAAATTGAGGAAATCGCCCGAACGGGTACTAGCCAAGAGCTTTCTGAATTGTTGGCTCGCACCCCCGAAGGTGTGTTGGAGATGCTCGCTATCAAAGGTATTGGTCCCAAAAAAGTACGGGCGATTTGGAAAGAACTCAATATTACTGATACCCGCGAATTGCTGATAGCTTGTGAAAACGGACACGTAGCAAAATTGAAGGGTTTCGGTGAGAAAATCCAGAATACCATCAAAGAATCTATCTTGTACGCACAGTCGAATACGGGGAAACTTCGGATGGAGAAAGGAGAAGAGTTGGCTCAAGTGTTGTTCGACGAACTAGAAGCACATTTCGAACTGGTGTCAATTGTTGGTGATGTCAGACGCAAAAACGAAATCGTAGAAAGCATTCAGCTAGTAGTGGGGCATGAAAAACCTTGGGAAGTTCAACGATTTATCAATACCTTACCGACGTTACAACAAGACGAAAAAGCATCTTCACCATTTGCTTGGCGAGGACATTTTGAAGGCAAAGGCATTGATATTGAAATATTGATTTGTTCGCCAGTACAGTTTGTTAACCAAGTGTTTATTTATTCGGCTTCGCCCAAACATTTGTCTACTCAGCATTTACTCAAGACGGTTCAAAAAGAAACCTTTGAGTCGGAAGAAGCCATTTATGCCAGTGTGAATGTACCTTATATCATTCCCGAAATGCGTGAGGGCAATTTCGAGTTTGATTGGGTTCAAAAACATCAGAATGAGGAATTGATTACGTGGGATGCTCTAAAGGGTATTTTACACAATCATTCTACCTACTCAGACGGCAGACATACCCTAAAAGAAATGGCAGATTACTGTCGCGAATTGGGGTTTGAATATTTAGGTATCGCCGACCACTCTAAAACGGCATCTTATGCCAAAGGGCTTTCGGAGGAAAGGATTTTTGAGCAACATGCCGAAATAGACCGCCTGAATCAGCAATATGCTTTGATGACCGACCGCCCTTTTAAAATCTTGAAAGGGATTGAGTCTGATATTTTGGGCGATGGTTCTTTAGACTATCCCGATGATGTACTCCAAAGCTTTGATTATATCGTGGCTTCTATCCATCAAAACCTAAAAATGACGGAAGAAAAAGCGATGTCGAGGCTAATAGCGGCGATCGAAAATCCTTATACTACCATCTTGGGACACCCGACGGGCAGACTGTTGTTATCAAGAGCAGGTTATCCTGTAGATTATCAGAAGATGATAGATGCCTGTGCTGCCAACAATGTAGTGATAGAAATCAATGCTAGTCCGTATCGGTTAGATTTAGATTGGCGGTGGATACAATATGCCTTAGAAAAAGGTGTAAAACTATCCATCAATCCCGATGCCCATGAAAAAGAGGGGTATTTTGATATGCACTATGGCGTAGCCGTAGCCCGTAAAGGGGGACTAACTACTGATATGACGTTTAATACATTGAGTTTGCAAGAAATTGAGGCTTATTTGAAGAAGTAGGGAGCTTTCAGCTATCGGTCGTCGGCTTTCGGTATTATTGTACTTCGAGATATTTCCCAAGTTTGGCGTAGTCTTCTACTACGTCAGTACTTAGGGCATTCTTAAGAATGCAATTCCGTCCAATTATTATTTATGAATTAAGAAGTAGCAAGTTTGTAACCTCTTGCTTTGTGGTTTATAAAACCACAATGACTACAGTCCAGCATCTTAGATGCGGACTAACAGGAAAGCATTAAGCAAAGCATCACTTCTCTTTATATGAAGTATTTCTTTTGAAAAGTAAATAATTTAAAAGTTCAAGCCACAAGCTTGAACCAGTAAGTGTCTTATTCCTATCAATTTAATTGTTTAGAGGAAGGACTGAAGGAGACTTAGGAAGTGATTTGATAAATTTCCAAGGATTAATATTAATTTCTATACGAAAACACTATAAATTAAACATTAAGAATTATGAACAAAAAACATTTACTACCTGTCTTTTTTGTATTGCTATTCAGTTGTAAAAAAGAGGTAGACCCTGCAAATTCTTGTTATGTTACATCAGTTAAAGATGAAGCTAAAGATATAACTGCAACTATAAATTATGATAAACAAGGAAAGATTTCAGGTATAATTAGGATGCAAGGAACATTTAAATTAGAGAAAGATACAGTCATTTATTCGGGCAATAAAATAACAGTAAATTCTACTCCTTACAACTACTCTGAATATGTGAAATCTACTTGGACTTTAAATAGTGCTTCACAGGTTGCCAATTTATCTACTTTTGATGTTTATAGTAAAGAGTCGAGGAGCTACAGTTTTCAATATAACAGTGATGGATATTTGATTAAATTCATATCAGGTGTTTTTCAATATGACGTAACTTACGATTCAGGAAATCCTATAAAAATTACATCCAAAAGAACAGATTTTGTTAATACGCCAGAATTAAGTTATGAGATGGAATATTATACAGATAAAATTAATTTGGAGCAACCTAATTTTCAAAAATCACCTATAGTATTCAATTTTCTTGATGAACGTAACTTTGGTTTTTTCTCTGAAGATATTTGGTTTATTTATAATTTGGGAAAAAAATCAAAAAATCTCATTAAAACTCTTAAAAGGTATAATTCAGGAGGGTATTTAGGTTCAACTTTTAATTTTACTTATGAGTCTGATGGTGATAAATTGAAAAGAAGGTTAATGACTGGGACATCATCAAATAATTCAACATTTGCATATAAATGTGAGTAACTAATTTTAGTTTTTCCCCCGCTGGTCTAAGTGTTTTTTAGTGAAGTAAGAAAGTTAACATTAAAGCAATTAAAATAGTTTTGCTAAAAATCCAACACATCGACAAGCCCTTTTGGTTACCATTTAAACCCAAAAACGCCACAAAGTTTTTTCTTTGTGGCGTTTTTGGGTTTAAATGCAGTTTACATCTCTATTTTGCAGTTTACAAGAAACTTGTTTTTGCCAAACAACTATTATAGTTCTTTTGTGGTATAAACATTTAAATTTACTACCATGAAAAAATTACGCTACTTATTAGTCTTCCTTATTTTGGGAACGACTTGTTTTTCTCAAGACCATGAAAAACTTCCTACAAAACCTTGGAAAGAGATTGTTGAAATGAATAATGATTATCAACAAATAACAAAATGGGACACCGATATCTATGTTAGTTTAGAAGGGAATTACACAGCAGAAGATTCGATAACTATCGGTAATATTTTAAAGAAATTAGATGCTTTGACAGAAACTATTTCAATCCAATTTTCAAAATCAGAGAAACCAAATTTTAAAATTAAATTTTTAGATACTGTTCTAAAAGAAGGTAATAGTTACACAACAAGCCGTTTTGGTTATCAAGGTCAAGGTTATTCAAGTTGCGAGCTTTATATTTATAAAATAGATGAAGGAGATACAGATTTAGATATTAGAAAATCTTTGGAATCACGTATAGCCAAAGCATTAGTTGGAGGAACTTTTGCCTATCCACTCATAGAAGAAAAAAGAAACAGCATCTTTAATCTAATGATTGCATTATCAAATAGTAAAATCCCTTTGAATGATGAAGACAAGGCAATCATTGAAGAAGTCTATAAAAAAGGTTTCGAAGAAAAACTGGCAAAAGCACAAAATCAATTTAAAGATAGTGTCATAAAAAAGATAGAAGAGGGTAGAATTTTACGTAGAGACGGTTCTTTATGGTGGGTAAAAAACCCAGTAGCTATTATATTTTTACCTGCGCTAATTTTAGTATTATTAGGGCTGTTTTTTATTCATAAAATTAATAAATCAATCAATATTAAAATCAAGAAAGATTGGCTTCAGTTTGGTATTGTAGCCGCTATAGCCTTGCTATTCGCAGATATAATAATTGTATTATATAATTATTTGTATGATTTTTTAACAATACCAGTTGAATACCAATATACGCGTATTATCATAAAAGACTCAATCTTATCCACCTCTTTATTGCTGGCAATTTTATTCCCTTTTCTTTATTTGTTTCGTTTTATTGAGTTGAAAATTCAAAAAACAGTAAAGAACTTATTTGCTAAGACTGGATTAATCTTTTTATCAACGGGATTTTTACCTTTTGGATGTTTTTTAATTTTCTTTTTTATCTTTAACAATGCACTTAGTGACCAAGAAAATTACTTATTTGGTAAATACCAACAAAATTATTTAGCTTTATCTCAAGTATTTTTATTTTTAATGGCAATTGCATCGCTCAGAGCATTAATAGGCTACTTTCTTTTTAAAGAAAGAAATTTAATGATAGAAAATGAAACTAAGTTAGCTAACCTAAGAGAACTAAAAGCGAAAGCAGAATTAAAATCGTTACAATCCCAAATAAATCCCCATTTCCTGTACAATTCTTTAAACTCCATTGCCAGTTTAGCACCAATAGATGCCCAGAAAACCCAAAAAATGGCTCATTCATTATCAGATTTGTTTAAATACTCCATCAACCGAAAAGATAAAAAAACGAGTACTGTTCATGATGAAATTGAAATGGTGAAAACCTATTTAGACATAGAGAAAATTCGTTTTGGTGAGCGTTTGCAATTTACTGTAGCAGTAGATAAAGATTTAGAAAACCATGAAATACCTTTATTTTTAATACAGCCATTAGTGGAGAATGCTGTCAAGCACGGTATTTCAAGAAATGAAGGTATGGGTAGAATTGATTTAAAAATTGCGAAAGAACAAAATGAGATTAAAATTTCGGTAAGTGATAATGGTCCTGGCTTTCCAGAAGGTTTATTAAGCGGTCATGGTTTACAAACGGTTTTTGATTTATTACGATTAACCTATGGAGACAAAGCCACTTTAAATTGGACAAATACACCCGAAAAAATGATTATTATTACAATTCCTGAATCTATATAATATGAACAAACGCTATTCTACCATCATTATTGACGATGAAGCACCTGCCAGATTAGGCTTGCAAAATTTACTAAAAGAATTCCCTGAAACTTTTGATGTAGTTGGCACAGCACAAAACGGAACGGAAGCACAACAAAAAATAGAAGCATTAAATCCTGATATTATTTTTTTAGACATTGAAATGCCTGGCTGTACTGGTTTTGAATTATTAGCACGTTTAAAAACTATTCCAATGGTTATTTTTTGTACGGCCTACGACCAATATTCTTTAGAGGCTTTTGAAACCAACAGTATCGATTATTTAGTTAAACCTGTTAAATTAGAACGTATTGAAAAAACCGTTCAGAAATTAAAAAGTTTTCATATCAAAAGTTCTTCCGATGAAATTTTAAGAGTTTTAAAAGAGATTACCAATAGAAAAGAACATAAAAAAATGACTTCTATCACGGTTAAAAAAAACGATAAAATTATTTTTATAAAACTGGAAGATGTATCTTTTTTTGAAGCTGATAGTAATTACACAGCCATCCATTCGGAACTAGGAACATTTTTAAGTACAGAAACTATTGCAAGCTTAGAAAACAAACTGCCAGATAATTTTTTACGCATTCATAGAGGAATAATTCTTAACAAAGATTATATCAAAGAAGCCCAGAAATATTTCAACAGTAAATACATCATTACCTTAAATGATACTAAAAACACAAATATTACTTCTGGAAGAAGTTACTCAGAAAGTATAAAAATTAATCTTGGGTTTTATTAATAATAAATACACCTGCTTGCGTACTGCGTCAGGTATTCTTAGAATGCAACTTTGCTATTCGAAATGTTCCGAAGGGCATTTCGAATAGCGAGTAGATGTTCGTAGCTGAGTACTAGTGACGCTTTGCTTGATACTTTCAAATCTCACATCTTTTTAACCCACAGATTTTCGCTGATTTGATACGCTGATTTACAGAGATTTTTAGATTAGCACAACTAAAATCTTGTGCCTTCCGTCTAAAGTCTTGTGTCTAGAGTCTTGTGTCTTCCGTCCTCTAGTCTAAATCTACAAAAACCCCATTCTCCAACTCTGATTTCTATATTCTCCGGGTGTCAGTCCTGTAATTCTTTTAAAAATCCTTGAGAAATATTGTAGGTTATCAAAGCCTGTATCCAACGCAATATCGCTCATTTGTTTATTGGTCGTAGTGATAAGGTATTGTGCCCGTTCAATGCGTTTTTCAAGAATATACTTGATAGGGCTTTTACCCAAACTCTGATGAAATATTCTTGAAAAATAATCTACGTTCAAATTGGCACGATTGGCTAGATGACTGACAGTAAGCGGTTGATTGATATTTAGTTGAATATAGCTGATAGCATCCATTACCACTGACGGAGTAACATCTATTTGATTGTATTTGAAAGCAGGCGGAGCAAGGAATCGTGCAATCAATTGAAACAAAATTCCTTGGGTTTCATAGCGAATTGAAATGCTTTGTAGGTTGTTCAATTGCTGATATTCCTTATAGAAAATATCCTTTTCATACACCTTCGGGTTGTCGGATCTGTTGATGCCTCGTCCGGGATTAATGGTTAGAATCCGATGAAAATTAGCAATATCTGTCGCAGTTACCTCTAGCTCCATCACTGTTCTGGAATGCGTAAAGAGCGACAAGCCATCTGGGGATTCTTCAAAAAATTGGATAAAATATTGGCTCAGAAAATTGTTACAAGTAAGGTTACATAATGTAAAACTAGGGATAAGGTATAGATGTCCCGCTTTTAAGTGAATAGTGGTCTCAGCGTTTGAAATCGTACCCTCTCCCCCATCGATATAATATAAACGATAATAGGGACTAATTACATTATTAAAGTTCCAGCTAGCATCTAGTTTAACATAGTCTACATTTAGTAAAGAAAAATAGTTTCTAATTAACATCTTCGCTTATACACTTTAGATTTAGAAGCTGTTTAAACTTTCCCTTTCGGGTTAAACTAAGTCTTTTAGAATAGCTTGTTCCAAAATTTTCTCAACGTAGCGATGCTATGCTTCGCAAATTTTGAAAAAATCAATTCAAAAATACAATACTTTAACCTCAGAAACGGAAAGCTTAAACAGCTTCTTAATGATGAATCGGCTACCCGATATGTTTATATGCTTATCTTGCCTTCAAGAATGTGAATAATTGGATGGCTTTACACACAAAGGTATGTCATACCCTATAAGGTTTTGAAAAACAATAGTCGGAATTGTGCAAAAATCTGTCAAATTTATGCAAAAAAATAACAATTCGTAGCTGATAAATTTGTAGGTGTCAAGTAAAACAAGATTAAACCGAAAAAACGTTTAACATGAATCGAAGAAAACTTCTCCAAGGTTTTGCCTTAGGGATACCTAGTCTTTTGGCATCCAAAAGCTTTGCTAACAATATCTTGCCTTTCGCTGAAAACCACAAAGGGTTAGAACCTATCATTTCTGGTCCATTTAAACCTACGTGGGAATCTCTTCAAAGTTACCAAACACCCGATTGGTTCCGTGATGCAAAATTTGGAATGTGGGCACACTGGGGGCCGCAATGTCAGCCAGAAGCAGGCGATTGGTATGCTAGAGAAATGTACATGGAAGGTAACCGAAAATATAAGTACCATCTTGAAAAATATGGTCACCCTTCGGTTTTCGGATTCAAAGACGTTATCAATGTTTGGAAAGCCGAGCAGTGGAATCCTGAAGAATTGGTGTCGCTTTATAAAAACTGTGGTGCGCAGTATTTTATGGCTTTGGCGAATCACCACGATAACCTTGACCTATATAATAGCAAATATCAGAAAAACTGGAATTCTACTAAGGTAGGTCCCAAGAAAGATATCATTGGTGGCTGGGCAAAAGCAGCCAAGAAAAATGGTTTGCCCTTCGGAGTAAGCGTACACGCCGCCCATGCTTGGAGTTGGTTTGAAACTGCCCAAAGGGCTGATAAAAACGGGCCTTATGCTGGTGTACCTTACGACGGTAAACTTACTAAGCAGGATGGCAAGGGAAAATGGTGGGAAGGGTTAGACCCACAGGAACTCTATGCACAAAACCATCCATTGAGCGAAAATAGTCTGGACAATGGCATGATACACAGACAATGGAATTGGGGTAATGGTGTCGCTGTTCCTACCCAAGCTTATATCGAGAAGTTTTATAACAGAACGATAGATTTAATCAATAAATACAGTCCAGACCTTGTCTATTTTGATGATTCACAATTGCCAATGTGGCCTATTAGTGATGTTGGCTTACGAATTACTGCTCACTTATATAATAAAAGTATTAAAGATAAGGGTAAACTGACAGGAGTAATTAATGGTAAAATCTTGGATGAAAATCAGCGTAAGGCCATCATCTGGGACATAGAAAGAGGGCAAAGCAACAATATCGAACCATTTACGTGGCAAACCGATACTTGTATTGGCGACTGGCACTATAATCGTGAACTTTACGACCGCAAGGGCTATAAAACTGCCAAAACGGTTATCCATACATTGATTGATGTAGTCAGTAAAAATGGTAACCTTATGCTTAATATTCCTTTGCGTGGAGATGGTTCTATTGATGAGTTAGAACGTAAAGTAGTGGAGGACGTAGGCATATGGATGAGAGCGAACGGAGAAAGTATCTATGGTACACGCCCTTGGAAAATCTTTGGCGAAGGCCCTGCACAAGAAGGAGCGGCGGCATTAAGTGCTCAGGGTTTTAATGAAGGCAAAGGCAAGCCGTTTACTGATAAGGATATTCGCTTTGTAGTGAAGGGTGAAAACCTATTTGCTACGGTAATGGGATGGCCAACGACAGGAGAAGTGCTTATTAAAAGTCTTGGAGCAAATAGCCCGTATCGTTCCTCAAAAATTAATCAGGTAGTATTATTATCGACCAAGCAAGCATTAAAGTTTGAACAAACTAACGAGGGACTTAAAGTATTTTTCCCAACATCAATGCCTGAGGAATCGTATGCTAATGCTTTAAAGATTAGTTGATTTCTAAAATTATTCATGGCATGACTTTATAAGTTTTATCCTTAGTCTTTGTTAGTGTTTTTTGTCAACAACTTAAGCATCAGTAGCTTATCAACTTCATAGTTTGATTTTATTGTTTCTTTGAAGTATTGCTGACGCTTGAATTTGTTGGTCTAGGCGACCCCGTAAAAACACCAACAAAGGCGAAAATTCCTTTCTATTAGCAGGTGACTTAAGTCCTATCGATTACCCACAAGTATATAAATAACTGATAATCAAGGCATTTATTCCTAGCGAGGGACTTAAGTCCCTCGCTAGGAATAAGAGTTTCAGGTAGTCAGACTGTGACATTAGGCGACCAAAGCTCGGTTTGAAAGGCGATTTAAGCACATTTTAACCAATTTTTCAATAATTATATCCTCATTTTAAATTTTTAAAAGATGTGGGTAATCAGTAGGACTTAAGTCACCTGCTAATAGAAAAGGAAATACACTTTAAAACTTCAAAATATTATTTTCAATATCATGATAAAGCAATACTGACCAATGCTTTTCTTTGGCTTGCTCTTCCCAATGTTGCCTTAATTCTTTCGCTTTTTTACCGTCAAAGTCACTTTTATATGCGAGGTGAAATTTGAGATAATTCTCCTGTGGTAGGTCGTCTGAACCATAAAAAACAATGTCCGAGGCTTCGTCTGATGCTTCCTGAATCCAAAATACTTGATGATAGGGCGAATGCCCACCCGTTACTTCATACAAAATATAGTTATCTATAAGCCCCTTGTGGCTGTCTAAAAAATGTAAATTAGGGAGTAACGCTAATTGCGCTAAAATAGCTTGATTAAAAGAAGGGTTATCAGGTTGGGTTAAAGCATATTCCAATTCTTCTTTCTGAAGATAAATGGTAGCATCTGGAAAGTTTTGTATAAAAACATCGCCTTCAAAATATCCAATGCCTTCAAGATGGTCTTTGTGCAAATGCGAAAGCAATACTTTGGTAATTTGGTGGGCATCATACCCCGCCTGCTTTATCAGATAGATAATTTGTGGCTGATTGTCCTGCCAAAACCCCAAGCCAGCATCTAGCAGAATAACATCGTTATTGGTAATCACCAAAAACGGACATACTGCCATTTTTAAACTTTTAGCATCTATCTGCCCAGCATTTTCTTGGGTAATCTTCGTAAATTGCTTTTGTTTATTAACGGCATAAATGCCTTCGTTCAATGCTATAATATCCATTTTTATACAATAATATTCAATTTACCATCCATATATACGTCCCTCGTATAATTCCTAATCAGTCAAATAGAAATTATTAGAATACTAATTAGCAAACATAACGGTGAGGTTTACAGTTACCTTTTGAGAAAACAAAGATACAATAAATGGTAACCTTAAGAACAAGCGTCTGTTTTGAGGCTATTATTTACCCTCAAATCCTACCAAAGTATTAGGCTTTTTGCGTTATCTTTCTGAAAAACTCCGTCATGAAAAGATTTTTACCGATAATCCTTTTTCTTAATACATTTACTTTACGGGCTCAGACAGACTCTAGTTTGAAAGTTACTGAACTCCAGCCCGTAATTATCAGTTCGTCACGCTTTGTAGGAAAAGATATTCAAACCCCGCTGGCCGTTACCGTTATTGACCAAGCACGTTTACAAACAGGGCAATCCAAGCTTTCAATGTTTGATGCCCTCGGGGCTGTGCCTGGGGTTTTTGCGATGAACTCCGAAAACTTTGCTCAGGATTTACGCATTTCTATTCGTGGTTTTGGCGCTAGGGCTTCCTTTGGTATTCGTGGATTGAAGGTCGTGATGGACGGTATTCCAGAATCTATTCCCGACGGCACTGCCAAAGTCGGTAATTTAGATATGGGCTTGATGGAACGTGTAGAGGTAATTAAAGGTCCCACAGCAGGATTGTATGGTAATGCTTCGGGGGGCGTTATCAGTTTGTTTTCTGAAACCCCTAAACAGTTTTTTGCGGAGGCTCAAAGCACTTTTGGCTCTTTTGGTTTTCAGCGGCTACAATTCAAAACGGGGCAAGAAATTGGAAAGGTAACCTATTTTGTAAATGCCTCTAGGCTAACGAGTACGGGTTACCGTGACCATAGTTCCTTAGAACGTAATTTCTTGAATGGGAAATTGATTTATAAATTTTCAGACAATATAAACCTGACTGTTTTAATGAGCTATGTAGATAGCCCCAAAGCAGAAGACCCAGGAGGATTGACGCTAGCAGAGATTGATAAAAACAGACAGCAAGCTCGCCAGACCAATTTGGATTACAACGCTTATGAGACTTTTAAACAAGCGAAATTTGCCTTGATTTATGACCAAAAAATTGGCGAGAAACATCAAATTAGTGCTCGAGGATTTTACTTGAATAGAGATTTTAGTAATCAACAGGCCTTTGAAGCGAGTGGACAAATCGTCTTTAAAAGAGATTTTTCAGGCGGAGGGTTTAACTATCAATTTACTGATAAAAAATACCGGCTAAAAGCAGGAATTGATCTTGAAAATCAGCAAGATAATCGTCAGCGATATGATAACAAAAAAGGAGAAAGAAGTACACTAAGGTTAGACCAAATTGAAGAGTTTAGAAACATCGGAGCCTTTATTTTACAGGAATATACGTTCAGCCCTAAATTCAGACTCTCATTGAACACCCGCTTTGATGATATTCAATTAAAGGTTTCGGATAAATTCCAAAGCGATGGCGACCAGTCGGCTACACAATCTTTTCAGCGATTTAGTCCTATGCTTGGGTTTTCATTTTCCCCTAGTGCCAACCAATCCATTTATACCAATATTTCCAGCAGTTTTGAAACGCCCTCTTTAAACGAACTATCCAATAATCCACAGGCTACGGGAGGTTTTAATCCTGAGTTAAGTCCGCAAAAATCAAGAAATTTCGAGGTAGGTTATAAAGGCATTTTGAACAAAAAACTAAGGGTAGATTTAGCGTTGTTTACCATTGAAGTACAAGACGAAATAGTACCTTACCAACTAGCAGGACAAGCAGGTAGAACATTTTTTAGAAATGCAGGATTATCTAATCGAAAAGGCATAGAAGCGGGTATAACCTATAAAATAGTAGCAGGCTTAACAGCCTATCTGAATTATACATATTCGGCTTTTGCCTATAAAGAATACCAGACTACCGCAGGGAAATTTGATGGAAATACCTTGCCCGGCATTCCGAAACATAATATTTATGCAGAGTTCAGGTACTTTACCAAATCAGGATTTTTCACGATAGTGCAGTTAAGAAGCATCAGTAAAATCTTTGCCGATGATGCCAATACAGTAACGAATGATGGCTATTTTACTGCCAATGTAAGGTTAGGCTATCGCAAGTCAATTGGTCATTTCGTTCTTGAACCTTTTGTGGGAGTGAATAATCTAAGCAATACCGTTTACAATGCCAATGTTCAAATTAATGCTACAGCCAATCGTTATTTTGAACCTGCTGCAGGAAGATTTTTATTTGGGGGAATTAGTGTGCGGATTTAAGATAAGCTATGGGTAATTTTTAATACCCGCAGATAAACGCTGATTTTTTTCGCTGATTTTCGCTGATTCTTTTTCCTGTATTTTTCTCCGCAAATCAGCGAATTTTATCTCCATTCATCTGCGGGTAAATATTTTTACCAAATTCTTCAAAAATTATATTAACTTCGCAGTCCCAAAGAATGAAACAATTATTTTTCATTTGATGTTTATTGAACAAATGGGGGCGACCGGTATTGACAGCTTGTGCAGGTCGGTGGTAAGCACGTCGGGAGTTGGTCTGATCTCCTGTTAAAAATTAGTCCGAAAAACAACCGGCAATACTCAGTATGCCATGGCAGCTTAATCCTTAAGGGATTTCGTTTTGGATAGTTATCAACGGAGTTGGAGCTATTCGCCACACCCCACTCGGCTAAACTCTGCCGCTGGGATACGGGGTGTCGAAACGCAGAGTCGAATGTTGTGATTTCTCTAAGCAAACATTTAGTACAGAGAGGATAAGGATAGATTAAGGTCCGGCTTGAACCCTGCCTATCTCGAAAAAATAATCAAGACTAAACGTGAAGAAAGCTATCGAGTTCCTTGTCTGGACGAGAGTTCGAATCTCTCCGTCTCCACATAAAAAACCGCTTTTGCAAATTGTATGAGCGGTTTTTTTTGCCTTTGTTGGTGTTATTCCACCAACAAACCGAGTGAAATGCGTTGCTGTCGCCAATGTTGTTGGTGAACAAACACCAACAACGGCATTAACCGCACAATGAAATAATCTACTTCAAACTACTGTTAAAAAACGTTACTAGCTTATCAAACGGAATTTTATCCATTCTATCATATAAATCAACGTGAACAGCATCAGGTATTATCATTAGCTCTTTGGGCTCGACTGCTGCTTTGTAGGCATCTTCACTAAAATACCTAGAATGTGCATTTTCTCCCGCAATCACAAGCATTGGTCTCGGTGAAATTTCTTTAATGTATGTCAGGATGGGCATATTCATAAACGACAAGGGATTAGTAGCCGTCCACGACGCATTTGAATTAATAGAACGTACATGAAACCCTCGAGGAGTTTTGTAATAATCGAAATACTCTTTTACAAACTGAGGCTCGTTACCTGTTAGTTTCTCAGGTAAATTGTTAGAAGAAGGTGCAAACGATTGGTTCTCTGCATCTTTCCATCGCTGTTGTGCTAAATGTTCCAGATTTTGGGTGCGCTGTTCTGCGGTTACTACATCATTATACCCTCTCGACATCACCCGTGTCATATCATACATACTTGTTGTAGCCACAGCTTTAATTCGCTTATCAATGGCGGTGGCATTTAAGGCAAAACCTGCAAAACCGCAGATACCAATAATACCAATCTTGTTTCTGTCTATATTTTTTTGTAAGCCTAAAAAGTCAACCGCAGCACTAAAATCCTCCGTATTTATATCAGGCGAGGCTACATTTCGAGGTTCACCACTGCTTTCGCCTGTATAAGAAGGGTCAAAAGCCAAGGTTGCGAAACCACGTTCGGCCATTGTTTGGGCATACAATCCAGAAGATTGTTCTTTTACTGCCCCAAAAGGTCCGCTAATGGCCAGTGCTGAAAGTAATAGATGCTGATTTTTGGGAAGATATAAATCCCCTACCAGCGTGATACCATAACGATTTTTAAAACGTACTTTTTGTCGGGTTACTTTATCGCTTAACTGAAAAGTATAATGATTGGGTGCTGTATTCATTTTCGTTGTATTTACGTTGTTTTGACTGAACAATTGCCCTGCTATTGTCAGGAACATCATTGTATGCGCAAGTATCTTTTCATTCTTTTAAATTACTGTAGGTTAAATGGTCTTTAGTATTTTAGCAGGAATCCCCCCCACAATTACATTATCGGGAACATCTTTAGAAACCACTGCTCCAGCAGCAACTATAGAATTTTCGCCAATGGTTACTCCTGGTAAAATAGTTGCTCCTACACCAATCCAAGCCCCTTTCTTAATCAATATGGGCTTTGAAATTGTTGCTCTTCTTTCAGCAGGATTTATGGGATGATTGGTCGTGATGAGGTTTACCTTGGGGCCAATCAATACGTTGTCTTCAAGGGTAATGCCACCTCTATCCATAAAGGTGCAGGCATGATTGACAAATACGTTTTTGCCAATGGTAATATTCTCGCCAAAGTCGGTATAAAATGGAGGGATAATAAAAAAGGTTTCATCTACCTTTTTGCCAATCAGCTCGCTGAAGATAGCATTAATCTCTTGCAGATTATCTGTAACAACCGTATTCAGTTTGGCAGTAGTTCGAATTGCCTTTTGAATAACCTTAAAGAGTGCTAGATAGTCGGGGTCGTCTAGTGAAATTACCTCGCCTGACTTATCCCTTTCGAAGATGGATTTTTCGGGTCGATTGTCCGAAGTATTATTTGTTGTATGTAACATCTTAATTGAGTTTGATATGCTCTTGCAAAGGTATTGCCACTCATGGCGCTACCGTTAAAGGTTATCAAACCAAAAATTAAGAATTTCAAACTTCTATTTCCCTTAATGACTTTGGATTAGTGCCAGTATTTTTTTTGAAAAAGTTATTGAAGTAAGTCGGGTACTCAAATCCCAGCGCATAGGCAATTTCAGAAATGTTCCAATCAGTATGCTGCAATAGAGCTTTAGCTTCTGTTGTAATTCTTTCGGTAATATGGGTAGTCGTAGATTTTCCCGTAACCTCTTTTACAGCACGGTTCAGATAGTTTACGTGTATGTTTAAATGTTGAGCGTAATCCTGTGCTGTTTTTAATTGTAACGGGTTATCTCCAGTCTCAATTGGAAATTGTCTCTCTAGTAATTCAAGGAAAACAGATGTAACCCGTGAAGTACCGTTTTTGTGTTGATGATAATTTTCAGACGGTTGTAACTTTAGTGCTTCGTGAATGATTAGATTGACGTAGTTGCGAATAAGCTCGTCTTTATAGGCATAGTTGCTTTGCTGCTCATCAATCATTTTTTGGAAAATAGTATTTAGGAACAACCTTTGCTCCTCCGAAATTTTCAAGACGGGTGTTCCACCAATTTTAAAGAAAGGAGATTGACTCAAACTTTCTGAACGTTCAGATTGCTTTAAAAAATCTTCTGAAAACAAACAGGTATAACCAATATATTGAGTAGATATTGTTTCCCAAGAATACGGAATATGCGGATTGCCAAAAAATAAAATAGTACCTTCTTGGTCAAAGCTTTTATCGGCATAATGAATTTTGCTATGTCCTGTTGTTAGGCATATTTTAAAGAAATCCTTCCTGCTATATATGCGGGTGGCATTGCTATCGTCTTCTAACTGAAAAGCTTTAAACCCTTTCAGTTTAAGTTCAGTATTAAATTCAGATACACTACGTTCTACTTTTTTATTCATCTAGTAAAGTTAAGAAATTCAAACTTACTAAATACAAAGTGTTTGTTTTTTATAGCGGTTACCGATACATCGCCTTTTTGTCTTTGTTGGTATTATTCCACCAACAAATCGAGGAAATGCGTTGCTGTCGCCCATGTTGTTGGTGAACAAATACCAACAATGGCATAAATTGCATAAGTTATTCAATTAATTACTTTATATATAGCATACTATAATATACATTTATGCATATTTATAATATATTTGCATATTATAATATGCAAATATGATAGATATACTGACAATAAAAGACGTAAAACTTAAGATTGGCGAGTGGTGTAAACAAAAACGTCGTGAGTATGAACTAACACAAGAAGAACTTGCACGTGACCTTGATATGTCTCGGATTACTATACAGCAATTAGAATCAGGGAAAAATGTAACGCTTGATACCCTATTAAAGGTGGCCAATCATTTTAACAGCCTGCCTGTCATATACAAACTTTTTGAAGATGGTAGCGATATTCCCGATTCGTTATATTAATCATTATGGCAACAAACAGCATTATAGAAGTATGGGCTTTTGGTACAGAATTAGGCAAGCTTGGCTATAATATAGACCAGCGTAAATGCTATTTTCAGTATAGTCCACAATTCTTAGAATCATGGCCATATCCACGGATGTTTCCTTTTATTTTCAAGAAGATAAGAGCAGTTCAGGTATTTACTGAATACGAAGGGAGTACATTTAAGGGTTTGCCACCGATGATTGCCGATTCATTGCCAGATATGTTTGGCAATATCATTTTTAAAGAATGGTTTGAAGCCAATAATAAAGGTTTTGATAAAATTACGCCATTAGAACAATTGGCTTATGTCGCTAATAGGGGTATGGGAGCACTTGAATATCGCCCTATCATAGAAATTCCCACAACAGCAACCATAAACATTGACGAAGTGGTAACTGTTCTTCAAAAAGTGCTTGATGTAAAAAAAAGTACATCGGAGAAAAATCTGAGTCACCCCGCATTGCTCAATATTTTTAAGATTGGTTCGTCTGCTGGTGGTGCACGCCCCAAAATATTGATTTCAGAACATAAAGAAACTAAAAATATTATCCCTGGCGACATCGAATACTCAGACGATTATAACCACTGGTTGGTAAAACTATGCCTTGACGAAAACGATGGCTATAATAAAGAAAAAGTAGAATATGCCTATTATCAACTTACCCAAAAAGTGGGTATAGATATGATGCATTCCGAACTAATAGAAAACAGACATTTTGCCACAAGAAGATATGACAGGCAAAATGGCGTAAAACAGCACGTGCTCACAGCCTCTGGTCTTACTGGCTGGGACTTTATGAAACCCGAAAATGGCACTTATGAAAACCTCTTCAAATTAGCCCTCAATTTAAAAGTGCCACATAGGGATATACAGGAGCTTTTCAAAAGGATGGTATTCAATACGGTATTTTTAAACTATGATGACCACCTCAAAAACCACAGTTTTATCTATCATCAAAAGGAGGATTCATGGCGACTTGGTCCAGCTTACGACATTACTTATCCTTTTAATATCAGACTTAATTACCTTAAAAAATCTAGGGCATTATCAATCAATGGTAAGCGGACAGGCTTTATATTAAAGGATTTGTTGGTAGTCGCAGAGACTTTTGCTATCAAAAACCCCAAGGGCATTATCCAAGAGGTACAAAATGCTGTTCTCGAATGGAGGTCTCTGGCTCACAACTTAGAAATCCCAAATTTTGTTATTGAAGCTATCGAAAAGGAATTTCAAACGTTTGACCTTTAGTAGGTTTAGGGTTTTGCCTTTGTTGATGTTATTCCACCAACAAATCCAGAAAATGCGTGGCTGTCGCTCATGTTGTTGGTGAACAAACACCAACAATGGCATAAAAGCACAAGCCCCATACTTTTACGCAAATGATACCCTACAATGTCGTAAACGCACCCTAACTATAAAAAGGCGTCTGGCTATCTTTGTAATAAAAAGCAACACTACTATCTTTTAAGTAGTGATTAGTAAATAGTGATTGGTGAACCGTCCGCCGACGCAGTAGTATTTCAAATTCCTAGTTATTGGTTGTTTATGATAAATGAAAACGTTGCTTAAATGGTATTGATTTCTTAAAAACTATGGTTATGAGAAAATTAAAATTACAGGTACAAATGACCATCGATGGTTTCGTAGGTAGACCAGATGGTCAGCTAGACTGGATGTGGATTCCTGGCGGAAGAGATGAAGCCGTTTTTACAGACATCATTGACATAGCCGATAGTTGTGATACTATTTTGCTTGGCCGTAAAATGACGCGAGGCTTCGTTGACCATTGGGAAAATATATTCGACAATCATCCCGATAGTAATGAACACCCACTGGCGCGGCGAATGGTAAATATGCAGAAGATTGTTTTCAGTAAAACAGAGACTGTAATTACGGGCAGAAATTTAGAAGTAGAAAATGGAGACCTCGTTACGGCAGTACAAGTACTAAAAGAAGAATCAGGCAAGGATATTCTTGTTTATGGCGGAGCCAATTTTGTAAGTTCACTCATTAGCCAAAACCTTATTGATGAGTATTATATTTTCAGAAATCCCGTGGCAATCGGTACAGGACTTTCAATTTTTAACGATACAAGGTTTCTGAAATTAGAGCGTACTGTTACCTACAAAAATGGAAAAATGCTTTGTAAATATCTGCCTGTATAAAAGCGAATTTACTTAAAAAATGAAAGTTCTATTTTTTCCTTTTGTTGGTGTTATTCCACCAACAAATCGAGGAAATACGTTGCTGTTGCCAATGTTGTTGGTGAACAAAACACTAACAATGGCGTAAAAGGTTTGGGAAAGGTTAAAAAGATTTTCACTATCTTCAAACCCTAAATCTCCCTACCATGAAACAAACTAATATAATTCAAACCATTGAGCTTTTTCCGAAGATTGATGAAAAATTAATTGAAGTTTTAACATCTCTATCAACCCAAGACTGGGAAAAACAGAGTATTGCACCGCTCTGGCGAGTGAAAGATATTGCAGTACATTTACTAGACGGCAACATCCGTACCTTATCCATGCTACGTGATAAGTATTTCGGAGTAGTCCCCGAAAGCATTAACTCTTATCAAGATTTGTTAGATTACCTCAATAAGCTAAATCATGACTGGGTAACGGCGATGAAAAGAGTAAGTCCTGCTATCATCATAGAATTACTGACCTCCACAGGCAAAGAATATAACGATTATCTGGCAACATTAGACCCACTGGCACCCGCAACGTTTTCAGTAGCTTGGGCAGGCGAAGAGGAATCTTCTAACTGGTTTCATATTGCTCGGGAATACACCGAAAAGTGGCATCACCAACAACAAATTAGGTTTGCGGTTGGGCAAACGGCTGAACTTTATCGCAAGGAATTTTATTTCCCTTATTTAGATACCTCTATGCGAGCTTTGCCTCATCATTATAAAAATGTGAAAAGTCAGGAAGGTGACGTTATTCATTTTCAGATTACTGAGGAAGGCGGGGGCGACTGGTTTCTGGAGTATGATGGTAGTATGTGGGGTTTAACAGATAAAGCTAGTAAAAAGCCCGTTACCGAAGTAACGATTGAGGGAGAAATAGCATGGAGGATTTTTACGAAGGGAATCATCAAACAAAGGGCATCAAAACATATCAGTATTAAAGGTAACCAATTATTGGGCGAAAAAATCATTGATATGCTGGCAGTAATGGCTTAACATGATAAATTTTGAGACAATTTATTACCTAAAAAATGGTAATACAAAACAACAGAAGGCTTTTAGTGTCCTTACTCAAAATAAAGTAATGGAACAACTAATGCCTTTTCACCCTATTTTAGTTGGCACGATTCCCATAGAGATTGACATTGAAAGTAGCGACTTAGATATTATTTGCCAATGGGCAGATAAGCAAAGCTTTATAGATTTTTTGATAAATCATTTCGGGCATTTTGTTGATTTTAAACAATGGTCACGTGAGGTACATCAGCATGATGCTGTTATCGCTAGCTTTATGATAGAGGATTTTGAGATTGAAATCTTCGGACAAAACTTAGCAACAAAAGACCAATTCGCTTATAGACATATGATGATTGAACATCAATTACTGCTAAAATATGGCGAAGCCTTTAGGGCTGAAATCATTGCATTAAAAAAAGCAGGCTTAAAAACTGAGCCTGCTTTTGCAAAATTATTGGGTTTAGAAGGCGACCCTTACCTCGAATTGCTAAAGGTGGAGGTGTAAAAAAAATAGTCTGAAATATCTTCCTCAGAAGATAATCAGACTATTGACATCTATCTAAATCTTATGGATTTTGATAGACCGAAATTCCACTGGCGGGTGGAGTAGCAATTAGGGCATTGGTAAAAGTCTTCTTGTTAAAAACACCCGAATTAGTTAAAAAATATTTTATTACTTCCGATGTAACATACGGAGCCGCAAAAGATGACCCACTTTGCGCAGGACTATTAGGAATATCGTGCATACAATTGGCATCTGCCCTTACCGTAAAGTCGATATATTTCCCTGATTTTGATTGATTTTGACAAATAGTACCACTTTTACTGGTTACGGTAATGAGGTTTGAGCCTAATTCATTATCCTGTGTATAACAAGCTGGCCAATATTTTTCATCATCAATATCTAGGTTATCGTTTCCAGCAGAGGCTATTAAAACCATTCCTTTCTTTTTCAAATCATTCAATACTTTTGTAAAAATTCCATCTGGTTCTTTGATATAAGTACCCCAACTAGCATTCAAAACTTTGATGTTATTTTTATAAGCATATATCAAGGCACAAACATTATGGTATAAATCGCCCGCATAGTTTTCGTCAAAGGTTTTTAAACCTACCAACTGTATTTTATCATTTTTTCCTGCATTTTGGATAATGATTCTTGATATTTTAGTCCCGTGGATTTCGGGATTAGTATCTTTAATATCAGTGGTATTGTTCAAGAAATTGTAGTCTAGTCCAGTACTAAAATAGCCACTATTCAACGCCTCAGCATTGAAACCTGTATCGATGATGCCCACTAATATTTTACCATCAATACTGCTCGATGTGCCATCATTAGCACCTTTGGCTATTATTTTAGTAACATTTGTAGGGTCAAGCGGAATACTTCCTAAATCTTCAATAGGGATAATGGTATGGGGCGGACCACTGCCGATTCCTCCTCCATCTGGATTAGGGTTTGTTCTAATCAGGTGTAAATCTTTACCCGTCAGTAAAATAAAGTTGTTATCACATTTACAGTTATTAACGGTATCAATGGATACTTTAATTAAATCTGACACATCAAAAAGCTGGGTCACTCGGTCAGTTATCGCTGGAGATTCATTGTTAGCAACATCGTTTTTATTCACATTACTAGAATCTACGGCTAGACTTTTGTTTCCTAATAAAATTTCCCATTTCCAATATGCCTCCAATTCTGCTTGAAAGGCATCAATGATTTCTTGTTTTCTGGCTTCTGTAGTATCGGCTTCGCCAAAATATACAACCTGCTTGTCTTTCAATACATAACCCGCTCCATCTACATAAGAGTACGGAAAAACCTCGGGCTTTTCCTGAATAAGCGAATCTATTTTCGTTTTGATAGGCGCTACTATTTCTCTTCTGGAATTGCTAGGCTTTAGTCCCATAAAGAAAAAAAACAACCCTATTAAAAGAGCAATGGAAACTAGAAATATTAGAAGTGGTCTCATAGTAATCAGCTTTAGTTATGAATTAAGGTTTGATTTATAATTGTTTCAGTATTTCTATTGCTTTTTCTTTCCCTTCCAAATCGTTATTCACTACTTCGTTTAATAACCCTTCAACAGCTTTTTTATCAAAAGGTGCTACTTTCATCAAGGCTAAGGCTTCATAAAATTTGCCCGGATTAGCAAACAAGTTGGTCTGGGTGCCTAATTCATGAAAGTGTTCAGCGGCTTTTGCATAATGTTCTAATTTCAATTCGGTAATTCCTGCTACCCTTAGTATTTCAGGGGCATCGGGTTTGCGAACTAATAGGTCATCAAAAATCAACTTGGCATCTGAATAGTCTTTTTTATTAAAAAACCTTACTCCCATTTGCAAGCTATCGGCATTGCCATCCATTTTAACTGGCAGGCTATCGAATTGTTCTTGGATATATCCATCGGCAATTTCTGCTGGATTACCCGTATTATTTTGAATTAATACCCATGTAATCAAGGCTATAAAGATGGAGGCCGCAATGCCCATCATCCAAGGATTGAAACCTATCTTTTTAGTCGTCGATAAATTTTTCCTTAGTTCTTCAAAAGCTAGCTTGCGTTTTTCTTTAGCATTTTCGCGGGCAGCAATTTTAGTATTTAAGTAAAATGCTACTTCGTCAGCGAGTTCTTTATCGGTTGCCAGCTGTTTTTCAAACAATTGACGCTCCTCTTCGCTTAGCGTATGGTTAAAATATGATTCTATTCTTTCTAACATTTTGGTTCAATTTTTACAAATGATTAATGGCTTTTAGCTTTAGTAGCTGTCAAGGAATAAATTATATACGGTTTAACCTTATTTATACAAGGCTCTTAGTTTTTCCAGACATCTTAGTCGACTAGTTTTTACTACGCCTGCTGATTGATAACCCATTTCGACAGCTATTTTTTCATCCGACAGCCCTTCGCTCCAAGACATCATCATTTCTTGACATTTTTCACCTATTTGTTTAATCTTGGTTTTTAGAACATTTACTTCGTTTTCAGAAATCATTTCTTGTAAAATGTTGCTGGTTTCATCTGGAACTCCTATCAACAAGTCATCAATTGACTCTGTTTTATAGACGCTCATCTTGTTAGTCGAAGTTTTTCGAATAAAGTCAACACATTTGTTTGAAAAAATTTGAAAAAGATAGGTTTTTAAAGAAGATTTACCTTCGAAACGTTTTTTCTGGATATGTTCAATAATTACTAGGATAGCATCAGCGTATAAACTGGCTGCATCATCTTCCGTGAGTTGGTGCTTGAAAGTAGCATCTTTGATTAAATAAGCGAACTGCTCATACAACTTATTTTCAGTAGCTCTTTTCAGCACTGAATCACCCAAAATTCCCGATAAAATCTTATCATCAGGCACTGTACCACGAGCAAAAATGTTCATTTTAATAATGGTTTTTTAAGCAATTTTTTAATTGAGTTTGTAGGAAGAAATGTATAAATAAATGAGATTGGTGTGTTTTGAAGAAATCTTTTAGATGTGCAGAAAAACAAAGTAAAGCAATGAATAGCTGTTTAGCACACAAAAATAAAAAAAGTTTTCAATTGACTATACACACGATAGAATAGTCAACTGAAAACCAAGTATTTGAAGATAGTATATTTATAAAAAGAAACGCCCCGTAGTGGTCGCTAGGAAATCACTAAAGTTAATGTCTTCTTGTTTGATAAATCCTTGTTGGGGTAATGTTTTATCCGCTACCATTTCAATCACACTAACGATTGATGCCGCCGTAGTCCATGAAATAGCGCGCCACGGCTTGCCATCAATTAATATAGGTGAGTAGGCTTTATAAAATTCTTCCCGTTCGATGATGCCATTTTTCCAACCTTCCACTACAGCATATACGTACACTACATCTTCTTGTACAGGCGGTTTGGCTTCTGTCAGAATTTCTTCCAACAATTCTCGACGATTTTTTAGGATTAATTCATACAACAAAAACTTCATCAATTTACCATGACCGGGATAACGAATGGTTTTGTAATTGAGGGTGTCAACTTTCCCTTCAAAGGTTTCACACATCGTGCCTAGTCCTCCAGAAGTACTAAAGGCTTCAAATTCATTGCCTTCTATATTGATGGTTTCGAGGCCGTCTAGTGCAGATACTAATTTCAGTTTTCCATTATGGATTACCTCACAGTCATTGATGTATTCGTTGATTACCCCCGCAGGCGACCACGTAAAAGAGTATCCAAGCAGTCCGTTGGGGTATTTTGGCAATGCTCCTACCCTCAGTTCTATATCTCTAAGTTTGGTAAACCGCTTGGCTAAATCTGCCCCAACGATGCCTATTAGCCCCGGTGCTAGTCCACATTGAGGTGCTAAAACAGCGGAACTACCTTGTGATGCCATGATACGAATGGCACTGGTAGTAGGCACATCTTCAGTTAAGTCAAAATAATGTTTACCATTTTTATGGGCAGTTTGGGCTATCGTCAAATTCAGATTATAAGGCATACACGAGACTACTGCATCATAATAAGGGATGATATTTTCCAGAAAAGCGACGTCTGTCACATCTCCTTTTATTACTTCAAAAGGGACGTTTGCGGAGGGTTGTTGCTTATCTAAACCCTTTACTTCAAAACGTTTAGACAATAGGATTCCTACCAATGAGCCTACCTTGCCCATGCCGATTACTAAGATATTTTTCATATTTGCAAACTCAACCTTAGCCCCTTTCGCATAGAGAGGGTAGCCTTTGAAGAGCATTTAGTGTGATTGTTTGGTTGATTGATGACAACCTCACCCCCGACCCCTCTCCTTCAGAGAGGGGAGTTTTAAGTACCAAGGTCTGCTCCCTGTGCGGGTCACCCCTTCTCTGAAGGAGAAGGGGCTGGGGGATGAGGTTATTATGTGTTGATTATCAATTATTTATCAAATTATAGGTAATCATTAGGACTTAAGTCACCAACTAATAGAAAGAGTTATTACTATCTGGGAGAAGAATTTTATTATGCAACCTTCCACACATCGGCCGCCACCAATGTGGGAAGATTGCTTTTCACTAATGGCACATTCAACTATCAGCTAGTACTATCGTTTAGTAATTTCAAAAAGATTAGTAGCTTGTTCCCCTAAGAAACCGTCAAACCAAATCTTTTTACCGTCATTGTCCATATAATTTCTTTCTGCTAATTCATAGTAAGCATAAGACCAACGGAGTGTTCCGATACTTCCGTCCGCTTCTATTACTTCGCAGTCTTCATCAATGGCTTCGGTTGAGCTTTGGCGTAATTTGCTTCCTTTATCTCCCTCAATAGTCTTTTTAATAGGCACGCCAATGCCATATAAAGCAGACATCGTTGCTTCAATGCCACTCCATTCTGGTATATTTTGATGATTGATATAAGCCGTAAAATGGTTTACCGAATTGCCATGCAAGAGTGTCCAAGCGGCAAACTGAGACTCTTGGTTAACAGTTAATACCGTTTCCTTTTTCACTGGTCCCCAAGGACGAACAAAATATTTCACGAGCATCTCTACCAAACGGTCGGCTTCGGCAGTTATCAATTCTTTGTTGTGCTTCAAAGACGCTAACAATTGACGTGCTTCACCAGCCAATAAATCGGGCGTGTCTTTTACGGCTTCATTAATCAATACCTGCACTGGTTCAGAAAGTTCCGCTACTTCTAGTTGAGTTACAAAGAATTTTGGGAAATTGATGTTTGTCGGATGTTGATAATGAACAGAATTTAGATGTTTTGAAGGAAAAGAATAAGGCGATACTTTTTCATAACCCAAAGCTTCTAATATTTCTGCAATAGCCATAATACCAGCAGGCTGTTTGCCCGTAAGGGTATTAAATGTTCTAAAAGCACAGTGGTCATTTACAACATTCCCTCCTTTTGATAACACCAAATCTGCATATTGTTTTGCATAAGTTACTCTTTTGTAGTAGCCCTCCCAGAGCTTCTCCATCAAAGATTTTGTGATTGTTTCTTGCGTTTTCATATTTTTAAATGATTTTGAGCGAATTAATTGTGATTGAGTGAATTGTGAATGAGTGAGTTGTGAGTTAGTGAATTTTATAGTTGTGGGTTAGTGAATTGTGAGTTAGTGTTTGTTAATGGTCATCATGTAATAGGTCAAAATGCGAATTTGATCGACAATGTTTTGCTAATAGATTGACAAGTAGTTTAAACTCATTGGGATAAATCAACAAACTAATCCACCACTCACAATTCACTAACTCACAACTATAAAATTCACTAACTCACAATTCACAACTAAAAACAATCACTAAATCACAATTCACTAACTCACAACTAAAATCACTCTATATTAAATTTAATTCCTTGTGCCAAAGGCAACTGTTTACCATAGTTGATGGTATTGGTTTGTCGCCTCATGTAGACTTTCCACGCATCCGAACCCGACTCTCTTCCTCCACCTGTTTCTTTTTCACCACCAAAAGCGCCCCCTATTTCTGCACCTGAAGTACCAATATTGACATTGGCTATACCACAATCTGAACCATTGACAGATAAAAACAACTCTGCTTCTCGCATATCCAAGGTAAAAATTGAAGATGATAAACCCTGTGGCACATCGTTCTGTATAGCAATGGCTTCCTCTACCGTAGAATATGACATAAGGTACAAAATCGGCGCGAAAGTTTCATGCTTTACAATCCTGAAATCAGGTTTCACTTCTGCAATGCATGGCTTTACATAACAGCCAGACTCATATCCTTCACCATATAAAACCTCTGAAGGTACTAACATAGTTCCCCCTTCCTGCTTTACGGCTTCAATAGCCGACTGATAGGCTTCTACTGCCTTAGTATCTATTAACGGACCAACATGGTTGTTTTCATCTAAAGGATTTCCAATCCTTAACTGTTTGTATGCTTTTACTAAACGTTCTTTAACGGTTTCATAAATAGACTCATGAATGATTAACCTTCTGGTAGAAGTACAACGTTGCCCAGCCGTGCCAACCGCCCCAAAAACTACTGCGGGAATGGCAATCGATAAATCAGCATTTGGGGTAATGATGATGGCATTGTTGCCCCCTAATTCTAACAAGCTTTTTCCCATTCTAGTAGCAACGGTAGCCCCTACTATTTTCCCCATTCTGGTAGAGCCTGTGGCTGAAATCAAAGGAATACGCGTATCGGCAGTCAGCCATTCGCCTACTTGATAGTTGCCTGTAATAATGCTCGATACACCTTCGGGTATTTCATTATCCCTTAATACATCAGTAATGATATTTTGGCAAGCAATGGCAGTTAAAGGCGTTCTCTCAGAAGGCTTCCACACACAAACATCTCCACAAACCCATGCCAGCATCGCATTCCACGACCAAACAGCTACTGGAAAATTAAAGGCTGAAATAATGCCAACGATACCCAAAGGATGATATTGTTCATACATTCTATGTTCGGGGCGTTCAGAGTGCATCGTAAGTCCGTATAGTTGTCTGGAAAGTCCCACCGCAAAATCGCAGATGTCTATAATTTCCTGTACTTCCCCTAAGCCTTCTTGAAGACTTTTGCCCATTTCATAAGAAACTAATTTTCCAAGCTCATCTTTGTTGACTCTAAAAGCATCTCCCATTTGTCTAACAATCTCGCCCCGTCGGGGTGCAGGAATATTCCGCCATGTTTTGAAAGCAGACTTGGCAGTTATAATCACTTGTTGATAATCTTCAAAGGTAGTTTGTGTAACCTTGGCGATTAATTGATTATCCACAGGCGAAAAAGAACTAAGCAACTCTCCTTCCGACGCCCAAGCGTTTAAGCCCGTGCTCGTTCCAAAATTGATTGGCTTAATCGCTAATTTTTCTAAAATAGTTTGCATGATGAAAACCCCAACCTTTCTCAGGCTGATTTATTTAATTTTTCTAAGAATGATATAACCTAGATATAATCTTAACAAATAGTGATTTTTCCGAAATCTATGCCCAATTATTCTAATTTGCAAGCAAAATAACCCTTAACAATATACGTATATCATCGATAAAAATATTACTATTCCAAGTCTAAAAAATTTTAGGCCATGCTAAAATTAGCAAGCATGGTATTTTTATGAGAAAAAAAAATATTAAAAATTTCAAAAAAAATATTTTAGCTGCAACGTTTTATACTTTTTCTTCATCTTATAGACAAACCTAACTCCATTCATCCGTTTTCTTAACCATTTATATAGATTTTAACAAAATTTAAGGTATTATGTATTGCATAGTACCTAACAAAACACTTAACTTTGTATTGTAATTAAAAAGCCACTCTTGCGACACATATATAGAACATTTAAAGCTATCATAACGATGAAATCTTTTACTATTGCTCTTACATTATTTATGGTTACCGCTCTGTCTAATAACACATTAGCCATTGGGTTTCCACATAATTTGTTGTCGGGAAAGAAAGTGGAAAGAAAAGAAGGAAAATCTAAAAATATTGTTCCAGAAATTCAAAAAAAAACAATAACTGAAAAAGAAAGTCGTTTATTAAGTATCGGAAGTAGATTTTTACTCCTAGCGTTCAGACGCGAAGACTAACAATAATATTATCAGGCGAAAGCCAACATTTGCCATGTTTTGGCATTTTTTAGAACACATTATCTATTTAGTTTTGGTTTAAGGATGATTTGTAGCGAAGCCTTTTAGGTTTCGCTACATTTGTTTTGGAGGGTTTGTCATCTTTGATAGCGTTATCATCACAATTGTTTTTTCTCTTTTATGATAGTATTTATAAATCAACATGCTGATTTACTAAAAATACACCAATCTTATACTATTTTTTATGTGCTTTATGTAAATTTGTTAAGTAATGGTTGACACACAAAATTGTAAGCTCGCAAAAAGAGACTAATAAAAGACTGGTAATTTTTAAAATATTTTTAAGATATGAGATTACAGATAATACAAGATGGTAAGGGAAAAACCACTGGTGTATATATCCCTATCAATGAATGGAAAGAGCTCAAAAAACAATATCGAGACTTAGAAGCGTTGGAATATCAAGAACCAACCAAAGAACAGGTTTTGCAAGAACTTAAAGAAGCTGTTTTGGAGCTTAAATTGGTAGAGCAGGGAAAGTTGAAAGCCCGCCCCGCAAAAGACTTACTCAATGAGTTATAGTATATCTTCCATTCCGCTTTTTGATAAACAAGCAAAAAGGCTTGCTAAAAAATATCCTTCGCTTAAAAAGGACTTAATGGAACTATTAGAAAACCTTGCCAATAATCCAGAACAAGGTAAATCGCTTGGTAATGGTTTTTATAAAATTCGACTGGCTATTGCTTCTAAAGGAAAAGGTAAATCTAGCGGAGCAAGGGTCATCACTTATATAAAAGTTATTGATACAGTTGTCTACCTTACTTCTATCTACGACAAGTCAGAAAAAAATACCATTACTGATAAAGAGCTTGAACAGATTTTCAAACTTATTCCCTGACAAACTCAGTAATCTATTTATACTCTTTAATGCTTACTATTCACTTTAGGGAGTTCGCCACAAAATCCATAATCTCTGCTACATTCTTGGCATCAAACCAATGAAATTCGTCTTGGTTCTTAAACCATGTCATTTGCCTTTTAGCATATCGCCTTGAATTTCTTTTGAGTAACCTTACCATCTCTTCACGGTCATAATTGCCATCCAGATGCTCGTAGATTTCGCGATAACCTACTGTTTTTAGGGCATAATGTTCGCGATAATCCATGACGGCTTTTGCTTCTGCTTCCAAGCCCGCCCCTAACATCAAATCCATTCGTGTATCTATTCTGGTATAGAGTTCCTCTCGTGGTCGTTCTAATGCTATTTTTAGCATTTTGAAAGGGCGTTCTGCCTTCTGATTCTTCCTAAAACTCGAAAAAGGTTTTCCCGTAGCCATGCATACCTCCAAAGCCCTTAATACTCTTTGCGTATTTTGGTCGTCTACTTGCTCAAAATATACAGGGTCTAGGGCGCGCAATTCTTCTTTTAATAAACCCAATCCTTCTTTTTCAAAACGTTCGGCAAGTTGCTGACGTATCTGTAAATCCGCCTCAGGCATTTCATCTATTCCGTCTGTAATCATTTTTATAAACATCCCCGAACCTCCAGTAAGAATGGCAGTATCTTTACGAGTAAAGATTTCTTCCAAAACCTTCAAACAATCTCGTTCAAAATCTCCAACAGAATAATAATCGTGAATAGAATGAGAATCTACAAAATGATGAGGTACGCCGTCCATTTCTTCAATAGTTGGCTTGGCTGTTCCAATAGCTAGTTCACGATAAAACTGACGAGAGTCTGCGGAAACTACTTCTGTATCTAGTTCCTTAGCGAGTTTTACACAAAGGTCTGTTTTTCCAACAGCCGTAGGGCCTACGATGATGATGAGTGTTTTATGTTTGGGTTGTATGTTCATTTGTATTTAGTAGTGAGCCTTGAGCAGTCATCTATGAGATTTGAGCTGTGAGCAATAAGTATTTTAAAGTAAAAAAGCTTACAGCTTATAGCTGACAGCTATGAAATTTGTTTTTTATGCTAAATTAAATATTCATGGCTCATTGCTACTTGTTCGTTCCTCATAACCGACTGCTCATGGCTCAAAGCTCACTGCTCATAGCTGACAGCTTAAAGTTTAAAGCTATTATACTCTTCTGTTGTATTGACATTTTTTAACATTTGTATGTCGGGTACTTGTAATAACGCTATGTCTAAACTTTGTAAAAGTCGCATCGTAGCTTTTTTACCTTGCTTCAGAAATTCTTGTAGCGGTTGATAAAACCTAGGTTCAAAAATTGTCAGTAAAGGTTCTGGGAAATGCTCTTCAGGGTTTTCAAAAGCCGTTGCGTACTTTTCAGGATTACGGTTTTCCAATAAGAAAGTAATCGTTTCCTGATTTACCAAAGGCATATCGCAAGCTATTACTAGCCATGCTGAGTCAGGGAATTGTTGAAAAGCAGAAAAAATACCCACAATCGGACTCTTCACATTAATCTCTGGTACATCCTGAATCGCAGGCAAAGTAGTTTGCTGATTTTCGTTGATTGATACAAATACTTCATCACAAAAAGGCTTCATCAAATCATACAAATATTGCTCCTGAGTTTTGCCGTGATAGTTCAGAAGACGCTTTTCTGTTCCCATTCGGCTACTCAGCCCGCCAGAAAGGATTAATCCTTTTATGTTTGTTTTACTGTTTAATGGCATTTGGGGAAGGCATTTTTAAGAACATATTTTTATTATTTATCCAATCTATAGTGAGGGACTTAAGTCCCTCGCTATAGATTGCGTCGTTGGGGTTGACTTACTCATGGCATGACTTAAAGTCATGCCATGAGTGAAAGCCGATGACCGAAACCCGAAGACTGACAGCCTACACCTTATAATCACTCTTCCCGCCAGTCTTTAAAATCAGTTTTGTTTCTTTAATAACAATATCATGAGAAAATGCTTTACACATATCATAAAGCGTCAAGGCAGCAATGCTTGCACCTGTCAAAGCCTCCATTTCTACCCCAGTTTTAGCCGTTAGTGAACATGTACAGGTAATAATCACCTCATTGCCAGCTATTTCTGTAGTAAACTTACATGAATCCAGCCCTAATGGATGACAAAGTGGAATCAACTCAGACGTCTTTTTGGCACCCATTGTTCCAGCAATAATAGCCGTTTGGATGACAGAACCTTTTTTAGTTTTCAAGTCGCCGTCTTGGAAGTTAGCCATTATTTCGTCCGTTAATACCACGATGCTTTGTGCCGTAGCAGTACGCTTGGTAATAGCTTTTTCAGAAACATCAACCATCGCAGGCTGATTGTCGGCATCTAAATGAGTAAAGGTTTTCATATACTGTTGATCAAGAAATTCGTTTTGAACAAATTCAAAAGAATAAACCATTCCCAACGGAATCCTGTTTATTTTTGCACAAAGGTAAATATCTAATCTTGATTCCCTACATTTAGTTGAAATACAGTTTCGACCAAAATCTCAAAAATATTTATGATTTCAGTAGCAGAAGCCCTCAACATCGTAATGTCTAACCCCTACCAAACTACGGTTTCTGCAATACCGTTGTTATCATCCGTTGGCAGGACATTAGCCGAAGATATTCTAGCTGACCGCGACTTCCCTCCCTTTAATAGAGTGGCGATGGATGGTTTAGCTTTTTGTTTTGATGAAGTAGATTTTCAAAAGATAATCATTGAAAACATTCAGTTTGCAGGCGAAGCTCAAAAGGCATTGCGAGATAACACAAAGGGCATTGAAGTAATGACAGGAGCAATTTTGCCGTTAGGTTGTGACACCGTGCTGCGTTATGAAGACATTAATATTGAGTCAATTAATGACATGAAGGTAGCTTCAATAACGATTGTTAAAGAAGAAATCAGAAAAGGACAAAATGTGCATCTACAAGGTTCTGACCGAAAAGCAGAAGATGTTTTATTGCAAAAAGGTATCAAAATTAGCCCTGCTGAAATAGCCGTAATGGCGACTGTAGGAAAAAGTGTAGTAAAGGTAAATAGCACACCAAAAATTGCTATTATTTCCACAGGAGATGAATTAGTTGATATTGATGTTTCGCCTTTACCTTATCAAATCCGTAGCTCTAATGCTTTTATGTTAGCGGCGGCTTTACAGCAAATCGGGATTGAAGCTTCTACTTTTCATCTGATTGATGAAGAAGCGATACTCTATCAAAAACTACAAGAAATTATTACTTCACACGATATTCTGTTACTGAGTGGAGGAGTTTCGGCAGGAAAAAAAGACTATGTTCCTGCTATTTTAGCTGATTTAGGACTTGAAAAGCTATTTCATAAAGTAGCTCAAAAACCAGGCAAGCCCATGTGGTTTGGCAAAACCCAAGAAGGGAAAATCGTTTTTGCCTTGCCCGGCAATCCTGTCTCTACTTTTTTATGTTTTTGTAAATATGTATTGCCTACGCTTAAAGGGGGCATAAAAAATGAGCAAGTAATCTTGGATAAAGATATTGTCTTCAAGCCCGACCTTAGCTACTTTGTACCTGTAAAAACCTATTTTGAAGCAGGTAAAATGCTGGCTACGCCTTTTGAAGGCAGTGGCTCTGCCGACTTCGCTAACTTAACCGATTGTGATGGTTTTGTGGAATTACCAGCAGATAAACAAGTGTTTAAAACTGGGGAGGTGTTTGGATTTGTAAGGTTTAGAGGGCTGTAAGCTTATAGCTTTGAGTTATGAGCTTTGAGCTTTCAGCCTTAAGGTGTAAGCTTTGAGCCATCAGCCATAAGATTTAAGTATTTAAAACTCATAGCTCAAAGCTCATGGCTCAAAGCTATAAGCTATTACACAACAATCTTCCCCTCCACAAATTCCAACATCCGTTTATCACCATAATATAAGTCATCGGCATTGGATAGGTAAAAACCACAATGGCCGCCGTAATTTGGGTATTCAGAGAAGATATAATCTGAATGCTTGGCAAGGTCTAGCATCGCACAGCTTTCAGATAATACAGGGTCATTCTTGGCATTCAGGATAAACGAAGGCACCCTTATTTTATCTACATAAGGCATCGCAGCACATTGCTCGTAATACTCCTCCGCATCTTTCATACCATGCAAGGGTGCTATGTAATTATTGGTAAAGTCTTCTAAATATTTATACTTTTCAAATTCTTTAAATATCTGACTATCAATCAACTCCCATCTATTTTTCAAGAATTTCAGCAATTTCACTTTAAACCTTTCGGCATAAAAGCCTGCTTTTCCCATCGCTACGATGCTTCCCTGCAAATCAGTTGGGCAAGATATAGCGACTACTTTCTTGATTTTATCAGAAATCCCCTCCCCTTTTTCTCCTGCATATTTCAGCGCAATATTCGCTCCTTTGCTGTAGCCTACCAATACAATTTCTTCGTAAATACCTTTGGCTAAAGCATGGTTTACTACAGCTTCTAGTTCATCACTACTCCCGTGGATAGTCATGCGCTCTAGTCGATTTTTTTCTCCGCTTAGTCCTCGGTGGTTCCAAGCCAACACATCCCAACCAATAGAATTAAATGCTTTTACACCTCCTAATAAATAAGGGCGAGTAGTATTGCCTAAAAAACCGTGTGATAGTATCGCCAACGATTTACTAGGCTGTACGTTACTTTGTTCCTCTACTGCTGCTATAGCCTTCTTTTTTGTTTTTACTTTTTTAGTAGCTTTTCCTGCTTTCGACCAATCTAAGTCCAGAAAGTCGCCATCCCATAGTTCTAATCGTTCGCGGTCGTATTCAATTCCAGTTACTTTTCTGAGTGTACTTGGATAAATTGTTGAAAAATGAGCATCCTTCCAGATATGTGAAGTTCTGTAAGACGTTTGAATAATGGGCATATTAATAATATTTATACAACAATGTGCCCACAAAATTGGGCTGTATTGTCGATGATTTTTCCACCTTTTCTAAAACCTAAACCACATGCTTCGCCAGCAAAAAAAACACCTGCTTGGTAATAATTCCCAGTATGGTCGCTTAGAAATTGGGTATATTCTTGATAAACGGCAGCTTGTTCAAAATATTCTCCGTCTTTTGCATCAATTGTTGCACCTGCTGCCGAAAGTATTTTTACATTGGCTCCTTCTCGCCCAAAAAGCACTTTTTGTACGGAGGCTTTATTAGCCAAAGGTTTGCTATCTGTTTCCAATAACAACGGATGATTGGGAAATAATTCCCATAAAATACGCAATAGTCCTTTCGACTGGAACAATAACGTATAAGCTGGATTCAATACAATGGCTTTATTGTCATAGACTATTTTGGTGAGAATATCAGCCAATTCGGGTTCGTCCCATCCAATGTATTCCCACGGCACTAGCTTAAACCAGAAATCATATTTTGTAAAACTCCCATTTCCTTTATTTTGCTGAAATATACCATCAATCGGCGAGAACTCTACATTTTCGATTTTCTCGTAGGCTATTTCAAAACCTGCTTCCATAGCTGCTTCGCCCAATACTTGCATATTGGTATCGTCTTCGGGGAAACCTTCCATCGTTGAAATCAACAATGAAGGTGTCAATACAGGATTTTGGCGTTTTAGTTCTTTGAATTGTTCAATCAAAGATTCATAGAGGGTATTAAATTGCGAGCTTTCATCCAGTCCATTGGCCTTTAAAGAAGCCCACTGTACAATGGCAGTTTCTGGAATACAAGTAGCAGTATCGGCATTAAATTCTATTAGTTTGATGGGCTTTCCATCCAAACCTCCGCTCAAATCAAAACGCCCGTAGATATGCCAATGGTTATCGTTTTCCCAAGAGTATTTCACTAGCTTGATTAGGTTTTCGGGAATGCCTATTTCTTTAAAAAGCTCATTTTCAACCACATGCTGTGCTGCTTCAATATACATTTCGTACAATTGCATCACCGCATCATAGTAGTTTTCTGCTTCTTTTTCTGAAACGACAATCATTTCATCCGTAATATATGGAAGCGTACTTTCGCCAAGCATCCATTCCCAACCAGCATTTTGCAAGGTACGCGTAGGTGAAATATTTAATTTTTTGAGCTTCATTGTTAATAGCTATAAGCTAACAGCTTTGAGCCGTCAGCTTTGAGTTTTTTTATTGTATACCCGAAATTTAATATGTTATAAAGTTATGAGTCGTTAGCTTTGAGTTATCAGCTTCTTTATTAAATACGTAAAATTTAATATGCTATAAAGCTGTGAGTCGTCAGCTTTGAGCTATCAGCTTATTTATTGAATACGGGAAATTTAATATGCTATAAAGCTATGAGTCATCAGCTTTGAGCTATCAGCTTCTTTATTGAATACGGGAAATTTATACATTACAATGTAATTAAAAAGCTCAAAGCTTACTACTAATAGCTTAAATACGCTAAAATAAAAAGCTCAAAGCTCACTGCTCATAGCTTAAATAAAAAGCTCACTGCTCATAGCTGATTGCTTAATCATTATAAAATCTATGCCACTAAAAATGACTGAAGAGTGGGAAAAAGCTGACAGCTTAAAGCTCACTACTCATAGCTTAAAGCTTATCCATGATACCCCCCATGACTAGAACTATGAAAGAAACCACTTCTTCCCGATACTGGTCTGGAAGTAATTGTCCTTGAATTCCCAATGCTCTGATGAATAGTATTTGATTTTTGGAAAGCACTTGCTGTGACATAATAACGACCCAAACCTCCTCCGTAATATCCAACATGGCGTCTTCTTCGTGAGCTGTCTTGGTTTGCACTGCTATAAGATGAACTTGATGAATTAAAACCATTCGACATATCTGGGCGATAGTTAGTGTACGTCGGGCTCAACGTTTTGGCTAATAAATAGCCCATTCCACCATATAATAAAGCATTCGATAGATTATTGGTATGTCCTACATTCGCTTGATTAGTAGCAATTTCATTATCAATCAATGCCTTTACTGCTCGGGGTGAAAGTGTATCTTTTTTGCCATCCAAATACTTAACAATAGCCACGGAACTATCGGCAGGCACTTCTACTTCATCTGTAATTTTGAATTCACCTTTAGAAGTCTCAGTAATATAAGTTTTTACTCCTTTTGTATAAACTTCCACTTCTTCGTAGTCGCCTTCATCCTCCTCATTAGAACTTCCACAGCTTTGTAGCATCACGGTATTACCCAACACAGCTAAGGCCAAAGTACTTCCGACGGTTATATCTTTGACTTTGCGAATAAATGAACTTTTGCGTAAGGGCGTCATTGTCTTTGATAACGATTATAAAAATCGTGAAATGTTATTTTGGTTTGTCCATCAAAGATATTCTGGATTTTTGCAATAAGAAAATACTTAGGAAGAATGGTATTTTATTTTTGGGAACGGTAAAAGCGGTATGTAAACGAGGACATTTCTTGATAAAAAACAAAATGTTTGAATCAAAAAAAAGCTTGATAGATAATACTATCAAGCTTCTATATTTATTTTTTTACTTTCGTTGGCATTGGTCGTGGCGATGGTGGCATTGGCGGCGGCGGGGGTGGTGGACCAAGGGGAGCTACAAAATGTTCGCCCGTGTTTTTATCAGCAAAAAGGACAATCATAGCATCTAATTCTTTAGGATTTTTATTAACCATTTTGCTAAGGTCAAAATTGAAATGGGATGGCAAATCAGCTACTTTTACTTTCTTTTTATCTCTTGCATTTTTATTCTTCTCATTTTCATCAAGGCTAATTTCAATGCGGGTTAGCTTTTTGTCTTTATTATACGCTACATTTTTTACTTTTATCAAATAACCGTAGCTTTTAAAATGTTCGGCAACGATTCCATTGACCAAATCTGGAGTAACTTTTCTAGGACTTAAAGTCATAAAAATTTGGCCTTTTTTATCATTTGTGTTCACCGTGAAAAGTTCTTTGTTATCAGAAACATTAACATCTGGATAGTTATTCACAGCACTATGTTGTGGGCTCTCAACATTTTTATTAGGCTTTTCTTGAAATTTCTTGACGACAGTTTCAAAAGAAAACGCCATCATAATTAGTCCCAAAATGGGCAGAACGGATAAGTAAGCTAACTTTTTCATAGGTATTGATTTTTGTTTAGTAAATAAAAAATGAATGCGGTCGGAAAGGGGTTTTCTACTAAAAGAGTGTATCATCAGGGGTTGAACTTTTAAACCTGCTAATTTCAACAATAAGTGTGCGTAAGTCTGAGGGTGATACTGTTTTATCATTCGGCTATCTACTTCATATTCATGCACTTCTGCTAATGAACGCTGATAGAAGTAAACAATAGGATTGAACCAAAAAGCGATCTTTACAAGCTCGACAAAAAGTAAATCATAAGAATGCAACAGCCTAATATGCCAGCGTTCGTGCGTTAGAATTTGTTCTACTTCGTGGGCTTCTAGCCGGCTGTCATCAATAAAAATCAGGTTAAAAAAAGATGAATTGGCAAATTTGCCAGTATTTGAGATATAAGATTGAGAAGGTTCTTTTTTAAGATTTGTCAACTTAAAAATTAAAACAATTATTTTTCCTAACATCAACACAAAGCCCAACCAGTAAGATAAAAAGAGTAAATTCATCCAATTAAACCCTACTACGCTTTTATTTGCTGTTACTTCTGAACCGATATTTCCGAATTCATTGAATTGTCTTAATGAGTAAATTCTCACATAATTGGCTAACTCTTCAGCGCTATAAGCCAATTCTTTCACCTCCCAAGTAAAGGTTGGAATCAGCAAACTAAATATTAGGCTAAGCAATAGATACACCCGATTCAGCCGTATGAAAGTAAATGTTCTGAAAACAAAGAAATACAATCCATACAAAAGCATCATCGAGATACTTGATTCTATTAGATAATTCATCGTTTGTCGCTTTAAAAATTATGACATTTTATCCGTTTTCCCATCAATAATACTTTTCAACACATCCAGTTCTTCCGAAGAAATAGACTCTTCTTTCACCAAAAATGATAATAAACTGCTGGCAGAATTATCGAAATAATTATTCAATATTTTCTTAAAAGTCTTTTTGGCATATTCTGCTTTGGCAATTATCGGAAAATATTCATAGGTCTTTCCATAAGCCTTATACCCAACATACCCTTTCTTTTCGAGTATCCTGACTACCGACGAAATCGTATTGTATGGAGGTTTGGGTTCTTCGTCCATTTTCTCGATAATGTCTTTTACAAAAGCACTTTTCAACTCCCAAAGTGCCTGCATGATTTTCTCTTCTGTTTTTGTCAATTCTTCCATGAATCAAAACTATAACTTATTTTTCAGTTTTACAACTAAATAATAAGTTATTTAACGTATTTATCAGTTCATCGATACAATAGGTAAATCAATTACCTTTGTTATCCAATAAAAAGCCTTATGCTTTCCATAATTTTATGCAAACCAATTATTATTTTCTTCGTCAATTATCCAAAAAGCTTTCAACCGAGCTGACTGGTTTAGTGCTGGCAGAATGTTTTACCCAAGAAAAAGACGAAATATTATTAGGCTTTTGTAGCGAAGGCAAACAATGGCGTGACCAAAAAGATTTTTATATTAAAGCTGTTCTTCATCCAGATTTTGCTTGTTTAGCTTTCCCGAAAGACTTTAAAAGAGCAGGGCGTAATTCGGCCAATCTTTTTAAAGAAATCATCAATTTAAAAGTGTTGAGTGTCCGCCAGTTTGAAAACGAACGTGCTTTTTCCCTTTATTTTGAAAATAACTTTGTATTACTGTTTAAAATGTATGGCAATCGTTCAAACATTATTCTTTTTCAAGAGAACGAAGTGATTGACTTGTTTCAGAATAAACTGGTGATTGATAATAATGTAGCAATAGATAAACTAGACCGTCCGATTGATCAAAGCTTTGAAGCTTTTCAGGAAAAAGGTTGGAAGACCCTCTTCCCTACTTTTGGCAAAGAAATCACCAAGTTTCTAAGCAAAAATAGACCAGAAGCCGTTACTTGGGAACAAATCCAAGCGATTACAGCACAACTTGAAAACCCTACTTATTACTTAAAAACGATAGACTATCAGCCTGTTTTATCACTAATTGCAGAAGATGGCGAGATTATCAATACTTTTACCGACCCACTAGAAGCTAGTAATGCCTTTTATTATGCCCATAACAAAATCAATGTAATTGATAAAGAAAAAGGCGTAATCATTAAAATACTCCAGAAGCGAAAAACACGGACACAAGCTTATATCGATAAGTGTTATCAACAGTTGAATAGCTTGGACACGGGCGTAAAACATGATGAAATTGCGAACATTATCATGGCGAACCTTCACGCTATTCCTGAGCGAACTGAGGTAATAGAATTGTATGATTTTTATCGTGACCAGCCCATTAAGGTACGCCTAAAACCAGATTTGAGTCCGCAAAAGAGTGCTGAGAATTATTACAGAAAGTCCAAAAATGAGAAAATCGAAATTGAGAAATTGATGGAGAATCTGGAGGCCAAAGAAATGGATATGACCGAAATCGAACAACAGATTAAGGATATTGAATGCTTTGAAACGTTAAAAGAATTCAGAAAATATTTAAAGGCTAATCAGTTAGAACCTTCCCAAAAAGTAGTGGATACAGTTCAAACACTTTTTAAATATTATCAATTTGAAGGGTATGAAATATTAGTAGGCAGAAATGCCAAAAACAACGATTTACTTACACAACGCTTTGCTAGAAAAGAAGATTTGTGGTTACACGCCCGTGACGTGGCAGGTTCGCACGTAGTGGTACGTAAACAGGCTGGCAGGAATTTCCCTGTAAATGTCATCGAGAAGGCAGCGGGGCTAGCGGCTTTTTATTCAAAACGCAAAACTGATACCCTTTGTCCTGTGATTGTTACACCCAAAAAATATGTCAGGAAAACTAGAGATTTGGGCGAAGGGCAAGTAATTATCGATAAAGAAGAGGTAATAATGATTGAGCCTAGTTTGTAGGTAATACTCAACACTTTTCTTATTAGCAGGCGACTTAAGTCGCCTGCTAATAAGAAAGGTTAGACATTTATACAAATGTTAGCTGAATTTGCACACCATCTTGTATTTAATTAAAAGACTGTCTACATTCTAATTATTTATCTCATACTAGTGTTCAAACCATTAAAAGCAATATTTCACAAAAGGATATTTTGTTTTTTATAATACAAACCAAATTTTTTAAAGAGAATGGCTTATAATTCACCAATTTTTCAGACTTTACTATTTTAAACCAAAAACATAGTATTATTTATCTACTTTATTGAAAAAAATTACGGGCAAATGTGTCAATTTGACATGATTAAAATACAACATAACATACTAAAAATCAGATAATTATAAATTTATCGCTAAACATAATATAGTTTTTGCAATATATTTTATAGTATTTAATCTATTTAATTTTGAATTAATGCAGTATCTTTCGGAATGAAAAATAATATATAACCTAAAAAATAAATAAACCCAATGCAAAAAGGACTGCAATCCATTGATTATTTAGTATTCTTCTTTTATTTTATCGTTGTAGCAGGTTACGGCTACTGGATTTACCAACAGAAAAAATCAAAACAAGCATCATCTACAGACTTCTTCCTTGCCGAAGGTTCACTTACTTGGTGGGCAATCGGTGCATCGATGATTGCTTCAAACATTTCAGCCGAACAATTTATCGGTATGGCTGGTAATGGTTTCAAAATGGGCTTAGCTATTTCTGCTTACGAATGGATGGCTGCGGCGACGCTTGTAATTGTGGCGGTATTTTTTATGCCAATCTATTTGAAAAATAAGATTTTTACAATGCCTCAGTTCTTGAAACAGCGTTATAATTCAACAGTAAGTACCATTATGGCTGTTTTCTGGTTGATTCTATATGTTGTTGTTAACCTTACCTCAATTTTGTACTTAGGGGCATTAGCTATCACCACTATCTCAGGTATTGATTTCACCTTGTGTATGTGGGGTCTTGCGTTTTTTGCTGTAATTATTACATTAGGTGGTATGAAAGTTATCGGTTTTACAGACGTTATTCAAGTGTTTTTCTTAATCTTGGGTGGACTTTGTACTACTTACTTAGCGCTTACATTGGTATCACAACAATTTGGCGAAGTGGGAGCTATCGAGGGTATGAAACAAATGTTTACACGCGCTGATGACCATTTCCACATGATTTTGAAAAAGGATAACCCTAATTATACTTCATTACCGGGCTTAGCAGTATTGATTGGTGGTATGTGGATTGTAAACTTAAACTACTGGGGTTGTAACCAATATATTACTCAGCGTGCCTTGGGTGCATCGCTTCCGGTGGCTCGTGAAGGTCTTTTATTTGCAGGTTTCTTAAAGTTATTAATGCCTATCATCGTAGTTATTCCGGGTATCGCAGCGTATGTATTATACCAAAATGGCTTGTTCCAACAAGAAATGTTGGGAGCAGATGGCACAGTGAATCCTGACCACGCATATCCTGTATTATTAAACTTACTTCCTGTTGGGTTAAAAGGACTTTCATTTGCTGCTTTAACGGCTGCTATCGTGGCTTCTTTGGCTGGTAAAGCTAACTCAATCTCAACTATCTTTACGCTTGATATTTATCAGAAATTCTTCAAGAAAGATGCTACTGAAAAAGAACTAGTAAAAACTGGTAGAATCGTGATTGTTGTTGCCATGATTCTAGCCATTTTCATCTCTCCTTTCTTGGGAATTGATAAAAAAGGTGGTTTCGACTTCATTCAAGAAATGACTGGTTATGTTTCTCCGGGTATTTTTGCAGTGTTCTTGTTAGGTTTCTTCTGGAAACGTGCTAACTCTGCTGGTGCTATGATTGCTACCATTGGTTCTGTGGTTATCTCATTGGTATTGAAAGAATTTCCAGATTGGACAGGTCTTTATCAAACGCCAATTTACACTTCTTTCTTAGATGCAGAAGGTAAACATATTATTCCTTTCCTTGACCGTATGGCAATTACTTTTGTCGTGTGTGTTATTGTTATGGTTATTTCAGGTTTATTAGACCCAGCAACTAAAGAAAACCCTAAAGCTTTGGAAATAGATGCTACTATGTTCAAAACGACAAAAGGTTTTGCTATTGGTGCTGCTGCTATCGTTGCTATTTTAGTAGTGCTTTATACTACTTTCTGGTAGTAAGTAAAAGTCGTGAATTATGAGTGATGAATTATGAATAAAATATCGTTATAAAACACTTTAAATTCACAATTCATCACTCATAACTCTTACTTATAGTATGTCATCACACCACGTTATCAGAGAACAACAAGAGCCTGCTCTTATCATTGCCAATGGCGAAGCCTGTAATTTTGAGCTATTGGGTCAACTCCTTGAATGGTCACCCTTGGTGATTGTCCTTGATTCTGCCATCAATCGTGTGCTAGAATTAGGTATTAAGGTAGACGTCCTCTTGGGCGATTTTGATATTCTTAGAAACACTTCTGACATCACCCTACTAGACGAACAAAATCTTAAAAGAGCCATTAATTTAGAGAAAATCAGAGAAGACCAGTACCCTATCGAGATTGTTCATACACCAGACCAAGATAAAACCGACTTGGAAAAGGCCTTTGATTATTTAGTGGAGAAAGGATTTCCTGCCGTAAATGTTGTTTGGGCTACAGGCAGAAGGGCTGACCATACCATCACCAATATTACGAACATCGTACGGTTTAGAGAGCAATTAAAAATAGTGGTGATTGACGATTACTCTAAGATTTTTGTACTACCCAATACTTACGAAAAATGGTATCCAGCCAAAACCAACATTTCGTTGATTCCTGTGGGTGAAGTATCAGGAATTACTACACACAACTTAAAGTATGAATTATCCGCCGAAAACCTCACCATTGGCTATCGCACGGGTAGTAGTAATGAAGTAAAAGAAGACGGTCTGGTTAAAATCACCTATGAATCTGGTGATTTATTGATGATGGAATGTAATGACTAACCTTATTTTTTGGTTGGAAAGCCTTCTAAGTCCCAAATTTTCAAAGATTCAACAAAAACTTTTTTTCGCTTTGTAAAAATTGAAAATATTAATGCTTCAGGGCTTGGGGCGATAGAATCTGCTAACATTACTTCATTATTATTGGCATAAAAACGAACATAATTGTTCTTGACAATTATCTGCATTTTTATCTTTTTATTCACAAGGTGGTAAGGTGCTACTAAATCTTTCTTAGCAGGTATTGACGACTTTGTTCTATCAATGTAAATTTCTTTATCGTGCACATCATAGCCAAGCGTTAACTCTTCAAGTACTTTTTTAGGATGAGCTTTGTCTTTCCATTGGGCTACCTTAAACCCAAAATTCTTAGCTGATTTGCATATTAATTCGGCCTCTATCAGGTAATTATTTTTAGAAAAAAGATCAGCGCCATTGAGGGCTATTTCCTTAGCAACTACAAAATTTTTCTTTTCGAAATATCGGTAGGTATTTTTCGGAATTAAGGTATCAAATGCAACGTTTTGCCCTAACACTGTACAATTTATCAATAATAAGAGTATCGCTATTATTTTCATCCCTGAAATTGTTTTACACTAAAATTAATCCCGTCGAATATGGCATAATGATTACTTGCTGGTTTATCATAACACCATTCCCCTAAATTAATATAACGACTATTTTCACCTACTTTTAAATCTAATAACAAATGACGATGCCCAAAGATATAAAAATCATGGTGTTTTTGTTTTTCTACTTCTTTGGCATAAGACCACAGCCATTCTCCCTCGCCTCTGAACTGTAGTTCTCGTTTTAGCCTTTCTTCATCTTTTTTAGAAGCAGACCACGCCATGGCCAGTTTCATACCAACTTGGGGGTGTACCCAGCCAAATGCCCATTGACTAAGCTTGCTTTCAAAAACTCGTTTCAGTTTTTTATACCCATAATCTCCTGGGCCGTATCCATCGCCATGCACTAGGTAAAAAGAAGTACTATTACTGCCTTGATTAACAACATATTCAGTGGGTTCTCTCAATACCTTAATACCCATTTCTTCTTCAAAATAATCGAAAATCCATAGGTCATGATTGCCCTTAAAAATGATTATTTCAATGCCCGCATCCGACAGTTCTGCTAATTTACCCTGAAACCTCGCAAAACCTTTGGGTATCACATTTTTATATTCAAACCAAAAATCAAATAAATCGCCCATCAAAAAAATCATTTGCGCATCTTTTTGTATTTGATTGAGCCAAGCGATGATTCTTCGTTCGCGAATCAAACTAGTTTGATGGTCGGGATATCCTAAATGAAAATCAGAGGCAAAGTATATTTTCTTGTCGGCTTGTAAATTAATAGTAGTCATTGAAACATATTTAAAAGACAAATATACAACAAATCTAAGCGCTAGGTAAGAGACCCATCAACTAAAAGCTTGTTATGTCCTAATAAGACAAAACAGCAAAAAAAAGCCTCCTTTCTATCAAGAAAGGGGGCTTAGGATTGAGGTTAAAACCGTCTATTACTTTTCAGCAGGTTCTTCACTTTCTTTTGCAATAGCTTTTTCGGCTTCTTTTGCTTCCAAATCTGCTGCTTTTCTATCTTCGTTTCTTGTAAATTCCTGATAGGCTGTCAATTGCTCAAAAGGTCTTGGTCCTACCAAACGCTCTAAATCATTTTGGAAAAGCACTTCTTTCACTAATAATTCTTGCGCTAAAATTTCCAACTTATCTTGTTTTTCAGTCAATAAAGCCTTCGTTCTTTCGTAAGCTAGTTGAATAATCTTACGTGCTTCTTCATCTATTTCGCGGGCTGTTTGTTCAGAATACGGTTTGTTAAAATTATATTCCGAGCCTTTCGAATCATAGAATGAAACATTACCAAGCTTATCGTTCATACCATAAATGGTTACCATACTATAGGCCAATTTGGTAATACGCTCTAAATCGTTTTGTGCACCTGTTGATATTTTACCAAAAACGATGTCTTCAGCTACACGACCACCCAAGGTAACACACATTTCATCTATCAATTGCTCTGTTCTGTATAAGAACTGTTCTTTAGGCAGATACTGTGCATAACCCAAAGCAGCTACACCACGTGGTACAATCGTTACTTTTACCAATGGATTGGCATGTTCCAAGAACCATCCAGCAATCGCATGGCCAGCTTCGTGATAAGCAACAATTTTCTTTTCTTCAGGAGAAATCAATTTGTTCTTTTTCTCTAAACCACCAATTACTCTATCCATTGCCTCTTGGAAGTCTTTCATATCTACCGCAGTTTTGCTACGACGTGCCGCTATTAAAGCCGCTTCGTTACAAACATTGGCGATTTCAGCACCTGCAAAACCAGGAGTCTGAGCAGACAATTCTTTAGGGTCAATATCAGCCGCTAATTTCAAAGGTTTTAAGTGTACTTTAAAAATAGCTTCTCTTCCGATAATATCTGGCTTATCAATTGAAATCTGACGGTCGAAACGTCCCGGACGTAATAAAGCTGAATCCAGTACATCAGGGCGGTTTGTTGCTGCCATGATAATAATACCTGAGTCAGTAGCAAAACCATCCATTTCAACTAACAATGAGTTCAATGTATTTTCACGTTCATCATTTGAGCCTGGCATCGCACCACGACCACGAGAACGACCTACCGCATCAATCTCATCAATAAAGATGATACATGGTGCTTTCTCTTTCGCTTGTTTGAACAAATCTCTTACACGTGCCGCACCCACACCCACAAACATTTCAACAAAGTCTGAACCAGACAACGAGAAGAAAGGTACGCCTGCTTCGCCAGCAACAGCTTTTGCCAATAAGGTTTTACCTGTTCCCGGAGGGCCTACTAATAAAGCTCCTTTCGGAATTTTACCACCTAAGTCAGTGAATTTTTTCGGAAACTTCAAAAACTCTACAATCTCTTGAATTTCTTCTTTAGCTTCATCCAAACCTGCTACATCGTTGAAGGTAATCTTTACTTTAGCTTCGCCGTCAAACAATGTTGCTCTAGAACGACCAATATTAAAGATTTGTCCACCCGGTCCGCCTGCACCACCCATTCTAAAGAACATGAAGTAAATAGCGATGAACATCACGATAAAGAAACCAGGTCCCATCAAGAATTCAAAAATCCCGTAATGTTCTTCTGTAGTAGCATGTACTCTCTTATCACGAGGAATATCTTTCTGCAATTCGTTGAGTTCCGTTTCAAAAGAATTGATAGAAGTAATCTCTTTTTCGAATTGAGGACCAGCATTCTGATTAACCACAGCGTTTGGTTGATCACTTAATTCGTTTTTATATTTTGGAAGTGCCTCTGGTTTGAGGGTAATCTCAACAATATCTTTTCCTTTGATAATGGATAATTTAGCAATTTCCTGATTGAGCACCATTTGTTCGTACTCGGTTTGCTGAATAGGTTTTAGAACTTTTGTTTTACTCAAAAAGTAAATACTTATTAAAGCAACTATCAATCCTATAACCAACCATCCTTGAAAACCATTGCCAGAAGCATTTGGGCGACGCTTCGGAAAGCCTTGAGGTTTATTATTCTCACTATTATTTTCTGCCATTTTTTCTTTAATTAACTTTTAAACAGTATCCAATTTATTCTAAAAAGTAATTGGTTTTACATAATTTGAGATAAATTGTAAACTTTGGTTATCTATATTGTGAACACAAGGTCTGATAACTTTGTTTCGAACTTATGTTTTTCATGAAAAGTGGTATGATAAATTTATGAAAGGAGTGTTATTACTTTAAACGGCATCGTCGTCAATATAAGTAAATTCAGCGTCACCCCACAATTCTTCTAGTTTATAAAACTCACGTTTATCTTTTTTAAATACGTGTACTATTACATCATAATAGTCAACTAATATCCATTCACGGTTGGCTTTCCCTTCCATACTTTTGGGATGAGAACGAGTTGCTTCCCATACTTCTTTATCAACAGATTCTGAGATAGCATCAATTTGCGTGTCAGAATTACCAGAACAAACGACAAAAAAATCAGTGAAAGCGTTTTTTACTTTTCTTAAATCCATCACTACAATATTGGTTGCCTTTCTTTCCTGCATCCCTTTCACCACCAATTGGCTAAGTTCTTGTGAACTAATTTCTTTTTTTAATTTAACTTCTGCCATGCTTTGTTGTTTGTAAATTCACAAGTGTTTGTCACAATGTTTAGAGATAAATCTCATAACTTCATTACTCAATAACACAAAAAATAATTTGAACTTTAAAATTACAAAATAACCTTGTACAAAATTCAACCCAATACATTATTTACTGGCAAAACAATAAAATACATGCCAGTCTGTCACTCTACTAACGACATAGCGGCTGAAATAATTCAGTCGGGTAATAACGTTTTTGAGGGAATGGTCATAATTACCGATAATCAAACGGCTGGTCGCGGACAAAGAGGCAACGTTTGGGAAGCCTCTGTAGGCGAAAATTTAACGTTTTCATTAATCCTAAAACCCAATTTTTTAAAAGCCAGCGAACAGTTCAAACTCAATGTGGCAGTTTCGTTAGGGGTTTTAGACTGCCTATCGGAATATATCGACGACGACCTAAAAGTAAAGTGGTCGAACGATATTTATTTCCAAAATCAAAAAATGGGTGGCATTCTTATTGAGAATACCCTGCAAGGTTATCAGATTGGTTTTTCTGTAATTGGTATCGGATTAAACATCAATCAAACCCAGTTTCCAATACCCAATGCTACCTCACTGAGGAATGTAACGACGAATCCGCTAAAATATGATTTATCCGACCTACTTTCTGAATTATTAGCTTGTGTAGAGAAAAATTATTTGGCTGTAAAAAACGGAGATTATGAAGTATTGAAAGAAAGGTACTTGTCTAATCTTTTCAGAATAAACGAATTTCATCATTTCAGAAAGAACGGGCAACTATTTCTGGGGAAAATAGTTGGTATCGACGAAAGTGGGCAATTGGGTATTGAGTCCGACGGACTAGTCGAATATTATGGTTTCCAAGAAGTAGCTTTTGTAATTTAATAAAGAGCCTTTAATGTTTTTTAAAGGCCACTACGTGATGTGCAAATGAATCAAAACTTTTCAAAAAAATGTATCCTAAGAAAACTACCAGTGAACTAATAAACAAAATTCGAAGCATCGATCTTAGATTCATGACATTTTAAGGGGTTAATGTGTGGTTAGTTTTGGGAATTATTTATCAAATATAATTAAAATCTTGAAATAACCATATGTTATAGTGAATTATTTTTATTTGATAGTTTTTCTTAATACTTCCTCAAAAAGCTGATAATCAAGCACCTTATAACACCCTTAAAACAGCATTTTGCGCTTGTTTATGGAGGTAACTAGGTGCTTGATTCTTTGAATTTTCACTTAAAATTTACCTAAGTCATAATCAGCCGTTTCTACTGTTTCTACCTTCCTTTTCATCTTTTTCTGGATGATATGAAAATGGTGCTGGTCTTCTGGACAAATCAGCGAAATAGCATCTCCTGAGGCTGTAGCACGCCCCGTCCTACCAATTCTGTGAACATAATCCTTTGGCGAACGTGGCAATTCATAGTTAATCACAAAAGGTAAAAACTCAATATCTATCCCTCGCGAAGCCAAATCTGTAGCCACCAATACCGTAGTTTTTCCAGCTTTAAAGTTCCTCAAGGCCTCGGTTCTAGCACCTTGTGTTTTCTTACTGTGAATCGCCAAGGCATTAATGCCATTTTTCTTTAATTTATCTACCAAATTATCCGCCGTCCGTACTGCCGAAACAAATACCAATACTTGCGGCATAGCTTGGGTTTTGATAAGGTATCTTAGCAAAGGTCCTTTTCTTTCGGGACTTACCAAATAGGCAATTTGCTTAATTTGGTCAAGGTTCTGTACTTCTGGTTCAATCTCTATTTTTACAGGTTCGCTCAAAAGGCTCTCCTTGATAATTTCTAAATCAGTATCTAACGTGGCCGAAAACAAAATGTTCTGGCGTTTTTTGGGTAATAATTTGAAAATGTTATTGGCTTCTTCTTTAAACCCTAAATCCAACATTTTATCGGCTTCATCCAGTACCAAGATTTCTATCTTAGCTAAGTTAATTGATTGCGTCGAAACCAAATCTAATAACCTTCCCGGTGTAGCTACTAAAATCTCCGTATTTTTTAGCGTCACCATCTGTTGATTGAGTGGCACACCTCCAAAAACGGCAATGTTTTTTACAGGATTATTTAAGTGCAAAGAAAACGAATCGATGACTTCCTTAATCTGAATGGCGAGTTCACGCGTAGGGACTAGAATTAATACTTTTAGGTGTAAATTTCTGGTAGGACTTTTACGCTGAAACATCTCTAAAATAGGCAATACAAAACTCGCAGTTTTTCCAGAACCCGTTTGGGCAATTCCTTGGATATCTTTTCCTGCTAAAATTGCGGGAATAGCCTGTTCTTGAATCGGGAAAGGTTCGGTATAATTTTTTGCTTCTATTCCCTTTAAAAGAGATGCTGATAAACCAAGTGATGCGAAAGTCATGTAATTATTTTAGGATGAAAATATTTTACAAAGATAATATTTCTTTTGCACAAAGCTTTGGATTAGCCCTAGCGTCTTGAAATGAATGTATATTTGCTTTAGAATTAACAATACAATTATGCAACCATTAGCCGAACGAATGCGTCCACAAACGCTTGATGAATACGTGGGGCAACAACATTTAGTAGGAGAAAAAGCCGTTTTACGCCGTGCTGTAGAATCGGGCAGGATTCCCTCTTTTATTTTGTGGGGGCCTCCGGGCGTCGGCAAAACTACCTTGGCAAGTATTGTGGCACAGACACTGAAACGTCCTTTTCATGTATTGTCTGCTATTAGTGCAGGGGTAAAAGACATTCGTGAAACCATTGAGACCGCCAAAAAGCAAAAGTTTTTTGATACGCCCTCTCCTATTTTGTTCATCGACGAAATCCACCGTTTTTCAAAATCTCAACAAGACTCGCTCCTCGGCGCAGTGGAAAAAGGCATTATTACGCTGATTGGTGCTACTACAGAAAACCCTTCTTTTGAGGTAATATCCGCCTTACTTTCTCGCTGTCAGGTGTATGTATTAAAACCTTTGGTGAAAGATGAATTGATTTATATGATTAATCAGGCTTTGGAGAAAGATGTTTTCTTGAAGAATCGAGGCATTGTCGTAAAGGAGTACGAGGCTATTTTGCAGTTTTCGGGTGGCGACGGGCGAAAGTTGTACAACATCTTGGAGCTGGTCTGCAATTTTATTCCAGAAGGCGAAGGATTGGAAATCACCAACGAAATGGTCGTTGAAAAACTACAGCAAAATATAGCACTTTATGACAAAGACGGCGAACAACATTATGATATTATCTCTGCCTTTATCAAATCTATCCGTGGCTCCGACCCAAACGCTGCCGTGTATTGGTTGGCAAGAATGCTAGAAGGTGGCGAAGACATAGAGTTTATAGGAAGACGAATGATGATTTTAGCATCCGAAGATATTGGCTTGGCGAATCCGAACGCTTTATTGATGGCTAACACTTGTTTTCAGACTATCCGAGCAGTAGGCATGCCCGAAGCCCGTATTGTGCTGTCGCAAACGGTTATTTATTTGGCGACTTCTGCCAAAAGTAATTCTGCTTATTTGGCGATAGACCAAGCCTTGGCAACAGTGCGTGAAACGGGCAACTTACCCGTACCGCTGCACCTTAGAAATGCCCCAACCAAGTTGATGAAGCAATTAGACTATGGCAAAAACTACAAGTATGCTCACGGTTATGAAGGCAATTTTGTACAACAACAATTTATGCCTGACGAAGTAAAAAGCACAAAATTCTTTGAGCCTCAACAAAATCCTGCTGAGGAGAAAATCAAACAGAAACTTCGTCAAGACTGGGGGGACGAATACGGTTATTGATGTCAGGTACTTTGTTTTACCACTTTATATTCAACTGGGCTCGATAATATCACCGAGGTGGTAGGCTCGCCATATTCAGAGAATTTATTAATGATGTTTTCTAAATCATTAGGATGTTTCACGATTACTTTCATCACCAAACAATATTCGCCCGTGATTCTATCGCATTGATACACTTCGGGCATTTGGCTGATGTGTGCCAAAAAAGATTGCATTTTGCCATTGTGCGCTTTAAACAAAATACTTGCCTTTAGGGAATATCCCAGCTTTACGAAGTCGAGGTCTACCCCAAAACGTTTGATGACGCCTATTTCTTCTAACTTCTGAACACGCTCAGCAACCGCAGGTGCTGAAAGTCCTACTTTTCTGCCTATTTCGGCAAAGGAATAACGGGCATTTTCCTGCAATAAAGCCAGAATATTCCAGTACAATTTATCTAACTCCATAATCGAAGGTATTTAAGCAAAATAAACATTGAATCAAAGGTTATAACCCATAAGTTCAATGGTTTATAAAGCATTTATCTTATATCAGCAAGGTATCTTTGTTTCAACAAAATTCCAAAAGATAATTTTATTTTTCACGATAAAGATGGAAACTATACAACAAAATCGGAGAATTGAGTCGATAGACTTACTAAGAGGTATTGTCATTATCATTATGACTTTAGACCACGTCCGTGATTTTTTTCACGCTGATGCATACTTATTCGACCCTACAGATTTAAGCAAAACCAATCCATTGCTGTTTTTAACCCGTATCATTACACATTACTGTGCGCCAATTTTTATTTTTTTGGCAGGCACTTCAGCCTATCAGGTCGGTCAGAAAAAAGGCATTAGCGGACTATCGTCCTATTTACTAAAAAGGGGTATTTGGTTGATTATCTTAGAATTAACCGTCATGAATATTGCTTGGTTCTTTAACCCCAATTTTGGGATTATTTCTTTTCAGGTAATCGGTGCGATAGGTTTAAGCATGGTTTGGCTTTCAGCTATCGTTTATTTACCTATGCCTTGGATTATTGCTGGTAGCTTAATCATGATTTTCGGTCACAATCTTTTAGATGGCATTACCATTAAAGAGGATAACTTTCTGGCTTTTATTTGGTCGCTTATCCATCAACAAAGAATGTTTAACTGGATTCCTGACCACGTTATTTATATCGGATATCCAGTTGTTCCGTGGGTGGGTGTCATGGCACTGGGCTATGCTTTTGGGGTAATTTACACGGCTAAATTTAAAGCAGAAGAGCGTAGAAAAATTTTGTTAACATACGGATGGCTTAGTATAGTGCTGTTTATTATTATTCGTAGTACGAATTTATATGGAGATGCTCGTTTGTGGGATACTCAGGCTAGTGGTATTAATCTTTTGCTTTCGTTTATTAATGTAAGCAAATATCCGCCTTCCTTATTATACATCTTATTGACGATTGGTCCTGCACTTTTACTATTAGCTTTTCTTGAAAATGCCAAAGGGGTATTCTGGAACAAAATATTGGTTTATGGCAAGGTATCGATGTTCTATTATATTTTACATATTTATGTTATCCACACATTGGCGATGTTGGCAGCAAGCCTAACGGGATTTGGTGCTGATGCCATGGTTTTAGATACATGGGTTTATATGTCGCCACGGTTACAGGGTTATGGTTTCAGTCTAAGCTTTGTGTATTTATTGTGGATTGTGATAGTAGTGGCTACTTACCCGATATGCCGTTGGTATGGGGCTTATAAAAACAGACATCAGGGGTATTGGTGGTTGAGTTATGTGTAGAGGCTAATTCTTTCCTATTTTAGGGAAGGATTTTTAGATTTTTTTATCTCTAGCGAGGGACTTAAGTCCCTCGCTAGAGATAAAAAAGAATTAAGGCAATAACAAAGATGAATCCCCATAACTCAAAAAACGATAATCGTTTATCATGGCTTCTTGATACACCTTTCGCCAGTCTTCTCCAATTAAAGCTGCTATGAGTAGAATCAGCGTACTTTCGGGCTGATGATAGTTAGTAACAATACCTTTACAGATTTTGAACTGATAGCCCGGGAAAATAAATATTTCGGTTTCGCCCGTAATTTCCGTTTCGCCCAAGGCTTCCATTTTCGATAAAATTGTCATTAAAGACGAAGCTGTACTTGGTAAATCCTCCACAACGTGCTGATAAGGATATAATTTTTCAATGAAAAAATCGCTTGAAATATCCGTACTCAGTTTTACACCATACCAATACAAACTCTCTAAAGCCCGCATTGATGTTGTACCTACAGGAATAGTATTGCCGATATTTTCTAATAAGACTTCAATATTCTTTTTCGTAAACACTATTTGCTCATTGTGCATACGGTGTTCTACGATGTTTTCAACTTTGATAGGTTGAAACGTACCAGCCCCCACATGAAGCGTAATAAACTCCTCTTTAATGCCCTGTGCCGAAAGATTTTGTAGTACCTCATCAGTGAAATGTAAACCCGCAGTAGGTGCGGCAACTGCTCCCTTTTTCTCGCTATAAACAGTCTGATACGTTTCATAGTCTGCTGCTTCGGCTTCTCGATTTAGGTAAGGTGGCAATGGTATTTCGCCCAAGGCTTGGATAATATCGACAAACTTCGGGTTAGGAATGGTACTTTCTTCTGAAATTACTCGCCAAGATAGTTTCACTTGGTTGTTTTCAACATCATACAATTCGGCTTTTACCTGAATAGCTTCCCCTGCAACGTTTAGTACCTTCTCTAAAACATCTTCCTTCTTCCAACGTTTTCTATTACCAATCATGCATTCCCAGACACACTCATCGTTGGCTTCCATCGCTAGATTAATGACAGAAGTAGGAGCAATAGGATGTAATAAAAAAATCTGAATGACAGCCCCAGTTGATTTTTGGAAATGAATTCGGGCAGGTATTACTTTTGTGTTATTAAAAACCAAGAGGGTATTTTGGGGTAAATACTCATTGATTTTCTTGAAAACAGTATGGGTGATATTACCTTGCTGATATACCTGTAGTTTAGATTCATCACGCTTTTCCAAAGGGAATTTGGCAATTCTCTCGTCGGGTAAATCATATGTATAATCAGCAAGCTTTAAATCTTGAATATCCATCAATTAATCTTCTTCTACTTCAATTTTTGGACTTGTAAATAACAATTTGATAGGCAAATAAAATAACCAAGCTATCATCAAAGCTATCCCTAATACTAATAAATAAGAATAATCTGTTTGATAAGTTCGTTCATCATTTAGAATCAATAATGCTCTGAGAATAAGCAATAAAAAAGTATTCACAATGGCAGGCAAAAAATTTAGCCAGTTTACTATTGCGACTTTTAGTTGTTCGCCTTCTTTCAACCATATTTTGTTAGGAATCCAAGTAAAGGCTGTTACGGGAACACGTTTTACGCTATTGGCTAACAAAATTGATAATATATTGAATACAAACATGACTGTTCCAAAAAGGTAGAAAACTTCGTTTTTGGGAAGAAAGCCATCTCCTCTACCATTCGGTCCAAAATGCACGGCGGTGGTGTCGGGCAAGCCACGGTAGGTAAATAATAAGACAAGGATGAAGGCTAAAATTGATAAGTAACGCCAAGTTCTGGAAATGAAAAATTCTATACTCATTGATATTGGTTGTTTCAGGGTGCAAAATTACGCTAGAAAAGGCAGGATTTCTAATGAAATGGCTGATTAATCAAGAATAAAAATCGTTCTTTAGACTAAACTTCATCTTTTTAATCCTAAAAATACTTGTCATGACAATTATTTTTTTAAGGATTAATGAGTAAAACTTCTCAAAAAAAATTAGCTTTGTAAAATGAACGACTTCAAGGGCTAGAAAGCCTTGAATATGAGTAACATTATGAAAATTTATACCAAAACTGGCGATAAAGGGACAACTTCTTTAGTTGGTGGCACAAGAGTATCTAAAACCGAGTTGCGGATTGAAGCTTATGGCACAGTGGATGAACTAAATTCATACATAGGTTTGGTGCGTGATCAAACGGTAAATGAAAAGCGTAAAAATATTTTAAAGGAAATTCAAGATAGATTATTCACGATTGGTTCAATACTGGCTTCTGAGCCTGAACAAACCAAAAAGCGTTTGCCTGATTTATTAGAAAGTGACATAGAGCTACTGGAAAATGAAATGGACACAATGGATCATGATTTAGAACCTATGCGATATTTTATTTTACCCGGAGGACACCAATCTGTTTCGTTTGGACATTTGGCCAGAACAGTTTGCCGACGAGCGGAAAGAATTGTGCTTAGACTTTCGGAGGAATCAGAAGTAAATGATTTAGTCATCAGGTATTTAAACAGATTGTCCGATTATATTTTTGTATTATGCAGGATGATGGCAAAGGAACTTGGGATAGAGGAAGTAGCTTGGAAACCGAGGGTTTCTTCTTGAGACTTTAGGATTAGGGGACTTTAGGACACAAGACTTTAAGACTTGAGGAATTAGGACTTTAAGACTCTGGAGGTGAGATGTTAGATATAAGATTTTAGGAGGATAGGATTTAGGACTTTAAGACTCTAGATTTTAGACTTAACTTAAATTCTTGACCTTTTACTTTAGACTTTAAACTTTTGACTCAAGACTTTAGACTTTGAATATTAGAATAACAAATAGTATATATATATGACAGATACCTTGCAGATTGATATCCATCAGATTGAAAAATCTAGGATTGATGCGGTTGATTTTGACAACCTTGTTTTTGGGCGTTCTTTTGCCGACCATATGTTGGTGGTCGACTTTAAAGATGGAGAATGGCAAACGCCACAAATTGTGCCTTATGGGCCTATCTCATATTCTCCAGCGATGATGTCTCTTCATTACGGACAAGCGATTTTTGAAGGCATGAAAGCCTACAAAAATGCAGCGGGTGAAATACTGGTCTTTCGTCCAGAAGAGAACTGGAAACGTCTCAACAAATCTGCTGTCCGTATGTGTATTCCTGAAATTCCAGAGGATATTTTTATGGAAGGTCTTTCACAACTTTTACGCTTGGATGCCGACTGGATTCCTGCGAAAGAGGGTTGTTCAATGTACATTCGTCCTTTTATGTTCTCAACGGATGAATACGTTGGTGTGAGTCCATCAAAAACATACAAGTTTATTATTTTCAACTGCCCAGTAGGTTCTTATTATACTAAGCCTCTACGTGTACGTGTTGAAACACAATTCATTCGTGCTGCTCATGGTGGTGTTGGTTTTTCTAAGAATGCAGGTAATTATGGTGGGTCGTTGTATCCAACTAAATTAGCGATGGATGCTGGTTATGACCAAATTATCTGGACAGATGCCGCTACGCATACTTTTGTGGAAGAAGCAGGAACGATGAACCTTTTGTTTATAATAGATGGTGCTTTAGTAACGGCTCCGACTGGCGATACAATTCTTGATGGTATTACGCGTAAATCAATTTTACAAGTAGCTAAAGAATGGGGAATGGAAATTCAAGAAAGACAACTTTCTGTCAAAGAATTGGTGGAAGGCATTCAGTCTGGTAAGGTAACTGAAGCATTTGGTGCTGGTACGGCCGCTGTAATTGCCCCTATCGCAACGATTGGCTACGAAGGTGTTGATTACCAATTACCAGAACGCAAAGACGACGCATTCTCTAAAAGAGTATTTGAGGAAATCAATGATATTCGTTTAGGCAAAAAAGATGATACACGTGGATGGGTAATGAAAATATAGTTTTCATTATTGTTTACAACTAAAAACAGCCTTTAGAAATATCTAAAGGCTGTTTTTAGTTATATCGTAGCTTACTGTAAAATCTTATTTTCTTTATTGGCGAAGATAATCTTTAAGCCTGGGTCTTTTTCAGTACTTACATTTTGAAGTAATAAATTATTTTTGCCATCAGCCAATTGCCAAGTCGTAGCTTTCTCGGTGCTAGTTCCTTTGCCATATTTGGTGTTGAAATAGCCTTTAAACTCAGTCATTAGGCTATCTACGGCCGTTTGACGTTCGATATAAACATCAATCGTAATAGCTTCTACTTTGTTTTGTGCACTCCTAACATACAAAATATCAGCAAAGTTTAAATCTGTATCATCAAAATACTCCGTAAAGCTTTTTCCATTTTCTGCTGGCGTTTCAGAAGGCAAAGTTGTTTCATTAATTGTATCAATGTTATCCCCTATTTTCACACCACGAGCCATGCCTGCGTCGGTTTTAAGAATTGCCTGAAAAATTGAGCTATAATTTTCTAAAGCAGACGACGAGCCAGCAGCACTACTTTCGGGACTACTTGTTTCGGTTTGGGTACTTTCTTTTTTATCTTGACAAGCAATCAATAGTATAAATAATAAAAGGAAGTAAAGATTATATTTTTTCACGAATTGTATGTATTAAGATTTCTAAACACAAAAATACAAAAACTTTCTGAGTAGCTACCACATTCTGATTGATGATATAAGTTTCCTCACCCAATCATGTGATACCACCTGATAAATATATTTTGTAAGTTTACAATAAAATTAGTAGTAAAATAGTATCCTCCTTAATCAAGCATTTATTCAAAACCAATAGCTTCAATGTCATGTCTCTAAATTTTACGCAACCAATGAACCAGCCATCCATTAAAATCGTAATTTATGAAGATAACCCCGATTTAAGAGAAAGCCTTTCTGTATTACTCAGAGGGTCAATGGGTTTTGAACTTATCGGTGCCTTTGTAAACTGTGAGCAAGTAGCCCGTCAAATTATTGATTTAAGGCCAGATGTTGTATTAATGGATATTGATATGCCTATTGCAAATGGTTTAAAGGGACTCAAAGTAATCAAACAATTGGCACCACAAGTAAATGTAATCATGTTTACGGTGTTTGAAGATAATGAAAATATTTTTGAGGCAATCTGTTCAGGAGCAGTGGGTTATTTATTAAAAAGGACTCCTCCTATTAAATTACTTGAAGCAATTCAAGATGCTAATAATGGCGGTGCGCCAATGACTTCGAGTATTGCTCGTAAAATTTTACAGATGTTGCCTGCTCAACAAAAAATTACGGAAAACAACGACTATAAGTTAACAGAACGAGAAGGCGAAATTTTAAATCTTTTAGTAAAAGGCAATAGTTACAAAATGATTGCCGATAAATGTAGTATTAGCATAGACACTGTGCGGTCGCACATCAAAAAAATCTATGATAAGCTACATGTTCATTCACAAACAGAGGCCGTTGCGAAGGCTATTCATGAAAGAATTGTATAATCAATATCATCCTTTCATGTGATTGACAATAGTGAAATTAGTCCCCAACTTTGTAATCAAGAAACCAACCATGCTATAGAATCAATTTATGGAATAACCTTAACTAAATAACTATCATGGCAAGTCCATCATTAACAAACAATACATATCTAATCAATAATTTAAGTCGTGATTTACATTTTAAAAGAGAGAATATTCTTAGTAATGAATCGAACATTATTTTATCGATTTCTTGTAAAAAGAACATTATTGTAGCTTGGAAAGACATTAGTCATTTAGAAGCAATCGGCAATTATACCATGTTTTACTTCACTGATGGAAAAAAATTGCTAGTTTCTCGTACAATGAAAGTTTTTTTGCCTAAATTAGATGCCGAAATGTTTGTAAGGATTCATAAGTCTTTCACAATCAACTTGAACTACGTTTCTCAATTTGACATTAAAGAAGAAATGTTTGTACAATTAAGGGATGGTAGTAAAATTTCTATTTCGAGAAGAAAAAAGAAAGAGTTTATTGATAGAGTGAGAAAACACTTTGGGTATTCTCGCATCAGTTAAAAAGAAATTAGTGGTTAGGTATTTATGAAACGGGGGTGAACTTTGTTGCCCCACGTTTTTAACTCCTAATCTTCAAAAATATTTAAGATAATAGGTGTAGAACTATTAATTTGCACAGGGGGATGTTTTTAACGTCTCCTTTTGTCTTTTATAGCCTTCCCAAACTTTATTAAGTTATTATAAATTCAAATCCCTTATCCCTAGCGGTGGAATTAATTCCATTGCTAGGGATAAGGGATTTAAGCATTATATCTTTACTAACTAAAACTCTCGTCCTATATTGAATACAAAGTGTCCTTTATTAAAGCTATTAATGGCATAATTAAAGCGTACTACTAAATTATAGTATGTTACTACATCTAGCCCACAACCATAGCTATAGAGCATCTTATTCGCAAGCTTACTTTTGTTTTCGTCCGAAAAGCGATTTTCAACATATCCATAATCGCCAAAAAGCGTTGGATATAAACCAATAGGTATTTTATTAAACTGCTTTGTCTTAAGGAATTTCAAATTGATTTTTTTATTAAAAAGCTCGTATCTCAGTGTCTGCTTGCCATAAAAATACTTACTGCCATCTACTACAAACAATTCGTACCCTCTTACAAGGCGACTCCCATATCCCAAGCCACGGGTATTATAAAAAGGTTGACGATCAGGAAACGATATTTTCGCTTCAATACTCATCCCGAAAAACCACTTTCTTGATAGCGGTCTATAATAGGAATAGTCGCCCGTAATTTCTAGCTGATTAATATCATCGTTGGGTAAAATACCCAATTTATTAATTAATATTCCATAGCGTTTTCCACGTAAGGGATATGCTACGTTGTCTCTGAAATCATGATTAAAGGAATAACTAAGCTGGGCATAACGTTGGAGGGTTCCATGATTTGCAAAATAATTAGGATTGAGTTTCCTGATAGTATCATTGATGCTGATACTATTATACCTTAGTTCAACAGTATGATTATCATAAAAACCTATTCTTTTTTTCAAGAAAATAGCCGTAGAAAAGCGTTCTCGCATGGTAAGCCCTCTACTTCTGAAATAAAACAACGTATCGTTCAAACTCCTAAAAGCTACGTTATTATTTGTCATATATGATACACTAAAGCCCATTCCTGTTTTTTGGGCTTTGTTGATATAGGGAATTTTATACCCAACATCAACACGTTGTGTAAAGCCATTTTCTAGATGTAGTGAAAGTCTCTCAGCCCGTCCTCTAAAATTACTATGGATTAAATCTATTCCATAAATGGTACGATTAAAATCATGCCCTCTATCCCACCACTCCGAAAAATTCCTATCAGCCAATAGAAAAACAGGATACCCTAACAAAAACCATTGCTCTTGCAGTTGAATCTGGATATTCAATTGCCCATTTTCAGTAACTTGATGATGAATTTCAACCGAAATAAAGAGGTTAGTATTAACAATTTTTCGCCTATTAATTTCTAAACGCTTATTGACAGCATTGATGAATAACGTATCACCTATTTTAAAGTCCAATTCACGAAAAATAATGCTCTCCTTTGTTTTATGATGGCCATTAAGAACAATTTCATTCACCACCACAATAGAATCCGCCTGAATAGGCTTAAAAGAAGTACTCAGTAAAGAAAATAGAAAAGTGAAAAGTAGCATATATCAAAGTTAAGCAATTATCCCCATAAGATACTTCAAGCAATCTTCGTACCATTAGTATCATACCGCTGTTCTTATTGCTAAATTCAAAAATATTGTATCTGTTCGATAGATAGAAATAATTAGTTACTCCATCCTGATAAAATATAAATTATTCTAAATTAATTAGTATTATTGCAAGTAATATTGACCATTTTTATCAATCATAATTTATGAACATTATCAAACCAAGATTATCATTTTCTCAAATCATTAACATGAATGTCGGTTTTTTTGGCATTCAATACAGTTTCGGTTTGCAACAAAGTGCCATCAATCCCATTTATGATTTTCTAGGGGCTAGTCCTGATGAAATACCCCTTCTCAATTTAGCAGGACCTATGACGGGTCTTTTAATCCAACCAATTATCGGAGCAATGAGCGATAAAACGTGGCATCCACGTTGGGGAAGACGCAAACCCTATTTTTTAATAGGAGCTTTATTATGTAGCATTGCTTTGTTTATTTATCCCTTTAGTAGTTCATTATGGATGGCTGCGGGGTTATTATGGATACTTGATGCAGGAAATAATACAGCAATGGAACCCTATAGGGCTTTTATTGCTGATAAATTACCCACCGATCAGCAAGCTACAGGATTTCTCTCTCAAAGTTTTTTTACTGGCCTTGGTATTACCTTAGCCAATGTATCTTTATTCATTTTTCAGAAATTCATTACTGGCGAACATGGCAGTATTCCTTATTGGGTATTTGGCTCATTCTTTCTGGGTTCTGTTTGCTCGATAAGCTCTGTGCTTTGGTCTATGGCTAAAACGCCTGAAATTCCGCCAACTCTTGAAGAATTAGCGCATATCAAACAAAGTAACAGGGGCATCTTTTCTCCTTTTATTGAAATCGCTGAAGCTATTAAGGATATGCCAAAGATAATGTGGCAATTGGCACTAGTTTATTTATTTCAATGGTATGCTTTATTTTGTTATTGGCAGAATGCTTCTAAAAGCATTGCACAGTCGGTTTGGCATACTACCCCTAACGATAACAAACAGTTATATCAAGAGGCAGTAGGTTGGACTGGCTTGGTGAACGGTTGGTATAATATTGCCACTTTCCTATCGGCATTTGCTTTGGTAGGGCTTTCTAAAAGATTCACACCGAAGTCAGTTCACACAATATGTTTATTAATAGCAGGGGTTGGCTTACTCATCTTTCCACATATTGAAAACAAATATTTATTATTTGCCCCTATGACAGGCTTTGGAATAGCATGGGCAAGTATGATGGGAATACCTTATTTAATGGTAATTTCAGAGATTCCTAAAGAACGTTATGGGGTATATATGGGAATTATCAACATGATGATTGTAATACCTATGATTATCCAGAACCTAACTTTTGGCTATGTATTAGAACACTTTTTAAATAATGATGCAGGTAAGGCTATCACTTTTGCAGGTGTCTTTTTATTACTAGCTTGCGGCGCCACCATGCTGATGAAATCTGAGAAAATAAAAGAAGGATTGGAAATACCAACGAGTGGTGGTGGGCATTGAAAGAGGACTTTAGGACTGTAAGACTTAAGGATTTAGGATTGTAGGACTAAATGATATTAGACTTAAAGACTTTAGGATGATTATCATCTTATAGTTTTTAAGTCTTTTTCACTTAGGGGCTGACTTAAGTCAGCCCCTAAGTGAAAATAGCAGAGCCACACCATAAATAAGATGTAGCTCTGCTATTTTTTTGTTCTTCCAAAGGGCATATGCAATATGCCACTGTACTTACCTATTCTTGTGTCTTTTCTCTTGTGTCTTATCGTCTCCAAATCCTCAAGTCTTTCAGTCCTCAAGTCTTCAAGTCTTAAAAACAGAAAGAGCCACCCTTTCGAGGTAGCTCTTTTCTAATATTTTTGGGGTTTATTTACTTTCCCGCATGTGATTGCAGTATCATCAACGGAA
>NZ_JAVDUE010000018.1:0-140212 GCF_031456255.1 Arcicella sp. BE140 | reverse complement strand
AAAACCCCGAAAATTGCCAGTATTGACACTTTTTCGGGGTTGTTTTTTTGTAATATATTGATAATTAAATATTTACAACATTAAAGGAAAGCCTAATCCAATGAGATGAAATATGATAATTATTGCAGCAATCCACTGAATGGCTGTTAATAGTCTAATGATGGTGGGTTTGTCATTATTTCCCATTTTTTTACTAACATGAACAAGCGTAAATAAAGAGTTTTCTCCAATGAAATAAACGTTAACCAATCTGCTGAATTTATTCAAAACACTAGTTAAATAAGTTTTAGAAAGCTGATTTTTTATCAATAGTTCGATATTGTCCTTTAAGCTATCGAACAGCGAGGTATAGGTTAGTTATTTTTTAATCAATTTATATAATAGTTTGCCTTTTTTAGTTTCTACACATCGATCTAAGTCAGTGTCATATGATTTACAATCAAGATTGTAAATCATCAAAGTATCTTTTGAAAAACTCCATGTATATTCAAATCTATCATCTGGGTTTTTCCTTAAATGCAAAAGATCAAATTGACAACCAGCATCAATATAGTCATCTTGAACTAGGTAGCTATTAAAATCTAAGAATCCCTTTACAATACCATCTTCACTGAATGATATCGATTGTTTAGGGGAGTCTACCACTTGATAATTACCAGAAAAAATTTCTTTATTCAATAATCGGCTTGAAAACGTTTCGTTAGGTAATCCCATCTGATACTTGATATATTTTTCTCGAATTCCTTTATTGGCAATTATCATCGTATCATTTAATACTGATATACGTATGGTGTCATTATCGTAGTCAACACAAAAGAAATTATTAGGTTTTTCAGTAATGACTTTCATGTCTATGCCTTCATGAAACCCATAAACGAACATAGCAGTGTCACTTCTAAAAGTAATAAATGAAAATTCACCTTCATTTTGTGAAATCTTCGGAGATTTAGTCTTTTGTATTGAATACAAATATTTTAAATTAACCCAATCGCCAGCTAAATCATAAACAGTCAATGTGCTAACAGAATCAATAGTCAACATTCTAACAGAATCTGAGGCTATTGATTGGCTATCTTTAAGGCTTTTATTATCGGAACAACTTATTAAGAAAATAGATAGGAACACTAATAGCAATCTCATATTTTTCGAAATTTTAGAAAGAACATTATACTTTTAATTAAGTTTTAGTAGATATATTATTAGAAATGCTATTTATTTCTATACTTTTTGTTGTAACTCATCAACAAGACGAGAGTCAAATAACCATTGGCCTTTTAAAGGGTTTATTCCCTAAGATAATCCCAATAAAATAGCATAGACTTTAGATTTTTTTGCCTATCAAATCAATAGCTACCCCTATTAGTATTATTACTATTTCAAATGAACCAAACCCTAATAAATAGGCAAAGAGAGCCTTTAAGTAATTTTTGAAGCCTCCACCAAAAAACTGTCCAATAGCCCAAGAGATATATATCATTATAATACTAAAAATGACTGTATCAAGAATAGCGTTGGTTACAAATTTGCCAACAATAGGGTGTATCGAAAGCCATAACATACCTTCGCCCATGATAAAACATAACAAAACGCCGATTTCATAAATATTGTACAAACACTTTTTGAAAAAAATCTTTGTCCAGAATGTAATGAATAACAACATCAATATATTGGCATATCCATAATTGTTCTGAACCCAGAGCATAACACTATTTACACCTGAAACTCCATATTGTTTTTTAAGTTGTTCTTCACTGAGTACATCAACCTCTAAGTAGCTCGTAATCAAGCTATAAATAACTGAACATAGAAACAAAAAAGTTACAGGTTTCGTACAAGCATTTCTATCTGTATTGAGATAATGGTGAATTAGTTTGCTAGGTCGTAGCAACAATTCACGGACAGTAAACAAAAAACCTCTCTCATAGCCAATCAGGTTTAGAAACTCCTCTGCGGCATATTTTCTATCAACTCTTTTCAATAAAGGTTCTTGTACGTTGGTATTGGTAGCCTGATTAGGATGGTCTAAATGTTCATTCTTCATACGTTTGCGCAAGTGATGCTATGGTTGAAATTTATGCTAATTGAGACTATTTCAAGTTTCGCTCTTTTAAAATATTTTCTAATTCTTTATTATCATATTTGGAATTATTAGCCAATCTATACGCAAAAAACAAAGGGATTAAAATAAAAAATCCTAAACCATTTTTTGCAATGCTAAAAATGACAATTCCTATAAGGAACCCAATTAATAGCGCATTAATAATAGCGGTTGATTTCATTTTTTTTGCTTCTTGTAACAACTCTTGGTCCGTTAATTCTGTGAGTTCTTTTTGTTTCATTTGTATGTTTTAGGTTATTATATTTTATTGTTGATGTTGTTTTTCAGGATAGTAACAAAATAATGGAGGTAAAAAAATGTATATCCATGAAGTAAAACTAAAATATTTTAAAGGGTTTTCAAATCACATTAAATAAAAAATCTCTCCTTTCACCATAGTAGATGGCAAAAGGAGAGATTTGGAAAATCTTGTATATTTATCTAATTCAGTTTAAAAGTGAATTAGGTTAGTAAGAGTAAGTTTTAGCGGATTGGAAATCCTTTTTTATCAGTAGTTCGAGATTATCCTTCGGAACATCTCGAACAGCCTAATTTATTAAATCAGGGTTATTTCTAGCAACTTAAATGCGGATTAAAGGGTTAAATTTAGGCTGTACTAAAGAATGATATTGCTGATATGACTGTGGAAAGGATGCTTGAAATCTTATCAGCAGACTCAAGTTGTTCTGGTTGAAGTTGCTTTTAAGGTTTTCTAGCTCTAATTTTAATTTTTGTAAATTATTTTCCAAGATTTGCTCTTGAAAAGCAAAACCTCCTTTCATTTTAAGGTCATTTGCTTCAATGTGTAAAACAAAACTTATAAAATTGTACTTGAGGTTTAAATCTGAAAGTAAACCTATCCTTTCAAAATAATATAAAATTGCTTTTAGCGATTCAAACGTAATATTAGCTTTTGTTAATATTACATTTGGATTTCCTTGATTATGACTTTCTAATGTACAATTGTCACATAAGTATGAAAGGATAATGTCTTTTTGAAGTGATGTAATTACTCCCATTTTTGGTATAAAATTAATTAAAACGATGAGATTTAAAGTCGTTAAGAATAAGTGTTTTCGTCTTTACTTGTGTTTTTTACCAATAAAATCAGCTTTAGTACATGAATAAACCAACTAATAAATAAGATTGACTTTTAACTTATTATCTTTAGTACTAGTAATTAACGAGTTGATAATGCATGGATTATTGATGAAAAACACAAAATACTTTTCATCAATAATTCGAGATTGGCTTTCTGAATATCTCAAACAGAGTGTTATGCTTTTTTGTCTACCATTCAGTGTCATCATCTATTTCTTTGCGTTTTCTTTCTTCAGCTTTTTTGTCTGCTAAATGATTAGCTTTAATTATAGCTACCTTAATTACTTTTGGAAATATTAAGTTTGAAAAATGCTTCATGTCTACTTTAGTTTCAGCAGAAATAATGTATTCAGCTAATTGTGTCTCTATATTCTTTGTAATGAAATTATCAGTAAAAACTTCTTTAATATCTTTTTGAACACTCCATTGATCTATTTCAAATGCTAAATACCAAAGTTGTTTGTGACATAAAAGTCTTGACTCATCATCTGATACAATTTGAATAATTTTTTTTAAAACTTTCCCAAAAGTATTCATTGATGAAAATGGCCAACCCACTGTTTGATAGCATTCATTTAAGCTGTTTGTGTAGGTTTTAAGAAAATCACGAATTCCATTTCCAATTGATTTATAATAATCTGCAAGATTATTACCCTGTAAAAAATAATTATTTATGGGCGAAATATAATCATCATATACATGATCAATATAATTACCCTTTACTAAAAGCTGATGAAACTGAAGTGTATCAATTTTTTCCCCTAATACTAAAACCTCTTTTAGAGTAATATGTTCAATTGGTATTGTTTGATTTAATTGTAAATCTTTTAAAGCATTAAAATGAGTCTCAAATTCTAAAATATCAGCAAATCTATCTTCTGGATTATCCTCTGTCGCTTTAATAACTAATGTAGATAGCTCAAAAGGTTTTAAATTATCAGGGTCTTTGCCAGTGAAAATAAAATATATCAATCTACCTAAAGAATAAATATCGCTTTTGATTGTTGAATCTTTAAGTTTTATTCTTTGTTCAGGTGAAACATATAAAACTTGTCCATAGCCAGAAGCACTTGAGGCTGTATAATATGATAGAGCTTCTGTGTCTTTACCTAATCCAAAGTCGCAAACTTTAATTATTGGGATACCATCTTTAAAAAATACTAAAGCATTATTAGGTGAAATATCTCTGTGTAAAATGTCTCGTTCATGTGCGTATTTGATGGCATTTATAACCTGTGATGCTATGTTAAACCTTATTTCTTGTGTTAAGACTGAATTATTCTTTTTAACAAAATCATACAAATTATATTTAGCGTATGGCATTAGATACCACAGCTTTTTATTTTCTTTGTCATTGCCATGATTTATGAGGCGTATTATGTTTTTACACCCTTGTAGTTCATCAAGCAATTTAATTTCCCTTGTTAGCCTATACCTGTATTCTTCGTTTGAATAATGACTTTTTTTTAGTTCTTTTAAAGCATAATTTTTCCCTGTTATTTCGTCAGTATATTGTTTGACTAAGCAAAAGTATCCCTGTCCTTTGGCTGCAACATGTTTTAGATTGTTAAAGTCTTCCATAAAATATCTTATAGTAAGTATATGACTACAATATACCTGTTTCTTTAAAATTTATTGAGTATATCTATTGTAAAATTTGTCTAATCGTGTAAAATTAAAGTATTTTTTGTGAATCAAACAAAAAAAAGTACCACAAAATCCATCATATACGATTAAAGATTTTATGGTACTCTTATATATTTTCAGTCAAAAACTGATAGCTTAAAGCTCAAGGCTCACAGCTACTACTTATTTCACTTCCTCAAAAGGAACATCTTCTGCTGATGAGTTTCCTGCTCCTGAATCAGCAGTTTGACCTGCGTCTCCAGTTGGTTGAGCTCCCTCTGGGCTACCTTGTGCGTACATTTCTTGCGAAGCTGCTGCCCAAGCGTTGTTCAATTTTTCAAGTGCTGAGTCGATAGAAGCTACATCACGTGAACCGTGTGCTGTTCTCAATTCTCCTAAAGCACCTTCAATCGCTGATTTGTTACCTGCTGATAATTTATCACCGTACTCTTTCAATTGTTTTTCTGTTTGGAAAATCAATGAATCAGCTTGGTTGATTTTTTCGATTTTTTCACGTTCAGCTTTATCTTCTGCTTCATGAGCTTTCGCTTCCTGACGCATTTTTTCGATTTCAGCATCAGTCAAACCGCTTGATGCTTCGATACGGATATTGCTTTCTTTGCCTGTTCCTTTGTCTTTTGCAGATACGTGAAGGATACCATTAGCATCGATGTCGAAAGTAACTTCTACTTGTGGAACGCCACGTGGTGCTGGTGGAATACCGTCTAAGTGGAAACGTCCTAATGAACGGTTCTGACTTGCTAACGGACGCTCTCCTTGCAATACGTTCAATTCTACTGAAGGTTGGTTATCTGAAGCTGTCGAGAATGTCTCAGATTTTTTCGTAGGAATTGTAGTGTTGGCTTCGATTAATTTAGTGAACACGCCACCCATTGTTTCGATACCCAATGACAAAGGAATAACGTCTAATAATAATACGTCTTTTACTTCACCTGTCAATACACCACCTTGTACTGCCGCACCGATTGCTACAGCTTCATCTGGGTTAACACCTTTAGATGGCTTTCTTCCGAAGAATTTCTCTACTTCTTCCACCACTTTAGGAATACGTGTTGAACCACCTACCAAGATAACTTCGTCGATGTCAGCATTTGTAAAGCTCGAGTTTTTCATCGCACGTTTACATGGCTCAAGCATTCTTTGGATTAAAGAATCTGCCAATTGCTCAAATTTAGCACGTGATAATGTACGTACTAAGTGTTTAGGCATACCGTCCACAGGGAAGATATATGGCAAGTTGATTTCTGTTGAAGCACCTGATGATAATTCAATTTTCGCTTTTTCTGCTGCTTCTTTCAAACGTTGAAGAGCCATCGCATCTTTGCGTAAATCTACACCTTCGTCTTTTTTGAATTCGTCTGCTAACCATTCGATGATTACTTGGTCGAAGTCGTCACCACCTAAGTGTGTATCACCGTCAGTAGATTTTACTTCAAATACGCCATCACCTAATTCTAATACTGATATATCGAAAGTACCACCACCTAAATCGAATACAGCAATTTTCATATCTTTACCGCCTTTGTCAAGACCGTAAGCTAAGGCTGCTGCCGTTGGCTCGTTGATGATACGTTTAACTTCTAAACCTGCAATTTGTCCAGCTTCTTTAGTCGCCTGACGTTCCGCATCATTAAAATAAGCAGGAACTGTAATTACTGCTTCTGTAACTGTCTGCCCTAAATAATCTTCGGCAGTTTGTTTCATTTTAGTCAGAATCTGAGCAGAAATTTCTTGAGGTGTGTACAAACGGTCACCGATGCGTACACGTGGGGTATCATTTGAACCTTGTTCTACCGTATATGCAATCGTTTTTAATTCACTACCAACTTCAGAATAACGTTTACCCATGAAACGTTTGATAGATGAAATAGTGTTTTTAGGATTAGTGATAGCCTGACGTTTGGCAGCGTCTCCGACTTTACGTTCACCGTTACCATTATCTAAAAAGGCAACGATTGAAGGTGTAGTACGACGACCTTCTGAGTTAGCGATTACGACTGGCTCGTTACCTTCCATTACAGCTACGCAAGAGTTGGTTGTTCCTAAGTCAATACCGATAATTTTTCCCATTGTTAATATTAATTAAGTATATGAATAAGATTTTTTATTTTTACTATAAAGAGGCTTACAAGAATGTTTACCTATTTTTGTTACTCTAAATATGTTTTGCACTATTCAATCATTACATAAACAGATAGAGATTTCCTTACTTTCAACAATCTTGATGCCAGTACCTTTTTAACACTTTTTTTGTGCCATAATGGCAGAATACCATTTTTGATTTGCCATACTAGCAGTTTTTTATTGGAAAACTGACAGAATACCATAAAATAACGAAGCCATACATAATGACGATTACTTAACGTTTTATTTCTAGCGAACGACTTAAGTCCTAGTCATTACTCACATCTTTTAAAAAGTTAAAATGGAGATGTGATTATTGATAAATTGGTTAAAATAACCTTTAAAACCAAACGTTGAAGACCTTATCCCTAACGAGGGACTTAAGTCCCTCGCTAGGGATAAGTATCTAATTATTAGAAATTTATAAACTTGTTACTAATCAATACGACTTAAGTCGTTCGCTAGAAATAAAAGCATATTATTGAATTAGTGCCAATAAATAACTTCGTAAGCTTTGACAACTTTCAAAAGTTGTCAAAGCTCGCTTAACAAAATTAGTATTTAAAAAACTGTTCCATAGAATGGTTCGTACGGAATACACAACAAATGAGATTTTCTTAAAAACAATCAATTCAACATGAAAATATATATTCATACCAAATTTGAAGAAAACGAGGCTTTGCTTATCAAAGAACAATTATCGGAGAAATATAAAATTGTTATAGGAGAAGAGATTCCTGCTGAAAAAAGAGAGGAGGAGTTCTTGAGTGCAAGTATTTGCTTTGGCAATGTGCCGCTGGCGTGGGCTCAGAAAACAACCCAGTTGAAATGGTTACAACTGCATTCTGCGGGATTAGACCCTTATCAGCAATTAACCGACCATACCTTTAAAATAACCAACCTAAAGGGCTTCTTCGGGCAGTCGGTAGCGGAAACGGCGGTGGCAGGTATTTTAGCGATGTACCGTGGTGTCAACCATTTAACCCAACTACAGATGCAGACAAAGTGGATCGGTACGCCTTTGCGTTCTACCTTGCATCTATTAAATAATGCCAAAGTATTAGTGCTTGGGGCTGGGGCAATCGGACTAAAGGTAAGAGATTTATTGACAGGGTTTAACTGTAAAACCACCGTCTTGGACTCTAAAACGATTACACAATTAGAAGAACATTTGCCCACGACTGATATTGTAGTAGCTACTTTGCCAGAAACGCCCGAAACTATTGGTTTGTTTAACAAAGAACGTTTGCACCTACTAAAATGCACTGCTTTGTTTGTAAATGTAGGCAGAGGTTCGGCAGTGGACGAGCAAGCTTTGATAGAAATGTTATTGAATAATCAGCTTTACGGAGCTGTACTGGATGTGACAGCCACAGAGCCACTTCCAGACGACCACCTGCTTTGGCAAATGCACAATGTCTTATTAACACAGCACACCTCTGGCGGATGGGCAAATGAGAATATAGATAAAATTAAGTTTTTTCTCGAGAACCTATCAAGGTTTGAATGTGGAGAAGCCTTAGTAAATATAGCGAATCTGGCACGGGGCTATTAATATTATCGCTACTTAATACTCGTAGAAGTATTGGGAGAATAATCAAAAAAGAGTGTCCCAATTCTTCTTTCTATGTTTTTGATAGGAGCTGCTACTACCCAAACCTTATTGGTTTTTTGTAAAACAACGATAGAATCCTGTACAAACAAAGGCGAGGCATACAGTGCCAACGCCGAAGTGTTTTCATAGTTTTTGTTGCTAGCCACCAGAATCTTCCCTTCAGTATCCACGATGTTGATATTAGAGAAATGATTCATTTGAACAATATTCTGGACAAATCCATTAATCCTTTTTAAGTCCTTTTTCATCATGTTGGTTTGGATAGACCACAGCAAGGGCTTACAAAGGGTTTTTAATATTTGTTGTTCTTTCTGATTAATGTCTTTGTTGGTATCAAACACCAATACTTCCTGAGCTACTTGGTTTTGGTAATCTTTCCAGTAATAAATGCTAATAGTACTTACCAAAGCAATTATGGTGGTAGAAAACCAAAACCAAGCCCAAGAATACCCGTGAGGGGAATCCCCTTGAGGCGAATTTGAAATGACTTTTTGATGAAAGTCCTGAGTTGCTTGCATGAGAATGTTTCAAAGAGGTATTACAAAAATCTAACTACTACTCACGGTTTCATCAGTTAATGTTTTTTCAGCTTTTACAGGTTCCTCTTGTGGTCTGACAGACAACACTGGGATTTTCGCATGATTCAACACCTGTTGGGCAAAAGGACCAACGAAGTAGTCTTCAATTGAATAGCTAAAATCGGCAGTGATAATCATCAAATCAATATCTAATTCATCTGATTTTCGCAAGGCCGCATGGGCTACGGAATCAGTATAAGTAAAGATAGAATAGCCTTTGATATTATCCTCAACCAGCTTTTCGTTCAAGGCCTTCAACTCTTTGTCTAAATATGTTGATTTCTTACTGCTGTCGTCGTCTAATAAAGCTAAAATAATGAGTTCAGACTGATGTTTTGCAATGATTTTTCTAGCGAATTCATATTTATGCAAGGCATTCGGAATGGTTCTTACAGGGAATAACACTTTCTCGAAATTCTTCCATTTCTTCTCATTTGGTATGGTAAGAACAGGACAAGAGGCTTTTTTACTTACGTCAAAAGCATTAGTTCCCATAAAAAACGATTTAAAGCCCGAAATACCATGCGTTCCCATTACAATCATATCTACGGCATGATATTCCGCTATTTTAATAATCTCGCTAACTACACTCCCCACGACACACATCGGAATTACCGTGATAGGATGTTTTGATGTAACAGATTCAGCCAATTTGGCTAATTTTCTGTTTTCTCGTTGGATAACGTTCTCTCTGGTCAAATCCAACTCTACACCATGTTCGGAAATAGTTAAATACGTATCAGGGTCAATGACGTGTAGTAGATGGATTGTAGATTCATAATCTTGACTCATGTGTACAGCATAATCTAAGGCATTTAATGATAATTTGCTGTAATCAATAGGCACTAGGATTTTTTTGATTATTAGATTTTCCATGATTAAAAAAAAATTAAGTGGTGAAAATATTAAACCGATTAATTGAATAATTTGTCTTTATGGTTCTTGTAGTTGTTTTGTTAAATTATCCCTAACATTTGCACAGGGTAGGGGTATTCACTGTTTTCTTCATCTTCATTAATCGACTTAACCACAAAGGCATCGGCTGGTTTGGGTCTGATAGATAAAACAGGGACTCTGGCATAATGGACTATCTGCTGAACAAAAGGGCCAACGTAATAATCCTGAATGTGGTGGTCTATCGAGGCGGTAATAATCAGCAAGTCAGCCATAAAATCAGTGGTTTTTTCAAGCACTTTTGCCGCTACTGAATCGCAGTAATAAAAACCAGTTTGTGATTTTAGGTTATCCTCTTTTAATTTTTTATCGAGTTTGAAAGTTTCCTGACTTAGCGTTTCAAAACTTGCCTTTTCTCCATTTTCCAAGAGCCCGACGACTACCAATTCGGCGTCATTTTCTCTCAAAAAATTTCGTGCCATGCTATATTTTTGGATGGCTCCTTCAACAGCTCTGATAGGATAAACAATGGTTTTGAAAGCTTCAAATCTTCGATGAGACGGAACTAGCAACACTGGGCAATAGGCATTTTTCAGTACATTAAAGGCATTTGATCCCATCATGAATTCTTTAGTGCCTGATATACCGTGTTTACCCATTACAATCAAGTCTGCATAAAAATCAACCGTGGCTCTTACTATTTCGGGACAAACCCATCCCGTTCTGATAATGGCTCGGCAATCGATAAACTCGTCATTGGTAATTTTATCAGCAAGTTTTCTAAGGTTAGTTTGATGAGTATCAAGAAGTGTTTGCAGGTTTGAGTCACTAATCATAGTGCCGTCGTCCTTATTATTAACCAAGGGACTAATATTTACTACATGCAGTAAAATCAATTGTGCATGCTGACGTTTGGCCATTCCAATAGCGGTATGAAGCGCATTCATTGAAGATTCACTAAAGTCAATTGGAACAAGTATTTTCTGAACTGCTTGTGTATCCATAATATATGAGTTTTAGGTTGGAAAATCATCAAAACAGCGATAACGAACGGTTTGATGATTCAAAATTGAAACTCATAACTTAACCATAGCTTAATCTAATATTAGAATTTACTTAGAAAATACTGCTAGTTAAGTTAATGACTATTTGGAAAAATGTAACATTGGCTTGGTTTGAATGCTTGTTGTTTTATTAATAAGTAGTGTTTAGTAAATAATGATTGGTGAATAGTCTGCCGTCACGATTGTATTCAAATGATTAGTTATCAGTTCTTTACAATAAAAGAAGGCCTTGATTAAATTATATTGATGACCTACTATTGATAATTGTCATCTTATTAACTGTTTTTATTAAAATTTTATTATTTTTTTACATAAGATTAAACCTTTGCTGATTTGTATAGTCGAAATGACAAAATAGGTTAAAGTAGATTACTATTTTATATTACGTATTGCACGAACGTCATGTTACTAAAAAGATTCATATGGTCATTATTACTGTTCAGTAGTGTATGGTTAATCTTAGCTAAGATGCCTACCCACCACAAGGGGTTGGTATTGAAATCTGAAAAAAGTAATCGTTTGACTGGTGCGAGCCATTTACAAAATCAAAATACTTTATTTAAATCAATTCCTTATGATGGTTTAGAGGATGGAGATAAGCTTTCTCAACACCAAGCAAATCACCTTGATAGCGGTTTGCTTTGGAGTCGTGCTAATAAATTATTATTGTTTGTTCAAAATAAAGCTACCTTAACATCCGTTTTAGATGTAAATAATCACAAATTCCCTCATTTATTTATTCTTTTTCATTCTTGGAAATACTTGTCCTTTTAAATTAAAATTTAATTCTCTTTTCTTGAACACACGCCTGTCAGTCGTACTATATACGTTCTTGATGCGTACGCTATACGCAGGCTTTGAAAAAGAGTTCTCAGTTTCAATTTAAAGCAAATATTTTAATCACTGAAGAAATGAAAACTAACATGATTGTTGAGGGCACTGCCACAAAAAGAATCACAAAAATCAACGGGGTTCTTTCTACAATTTTATTGATGACTACTTTACTTTTTGTAAACATCAATGCTTTTAGCCAAACCAACCAATTGGAAACAGATAAGGGATTGCAAAATTCAATCGCATCCTATAATGCAGATGTTCGTCAGGCTATTTTATTAGTTAGCCAATATCCACAAACGCTTACGCAGTTACAACAAGAAAAAAATCAGACACAGGGGGCTTTCCAAGCCTTGATTAGTGACTTTAGCCAGAAAAAACAAGGCTGGTTTTATGAACTAACCCGTTTCCCTGAATTGACCCACACGTTGGCGACATTGCCATCTGGCCAAAGCAAAGATGATATTAAAAAACTGTTGCCTAACAATGATGAAAACCTACAAACAGCCGCTTGGCGTTTGTATCGTCACCATCATGATGATTTGGTTCAAGCTGATAATCTGAATCAAGAAGCACAAAATAGCTTTGCAAAGGCCATTCAACCTTTGGATGTGCCAACACAAGATGCTTTCAAAAAGTTGGTGCAGTATCCAGACGTATTGTTATTGTTGACAGACAACATCGACTTGACTACTAAACTAGGACAGCAATATGTTGCTGACAAAGATGGTTTGACTACCCAATTAGCTAGCTGGCACGATAGTTTGATGATACAGAATCAGACCCAGATGGCGGCTTATAAAAAAGAGTTGGGCAATAATCCACAAGCACAGCAGGAGTTAAACCAAGCCGCTAAAGATTTTGCCAAAACCAATGGCTATATTTTGCCCAACGGACAAATAGCTTATGGTAACAACTACAATTATGGTTATGCTAATCCATATTCATATTGGTTTGGTTATCCTTATTGGTATGGTTCACCACTTTGGTATCCTAGTGCTTATTGGGGCAGTTTTGGTTTGTCTTACGGCTTTGGTGGTTTTGGCTTTAGTGCTTTTCCTGCCTATGGTTTTTCAAACTGGTTTTATAACGGAGGATATTATATGAATTATCCTTATTTATATAATCACTTTGGTAATTATTATCGTTCTGTAGCAATAAATCATCCACATTATAATAATGGTATGATGGCTGGTAGTCGTAATAACTATTTCCACTCATACAATGGTAATAATGGGGGATACAACCGTGGAGGCGTAAGCTACAGACCAAACTATGGCGGAAATGGCGGTTTCCAAAATAGAGGTTTTAGTGGAGGAGGAATGAGAAGTTTCGGAGGCGGAGGCGGTGGAAGACGTCGTTAATCGTAAAAAGGTGGTGCAGGTTTTCGCACCACCTTTTTTTTAGGCACTATCGTACTTTTAATACGATATGCTTGATATTTTTGCGGTTGGCAGTATAGGTAATATGTACCAATCCGTCGCTACTTTGAATAATAGCAGGATAGCTAAATTCTCCTTCTTTGTGGTCTTCTAAGGTATAGACATCTTGCCAGTCGGAGCCATTTTTTGAAACTGCTACATTGAGTTTATACCGACCATTGAACCAATTTGCTCCCTTTTTTAAAGGATTATACACTAGCACCTGCAAACCATTCTTCAGAGTTGTGGCATCTGTTCCCGAATTGGGGTTGGGGATTGTCGTCAAACTAAGAGGCGACCACGTTTTGCCGTTATCCTCCGACCATGTTTGAACTACCGCATTTTGGCGAGAACGACAAAGTAATTGAAGTCTCCTGCCAGCATATTGCAAAATACTTGGTTGAATTACCCCAAAGGTATCGCAATCAATACTTATTTTCTGAAACTTACTAGCATTTTTATCCGACTTTTCAAGGTGAATATTCCATACTTTTTCATCTAAACTTTCAGTACTCGACGGATACAGAATCTCGCCATTGTCTAATTGAAAAGGTTTGTTTTTAATAGGTCCTAACATTCCGTCGGGTAATTTTTCGGGTTTACTCCAGTGCTTTCCATCATCGTCAGATGATATTTTCATACCCCACCATTCACGTGGATTTTTACCGACTTTATAAAAAAGCAAGAGCTTCCCAGCTTTTGTTTTGAACAACACAGGGTTCCAACACGGGAATCTGAGTGTATCATTCACCACGCCATCTACCAACATCTTAGGTTGTTTCCACTGTCCTTTTTCATTGATAGCTATCCAGATACCAACGTCGGGGCTACTTTCGTATTTACCACCAAACCATGATGCTATAAAGGTATTGTTCGATAATTCAACAATTGTAGAGGCATGACAAGCAGGCGTAGGGGGATTGTTAAAAACAAACTCACTTTTTATCAACTCAGCTTTGAATGCTGATTGAGCAAAAATGTTGAAGGATGAAAAAAGAAAAAGTATGGCAATAAATTTCATGCTTAGTATTGAATTAAAATCTTTAAAAAGATTCTTTCTTTACTATTAGCGGGTGACTTAAGTCACCCGCTAATAGTAAGAATTAGTAGAATCGTGGGTTTAAAACCGTAGTCTGTGAGCCATGTGAGCCACATAACGTGGTTTATTTTACATTGCTGAACTTCTTGTCTATTTATTCTATTCGTAGCGAGGGACTTAAGTCCCTCACTACGAATAGGTACTTGTTTGGTTAATCTAAAAAATCTCGCCTAAAGCTTACAGCCTAACGCCTATTGCTAAAATCAATAAACACCAATATTCGAAATCACAGGACAAGCCTTGGCATCTTTGATATTGATTCTTACTTTGCTAGTTTCCACGCCATCCAGTTTCAATATTCTCTTGTAGCCAATCGTAGTAGCTGAGGCTACCTCTTTCCATGCGTTATCTTTCCAAACCTCCACATTAAAGCTTTTTACTCTTTGCCCTAATTTGATGTATTCTTGCAAAAGCACATACTTCACTGGCTTAGTAGCCCCTAAATTAATTTCAAGGCTTCCTGATTTTTGTTCGTCATCAGTTGTCCAATAGGTTTCCTTATTGCCGTCAGTGACGTTTTTAGCCTTAAACTTTACATCGTTTCCACGTACTTCGCTCGCTTTTACTGAGGCGTTGAGTGCCAAATTGGTTTTGAACTCCTTATCCAAAATTGCCTTGAAACCCTTCAATGATTTTACATCATTTTCATGAAAAAGCCCACGACGGTCTGGAGGAATGTTCAGTAAAAGGTTTGAACCTCGGCCTACTGAACTCAAATAAATTTCAAATAATCTTTCTGGCGACTTTACTTCAGCATCTTCTTTGGCATGATAAAACCACCCCGGACGGATAGAAACATCTATTTCGCTCGGAATCCAAGCCGTTCCGTTTTCAGAACCAGTATTCAATAAATGCTCAATGCCACCTTTACCTGCATATAATGTATCAGGCGTAATATTATTCCAATTGGTTTCGCCAGCGATACCTCTTTCGTTACCGCACCAACGTACTTCTGGACCAGCATCGCTGAAAAAGATAACATCAGGTTGCATTTTTCTTACCATCGGGATGGTCGTTTTCCAGTCGTAATATGTTTTAGCATCTATTTTACGTTTCTCGTTTGCACCACCATAATAACCCGTTCCGCCGTTGGCACCATCGAACCAGAGTTCAAAAACAGGTTTGTATGTACTGAACAATTCTTTTAATTGATTTCTGTAATAAGTAATGTATTCAGGCTTGCCATAGTCAGCACGGTTTCTATCCCAAGGCGATAAGTAAACGCCAAATTTAACCCCGAATTTCTTACAAGCCTCTGCCGTTTCTTTAACAACATCACCTTTACCATCTTTATAAGGACTGTTTTTGATAGAATGCTCAGTGAATTTACTTGGCCATAATGTAAAGCCGTCGTGGTGCTTACAAGTAAGAATTGCCCCTTTAAAGCCTGTAGCTTTCAAGGTACTAATCCACTGGTTCGCATCCAGTGCCGTAGGGTTAAAAATAGCAGGACTTTCGTCACCATTTCCCCATTCCAAATCAGTAAAAGTGTTGGTCGTAAAATGGATAAAAGCATTGGTTTCCATTTCCTGATAAGCCAATTGTTCCTTCGTAGGAATCGGATAGACAGGTTTTGGAGCTGTAACAGCCTTTTTGTTAGTCTTTTTTACAATCGGTTCATGTATTTTGGGTAACGTTTCAGCATGATTGATTTGTGAAAAAAGCAAAAAAGGAATGGATAATAATAGCGCGTTTTTCATGAAATAATTAGTATTTAAAAGCTAAACTCGGATAGTTCTTATATTTTTTTAGGAAATTAGCTGGCAACGTTACAGTTACTTTGTCGCCATCTACTTTCCATTTTACGGTTGTTTTTTCGCTTAATAATTGCACTTTTGCTCCTTTAGCAGGCACATTGCCAGTCCATGTGATGGTAGTAGCCATTGGTTGATTTTCTGGTAATCTTACTAGGGCATAAATAGCGTTGTCTTTGCCTTTGGTAAAAAATGTTTCTCCGTCTCTGTAAACATCCGTAGTTCTAGTATTATAAATAGCCTCGCCATTAGCATTCAACCAAGTACCGATTTCTTTCAAACGTGATACCTGCGTATCGTTCAATGTACCGTCTGCTTGTGGTCCAACACCTAGTAATAAGCTACCGCCTTTGGCAACTACTTCAATCAAACTATGAATTACTTTAGTAGCCGATTTGAAATTATCATTCGGTACATATCCCCACGCACCACCTAAGGTAATGCAGCTTTCCCAAGGCGTGTCTGATTTATTGGCTGGAATACTTTGTTCGGGCGTTCTGTAGTTTTCATATTCACCGTGAACGGTTCTATCAACTACTAAAAGGCCTGGCTGTGCTTTACGAGCCATAGAAGCAATTTTGGGCATATCTATTTCCTGACTGAAAGCAGGAATAGCAGCACCCCAAGCACGTACTTCGTCTGTAACGGTATCCAACGGACGAACCCAACCGCCATCAAGCCAAAGAATATCCATTTTGCCATAGCCAGTCATTAATTCTTGAATTTGGTTATAGCTAAATTCTTTGAATTTATTCCAACGCCAAGGATTTTTACGGATGTCATAATTCACATTACGGTCGGGCGTAGCATAACGATTCCACCAAAAATATTCTGAATGCCAGTCTGGTTTTGAAAAGTAAGCGCCAATCATAAAATTCTGTTTTCTGAATGCATCAAAAACATATTTGGCTACATCGGCTTTTGGGTTTTGAGCGAACGGGCCATTTGAAATTTTAAAATCAGAATATTTCGTATCGAACATCGAAAAACCATCATGATGCTTGGTCGTAAAAACTACGTATTTCATGCCAGCGTCTTTGGCAGCACTAGCCCATTGGTCTGGGTTAAAATTGGTAGGATTAAATTTTTTGTTCAAACCCCAATACCATTTTTTATAATCATCATAAGTTTGGGTACTGTCACGGCTAATCCAATCTTCAGAACACAATTCCCATGATTCAATAATACCCGGTACAGCATACAAACCCCAATGGATAATCATCCCAAATTTTTGGTCACGCCAAGTTTCTAACTTTTCTTTTACTAAGGGGTCAGTAGGATATTGGTATTCCGTTGAAGCCTGATGAATATTTCCCTGTGCTGATGATTGAAAATGTGAAAAGGCAAAAAGACCAAGCAATGCAATTATTTTTTTGAACATAATAATAGTTTTTGTGAAGGATAATATGACAAACGATTGTTGTGGATAATCGTTTTGTTAGTTAAATCAACTTTTTTACAAAAGAGGTTTTAAGGATACTTATACCTCTTTACATTTACTAAATTACGAAAATATTTGATTTATTTTTAATAATCGGAAATATATTGCATTTTTAATAAAATAAATGAGCATTTTTTTGGGCTACATACCGTTTAATAATTATTGCTGCCATAAACAAGTTGAATATTTTATTTTAGCTAATTTTATCAGTAAACTATGAATTTTAACTATGACAAAATGACACACACTGTACAACCTAAGGAGACCCTTTATAGTATCTCAAAAAAATACGGACTTTCTGTAGAGCAACTCACCGAAATGAACAGTTTACAATCTACCAATCTGTCCATAGGGCAGGTTTTAGTAGTAGATTCTTCCGCTTTTGCTGACGCTACTACCACTACTACCATTTTCAGTACTAATACTAGCGTTTTTAATGACAATACTGCTTCTAATTCCCCTACTCCAAATGGTTCAATCAATCATGCTGCTGTCAATCCTGTAGATTATGGAAGTTCGGTTTTTGAACGACGACAAGTATTCCAAATTCAACAACAAAATAAAGGTTCGTATAGTACTTATGTAATTAACTTTCCGAGTTCAGATGGTTTTATGCAGACTGGCCCCATGCGTGACGTTTATCCTTCGCCCAATCAGGTAAATCCTAAAGGAGTAAGCTATGCGGGGCAATCTGGCTTTGATGAAAACAAAAGTATGTTTTTAGATTTATGTCAAGAGCCATATTATGCCGATATTCTAAAATACATTTCAAAAAACGAAGGCTGTTTTGATGCCGTAAATAGTTATGATAAAGCCATTTTTTCTTTTGGTTTTATTCAATTTACAGGTGCAGTAGCTAGCGGTTCAATGCTTACAAGGGTATTAGCAAGGCTAAAAGATAGAGATGAAGATGTATTTAATGAATGTTTTGGTCAATACGGACTGAACGTTCAAAATTATGGGACACCAGTTTTTCAAGTAGATACCAGCTATGGAACCAAAGAAGGCGATGCTGCATATTTAGAAGTAGCCAACGATTTGAGATTAACGGGAGCCTTTATCGCTAGCGGCTTTAAGCCAAGCATGATTTGCGTACAGGTAGAAATAGCCTTGGAAGAATATGTAGTCAAAGCCGTTTCGTCGGCAGTGATGATTAATATTTATGGCAATACATATCCATTAAACCAGATTATCAATACACAGGGGGGAATTGCTTTCAGAGTAGATTTAGCCGTCAATCGAGGATTGAGTGGCTCGTTGGCAGTACTAAAAAAGGCGATAGAACAAGTGTTGTCGGAATCTGGAAGTGGGGATATTACTAGTTTAGATGAAAGAAGTATCATCGAAAAAGTAGCCATGAACGATGTAGAAACTTGGAAAAAACAACGAGTATTGAAAGTGTTGGATAGTGGCTTTAGCTTTGCGAAGTGAAAAAATAAAAATGTAAGTTTCTACTCAAGATATATGACTTTCATTTTACTAATTAAACCTGTAAAATGGAAGTTTTTGTTTGAAAAACCTTCCAGAATGCTTTAATTTGAGATAAAATAAAGAGAATAGTTTTACACATGAAATCAAAAAAGCAAGCCAATCAATACGATAAGATATTCAAGGAAAATATAGAAGCTGTTATTCCAAGTTTAATGGAAAATATACTTGGAATAACAGCGGTTTTATCAGAAGAACTTCCTGACGATATTCAGCATACTAAAGAACGAAAACCTGATGTTTTAAAGAAAATTACTGATATCCAAGACAATACATTTGTTCTTCAAATAGAATTTCAAGTAGTTGATGAGCCTAATATGATTTACAGAATGGCAGAATACAACGTTATGTTGGCAAGAAAATATAAATTACCAATCGAGCAATTTGTAATTTACCTTGGCTCAGCAAAGCCAAAATTTTCAACTCGCATAGAAAGCAAACTCTTGAACTACAATTTTCCTTTAATTACATTTTCAGAACTTGATTATCATATTTTCCTGAAATCAGATAAACCTGAAGAAATAATATTAAGTATTTTAGCAAACTTCAGAGAAGAAGAACCGAAAAATGTTTTGAAGGAAATTATTCATCGTATTGAAGAAACCACTGAAGGAGATTTTTCGTTAAGAAGGTACATACAACAGTTGCGAGTACTATCACAATTGCGTAACTTAGAACAAAAACTTAAAGAAATTATCATGATAAGTATTGCGGAATATATAAATGAAGAAAAAGATCCTGCTTTTATGATTGCTAAAGAAAGAGAGCAAACGAAATTTGTTACCAACTTGCTAAACGAAAGCGACTTTTCTATTGAGAAGATTGCTAAAGTTACAGGTGTGTCATTAGATTTCGTAAAAAACATTCAGCAACAACTCAAGCTTTTACCCGAATAATATCTGCCAACCGCGTGGTATATCTTTTCGAAAGCTTCTCTTGTTTCATTTTCCAAGTACGTTGTAAATCTTGGGTAGCTAGTTTTACTATCGTAGTGCCTGTTTTTCTATTGATGTTGTCTACAGCCTCCATCAATTTTTTATGCTTGGGATTACTATTTTGAAAAAGACTGATTTGTTGAGCATTTTCGGGACTTAAATCTGTTACAATTACACCTGCTTTTTTGTATTCAAAGCCCTCTCTGAAAATCATATCCAAAGCCTCTGTCGCAAATTTTGCTAATTCTATGTTTGAGTTTGTCGGATAGGGTAGTGCCAACACCTGACTCTTACTGTACTGTTCTAATTCTTTTCGATGCACATTGGTACGCAGAAAAACCACGATGGCATTACAACAAGACTTTTGCTTTCTTAACTTCTCCGCACAACTCACCGTAAACGTAATTATCCTCTCTTTGACAAGCTCATAGTCTTTATAATTTGTTTCAAAACTTCGTGTAGTAGCAATGTTTCTTTTATCGGCTACTTCGTCTAAGTCTAAGCAGCTAATTCCTTGCAGTTCTTTGTATAGGCGTAAACCTACCACACCCATTTCTTTTTTTACCCACTCTTCTTTGCAATTAGTAAAGTCAAATGCAGTGTGTACTTCTGCCGCTTTCAACCGTTTGGCAAGTCTGTAGCCTATTCCCCATACGCCCTCTATCGCCAGCCATTTCAAGGCTTTGATACGTTTCTCATCGCTATCAATTACATATACGTTGCCTGTTTTGTCGGGGAATTTTTTAGCGATATTGTTCGCCACTTTTGAAAGGGCTTTAGTAGGAGCAATGCCCACACTGATGGGAATACCCGTGCCTTTGGTTACTCGATAACGAATCTCGTTGCCATACTTTTGAAAATCGAAATATTTTTCAAAGCCATCAAATTTTAAAAAGGCCTCATCGATGCTGTATAGCTCTATTTCTGGTGTAAATTCGGCTAATAAATTCATCACTCTGTTGCTCATATCGCCATACAAAGCATAGTTAGATGAAACCACATGAATGTTATTCTTGTTAAAAAAATCCTCAAACTTATAAGCAGGAGCGCCCATCGGTACACCCGCTTTTTTGGCTTCGTTACTTCTGGAAATCACACAGCCATCGTTATTAGACAGCACAGCAATGGGCTGGTTCCTCAGTTTGGGCTGAAAAACTCTTTCGCAGGATGCGTAAAAATTATTACAATCAACTAGCGCAAACATATTTTAGTGCTTTTGAATGGAAAAAGTAACCATACCCCAAATTTCAAAATCGTAATATTCTGTCACTTTCGTTGGCTTATAATTATCATTAGCAGGCATCAACCAAATACCCTCATGGTCTACTTTCAGGCGTTTTAATACAAACTCTCCATTCAGGATACACACAGCAATTTTGCCATCTGTAGGCTCAATAGATTTGTCGATAATCAATAAATCTTTGTCGGCAATACCTGCGTCAGTCATCGAAACACCGTCTGTTAGGGCAATAAAAGTAGTAGAAGGGTGTTTGATTAAGTATTTGTTAAGGTCGATGGCTGTATCTAAAAAATCGGCGGCTGGCGACGGAAATCCCGCACTGATGCCTCCTTCGATGAGTGGTAACTCCAACGAAGTTTCATCTGAAAATGCGTAAATCTTTAAAGTCCCCTTTGTATTAACAGCTTTTAGATTCATAGATTTAGTTTTGTCAGGGTTTAAACGATTTTATGCATAACATAATCGTTCATCCAATAACCATTCCCTATATTAATATCTATTTCATTGACTACTTCAAACCCTAGTTTTTCATAGAAATTTTTTGCTTTGTTATTCCTATTTACGTTCAATTCTATAAAATCACAATTTTCAGCTTGGGCTACTTTTACGATTTCCTGAATCATCATTTTGCCAAAGCCTTTTCCTTGTGTTTCAGGTAAAAAATAAATCTTATGTAATTTTATCATTTTTTCCTTTTTTTCAAAGCCCGAAAACCCTACAGGCTTATCATTATCAGAAAAAATCAAGAAATGGTTTGTTTCAAACTGCTTTGTAAGTGATGCATCACTATACATCATCTCTAACATAAACAATGTTTGTTCTTCCGTCAAGATACTTCCATAGGTGGGTCTCCAAGTTTCATTAGCAATTTGTTGAATAATGGGTAAATCCTGTAAACCAGCTTTTTCTATTTTGTAATCATTCATGGTAATCTATTTTTTGTCTTTTAATGAAAATAAAGCAGGGTATTTAGGCGTAATATTCAGATAATAGGCTTGAATACTATCTAAATCGGCCTCATAATTACCCGTGGGGTAAAATACATCTAAAAATCCAGCTTCTTTTTTCTTGTAATCTAAAAACCCTAAAATGATGGGTACTTCTGCTTTTAAGGCAATATGGTAAAATCCTGATTTCCATTCGCTTGTATAAGAGCGTGTGCCTTCTGCGGGAACAATTAATTGAATAGGTTGAGTGGAGGTTTTCAGTAACTGAGCCATCTCTTCCACTAAATTATTTTTTTTCTCCCTGTTTACAGGAATCCCGCCCAAGGCGCGCATTAATATTCCCAATGGAAATTTAAACAGGGAAGCTTTGGCCAAATAGCGAATCTGTAGTTTGACAGAATAAATGGTTGCCATACAAAAGATGTAGTCCCAATTAGAGGTATGCGGAGCCGCAATAATCACAGCACGGTGGTGTGAATTTACGCCATTGGGGGTATTATCGATAACTTTCCAGCCTGAAAATTGTAGTATTAGTTGACCTATGATTTTTAACATGAAAGATTTCTGTAATTTCGTCGCCACAACAAAACTACCTATATTTGATTTTAGATTCAAAAGTAAAGATATTCTGGTATTATTATTAGATATTTAATAATAATAATTAGAGCTAAAAGAAGCTAAAACAGTAAATTTGATACAACAAACGCAGATTTTTAAAATACTGATTACAAACAATGCAAAAACCACTCATATTGATTGCTAATGATGATTCAATAGCGGCGAAAGGGATAAAAACATTAGCAGAGATTATGTCTAGGATTGGCGAGGTATACGTAGTAGCGCCCGATAGTCACCAGTCTGGAATGGGCCATGCAATTACGTTAGACAGACCACTCAGAGTGAACCCAGTAAAGGATTTTTTACCTAATGTAGAGGCTTATCAATGCAGTGGAACACCTGCTGATTGTATAAAATTTGGGAAACACTTTTTATTAAAAGGTAGGAAAATAGATTTAGTAGTTTCGGGTATCAATCATGGCTCAAACTCTTCTATTTCAGTAATTTACAGTGGTACTATGTCGGCGGCGATAGAAGCAGCCATAGAAGGCATCCCAGCGATTGGTTTTTCGTTGTGTGATTTTGGTGCTGAAGCCGACTTTTCGCATACAGAAGAATACATCATTCAGATTGCAAACAAAGTATTGGCAAATGGTTTACCTAAAGGCATTGCCTTGAATGTAAACTTTCCTAAAAAATCTGATGAACCCCTTAAAGGCATTAAAGTGTGTAGACAAACAGATGCTTTGTATCGAGAGACCTTTCAAGAAAGACAAGACCCGTATGGAAAGTCATATTATTGGATGGATGGATTTCTTCAAAATAAAGATACCGCAGGGGGAAATGATGAAGATGCTTTGGCTGAAAACTATGTTTCAATTGTTCCCGCAAAATTTGATTTAACAGATTATCAAGCACTTGATACCATCAAAGAATGGTTTTAATAGGTAAAAACTTTAAACTTTTTCTGACGAATTAATTCCTATGGCAATAGTTGGCAATATTTTAAAAAGAGGTATCGGATTGACAGGCTTGATAAAACGCCCAAAATCTAATTTAGCGAAGATTCAACGTAAGACCTTGGTGAAGTTGTTGAACAAAGGACGTTTTACGCAATTTGGAGAGAAGTATCATTTTGAGGAAATTATGAATGCTGCATTGTTTTCGGACGATAAAGAATTCTATACAAAATATAAGAAGCTTGTTCCTGTTTATGACTACAACAAAATGTTTGCAGAATGGTGGCACAAGACTTTGGCTGGAGAAAAGAATGTTTCGTGGGTAGGGAATGTGAAATATTTTGCGTTGAGTTCGGGTACTTCCGAGGCCGCTTCCAAGCATATTCCTGTTACGAAAGACATGGTAAAAGCCATCCACAGGACTTCCATTCGCCAAATTTTGGCATTGTCTGCTTATAAAAACCTCCCTTCTCAATTGTACGAAAAAGGCTATTTAATGCTGGGTGGAAGTACAAAATTGCAGGATAGAGGTGATTATTTTGAAGGTGATTTGAGTGGTATTACCGCAGGAAAAATCCCGTTTTGGTTCGAGCGTTTTTATAAACCTGGAAAAAAAATTGCTGAAACTGCCGACTGGAGTGAAAAATTAGATAAAATAACGAAGAAAGCAAAAGATTGGGATATCGGTTTTATTGTAGGGGTGCCGGCGTGGATTCAGATTTTGATGGAAAAAATCATCAAAGAATATAACCTGAAAAACATCCATGAAATCTGGCCGAATTTAGAAATATATTGTCATGGCGGAGTAAGTTTTGAGCCCTACAAGCAAGGTTTTGCCAAATTACTTGGTCGCCCGATTACTTACATTGAAACATATTTGGCTTCAGAGGGCTTTTTGGCGTATCAGACCCACCCCAATAGCGATATGCAGTTGGTGTTAAACAATGGGATTTTCTTTGAGTTCATTCCTTTTAATGACCGCAATTTCGATGAAGACGGCAGTATGGTTCAATACCCAGAAACATTGATGATAGATGAAGTAGAGGAGGGGAAAGAATATGCGCTGTTGATTTCTACAGTATCTGGAGCATGGCGTTATCTGATAGGCGATACCATTAAGTTTACCAATAAAAAACAAGCCGAAATTATTATTACAGGCAGAACAAAGCACTTTTTGAGTCTTTGTGGAGAACACCTTTCTGTAGACAACATGAATAAAGCCATTGAATTGGCTTGCAAGCAATTTAATATCGATATAAGAGAATTTACGGTGGTAGGTAAAAGGCTGGAAGATACCTTCGGGCATCATTGGTATGTTGGGACGGATGATCAAGTGGATGCTGAGGAATTGCTAAAATTTATAGACGAAACTCTTTGCAGAATCAATGATGATTATCCCGTAGAGCGAAAACATGCTTTAAAAGGATTGGAAATCAGTGTATTGCCAGTGAAAGCCTTTTATGATTTTATGGCATCTAAAGGCAAAACAGGCGGACAACATAAATTCCCGAGAGTATTGAAGAAAAAAGACTTAATTGCTGAATGGGAAGCGTATATTAAATAAGTTGTGAGTTGTCATTTTACCCGCTGATTTTGCAGATTAACTACGCTGATTTTCCCTGATATAATGTATCTGCGAAAATCAGTGAGAAAATCTCTGTAAATCAGCGGGTAAAAATATTACTTTTAAGACTCACAGCTCAAATCTCATAACTCACAGCTATCCCCCTACAAAAACTGCTTCCAAAGAATCAGCAGCCCTGAAATAATAAAAATAATACCAGCTACTTGATTGATTCTCCTTAAAATTTTAGGGGTTAATACCTTCTTCATTTTCTGAGCATAGAAAGCAATCAACGATTCAGCTAACATCGTAGCACATAAGCTTGCTATGAAAAAAATAATGGTTTCATTAAGGCTAAAGCCTTCTACACTAGTTAAGTAAGTAGACGTAGTGAAAACTGCAATGTAATTTGAAGGATTGAGTAAATTCAACAATATACCTGACGTAAAGTAGTATAGAAAAGAGCCAAATTTCGATTTAGGATATACCAATTGGGTTTGCTGTTTAAATAAACTATTGAACCCAAGGATAAACAAAATAGATGCCCCAACAAGGGCAATAGTAACATTGAAATATTGAAACTTTGGTAGAAAACTAGTGCCAAATACTGCAAAAAACATCAAAATAGCATCCGCAGCCGTTACTCCTCCCGCAATTAATACTCCTCTTCTAAACCCAATATCAATACTAGTTTGTATCAATCTAAAAAACGCCGGCCCAAAAGTAAAACACAATAAGAATCCATAAAGGAATCCAAAAACAATCGCATTAATTATCATAAAATTAAATTCCTTTCAAACGTGCCACTTTCAGAATTGTTGCAATACTTAATGAATCCGTAATTTCGGAATCCATTACCATTCTGATTGCTTCAACTAAACTCACTTTCTTCAACACCAAAATCTCCGTATCATCTGGTTCGGCCTCTCCATAGGTTAAACCTTCTGCCAGAAACATAAAACCAACCTCGTCGGTTACAGAATTTGATGTATGAAGTTTTCCTAATTCCGTCCATTTTTCTGCTTCTATGCCTGTCTCTTCTTTTAATTCACGCCGAGCAGATTCCAGAATATCTACCTCAAAAGAGCCACCCCCCATGGGAATCTCCCATGTATATTCGTTTAAAGTATATCGATACTGGCCAACTAACCAAGTATTGTTTTCTTCGTCGAGTGGTAAAATTGCAGCAGCCCTTGTTTTAAAATGAGCTACACCATAAATACCTGCTTCGCCGTTGGGCTTAATTACTTCTTCGTGGCGAATATTTACCCACGGATTATCATAAACTTCACGAGACGATATCGTCTTCCAAGGATTATCAAAAGTTGTCATTTTGCAAAGGTATAATAGTATGTTCTAAAATTAAAATATGAATTTCGTACCTTTGTGATTAAATATACGAAGAATGTCTCCTAAATATAAATTAATACTTACATCATTTGTGGTGAGTACACTACTGATGATTGTAAAATTCGTTGCTTATTATTTAACTTATTCAAGTGCTATCCTAACGGATGCGCTAGAATCAATCATTAATGTAGTAGCCAGTGGTTTTGCTTTTTATGCAGTTTATTTAGCATCGCTCCCCAAAGATTTGAACCACCCTTATGGACATGGCAAAATCGAATTTTTTTCAGCAGGATTAGAAGGCGTACTTATCACGCTAGCCAGTATATTTATCATATTTCACTCGGTACAAGGTTTTGTTAATCCCTTGCCTTTAAACGACCTAAACGTTGGTCTGGTTATTATTTCGGCGGGTGCCTTGATTAATTATTTTTTAGGTTATGCGATAGAAAAAGAAGGAGCCAAACAAAACTCACCAACACTTATTGCAGATGGGAAACACCTAAAATTAGATGCTATGAGTGGTATTATTCTGATTATTGCTATTGGTTTAATCATTCTCACAGGGGCTTTATGGATAGATGGCGTAGCTTCTATCATTTTTGCTGCTTTTATGGGCATTAGTGGTATCAAAATTATCAGAAAATCCATTGGGGGATTAATGGATGAAACCAATGATAATATCCTACATAGTATCGTAGAAATTCTCAAAAATAATCAAAAGAAAGAATGGATAGATGTCCATAACCTGAGGATACAAGAGTACGGTTCCGACCTCCACATTGACTGTCACCTAACTTTACCCAACTATTGGGTATTAGATAAAGTGCATGATACTGTACATGAGTTTGAAGAAATTTTAGGCAAAGAATTTGACTCAAACGTAGAGTTTTTTATTCATGCCGACCCATGTTTGCCAGATTGCTGTCATCATTGCAAAATTGAAAATTGCCCTATCAGGCAGTATGAGCAGACTAAAAATATTGAATGGAATAAAATAAATTTATCATTAAATCAGAAGCATTTTCTTGAAGACATTTCATAAAGTTGTCATCCTTTTACTCATCGTAAGTTGCATTTCATGTTTGAAGAGCTTCAAAATGAACGACGAAGCTGTTGATAAATATTATAGTCAGCACCCACCCAAACCCAACTTTTCATACTTTAATTACGAAGGCAACAAGTATTTCTATGCGTCGTCTGGCGATACTACCAAACCTATGCTTTTTTTGATTCATGGAGCTCCGGGGGCGTGGTCGGGGTATAAAGAATTTTTAGCAGATAGTTTGCTATTGGAAAAATACCAAATAGTAGTACCCGACCGTGCAGGCTATAATAATTCTGGACATAAGGTGGCTTCTATCGAAGAACAAGCCAAAATATTCTACCAAATCATTAAGATTAAAAAGCCTTCGGGCGTTGTTTTGTTGGGGCGTTCGTATGGGGCAGGTGTGGCTGCTAGAATGGCCGCAGAATATCCTGCATTTATAAAAGCCTTGATATTGGTATCACCCGCATGCGACCCATCTGTCGAAAAATTCTGGTGGTTTTCAAAGCCTATCAATTCAAAATTCGCAAGGTTATTTTTACCTCAATATATCAATGCAGCTAGCGATGAAAAGTTTAGCCATGTAAAGGAATTAAAAAAACTATTGCCTTTTTGGCGAAAAATTACTTGCCCCGTTACCATTTTGCAAGGGGGGAAAGATTGGATTATTGAAACAACCAATGGACAGTTTGTGGCCAATTCCTTAGAAAATGCCCCTCATCGCTTGATTTATTTACCCGAAAACGGGCATTTAATCACTACGGAACGTTATGAACTTGTAAAATCTATTTTGCTGGAAAATAACTAATAAATGCTTTTAGAGTCCTTAAAAATCTTCATTAAACATTAAAATTCCCTTAAAATACGCCTTTTACAATTTTCATTATAGTTCTTTCTGGCTAATATTCCTTAATTTTGATTAAAGCAAACGAACATCGTATGAGAATATTAGTAATAGAAGACGAAATAAAGACGGTGCAACTCATCAAACAAGGGCTTGAAGAACAGCAATGTGAAGTAGATGTAGCCTATGATGGCAATATGGGGTTTCAGCTCGCTTCTCGCAATCATTATAATTTAATCATCTCTGATATCATCTTACCCGGCATTAATGGTTTAGAACTTTGCAAAAAACTTCGGGCAAATGGCATTTCTTTTCCAATCCTTCTCCTCACAGCCCTTGGTACTACTGATGATAAAATCATCGGGCTTGATAGTGGTGCCGACGATTATCTGGTAAAACCGTTTGAATTCAAAGAATTAATGGCCAGAATCCGTGCTTTAACCCGCAGAAGCATAGGTTCTATACAAACAGCTAATACGCTGAAAATATCGGATTTGGAAATGGATTTAGAAAGCAAGAGTGTGTCTAGGGGGGGTAAAGAAATCGTATTGACAGCCAAAGAGTTTTCGTTGCTAGAATATTTTATCAGGCACCAAGGACGCGTAATTTCTAAAGCTGAACTGGCCGAAAAAATCTGGGATGTAACCTTTGATACGGGTACTAACGTCATAGAAGTATATGTAAACTTTGTCCGCAAAAAAATTGATAAAGATTTTGACACCAAACTATTACATACACAGATTGGGATGGGTTATGTACTGAAAATACCAAATTGATGATTAATATTCGCTCCAGACTTACTTACCAGTTCATCGCATTGGTAACGGCCATCTTACTACTTTTTTCAGTAGGAGTATATTTCTTTAGTAAGCTGTATCTTGAAAAACGTTTTTATAAACGCCTGCAAGACCGTGCCATCACTACCACCACATTACTCTTCGATTTACAAGCAACTGATTCGACAGTATTGAGATTGGTCAATATTTCGGATAAAGAATTATTGATTGATGAAAATATTTTTGTGTATGATGAAATCAGTAAGATGATTGTGTTTTCATCCAACAATGGCAATCTGCTTTCACGCCAACAGTTGTTGCCCTTGATGAAATCTGACCAGATTACTACCTATGCCCGTGTTGGCGACTATCAGGTACTGGGCATACACCTTAAAAAAGGAGAGTCGGACAACTGGGTGGTAGTAAGTGCTATTGATAAAAATGGCATAGAAGCCTTGGAGGACCTGAGGCGAATCTTGATGATTATGATATTGGCAGGTATTTTACTACTAGGACTATCAGGTTGGTTTTTCGCTGATAGGGCACTGGCACCAATGTCGGGTATTATTAAACAGGTAAATGGTATTTTCCCTGAGTATGTCGCCAAAAGGGTAGAACATCCCAATCGTTCAGATGAAATAGGGTTGTTGGTGGCTACTTTTAACCAACTATTAGATAGGATTGAGGATGCCCTGATTATGCAAAAAATGTTTATTGCCAATGTCTCGCATGAATTAAAGAATCCTCTTACCAAAATATATTCGCAGATAGACGTAGCCTTAATGCAAAAAAGGAGTCCAGAAGTATATGAAAAAAGCTTAAATTCTTTAAAAGAAGACACTACTACCTTAATTCAGCTAACCAATACTCTTTTAAACTTGGCAAATACCATCGTCAGTTCAGAAAGTGTACAAAAAACGCCTATCCGAATGGATGAGTTACTGTGGGAAACCAAAGGACAACTTCAAAAATGGCATGAGGATTATCAGGTACAAATTAATTTCCTAGACTTCCCCGAAGATGAAGAATCGTTAATTATCCAAGGCAATGAAGCATCATTAAAGGTAGTATTGATGAATCTAATGGACAATGCCTGTAAGTTTTCAGATGATAATACAGTAATTGTCACCTTCTTAGCCAACGAAGAAGGTATTAAAATATCATTCATGAACAAAGGCTCGATTATTCCTGCGTCTGACTTACCCTTCATCTTCCATCCATTTTATCGGAGCAATGCTACCGCTCAGGCCACCAAAGGGCATGGTGTTGGCTTGGCGATAGTCTCACAAGTTACTCGCTTACACAAAGGGGAAGTCACAGTAGTATCTGATAAAAACGGAACCATCTTCACGTTATCATTTCCCAAAAACACTGAGCAATTTTAAGGTAAATTTAATGTGAGTTTAATTCTTGTTTAAGTTAAGGCGTGTTAGTTTGTATCATCAAAAACAACAACAATTACTTAAACAGGAACAATCATGGAATCAAACAACAATCAAGGAGTATTCAAAATTACTATAGGCGTTCTGATTGGTATTGTAGCTTTATTAAGTTACTTATTCATGGGAGCTAGAAACGAAACTTTTGAGCTTCAACATTCATTGACAACTAAAGTTGAACAGTTATCAAGTACTCAGATTAAACTAGACTCTATTGCTTTTGTATTAAACGATAAAATAGCTGAAATTAAAAAATTGGGTGGCAATGTTACTGAATTAGAAAACGTAAAAGCTCAATTAGAAAATGATAAAAAGAAATTAAAATCTGATTTTAATTTCTCTGTTCAAAAATATGATACTAAAATCAGAGAATACGAAAAATTCTTGACTGTTAAGGATGACGATATTCGCAAATTGCAAGAAGAAAATGGCAACTTGATAGCACGTACCAAAACACTTGAAGAAGAGAAACAACAAGTAGTTACTGAAAACACTGGCTTGAAAACTGAAAAAGCTTCATTAGTTCAAACAGTTTCTGATTATTCTTCACAAAATGATGATTTGAAACGTAAAGTAACGATGGCAAGTGCTATGAAGGCTATCAATGTACAAGTAGCGGCATTGGCATCTAATGGTAAAGTGCGTGAGGGAGGCTTGTATAAAGCATCAAAAATCAATAAATTAAAGATTTCATTTATCATGCCTTCTAATCCTGTGGCTGAGAAAAACAACAAAGAAATTTTTGTTAGAATTCTAGATCAAAACGGAGCGGTTGTAAGCGAAGATGGTTCGGCAGGAACAGTAAATTATGATGGAAAAGAACTAGGGTACAGCTTCAAACAAAGTGTTCCATTTGAAAATAATGACCAAAAAGTGGACATCATTTACGGTAAAAGTTCTTCTTACCAATCAGGGAAATATAACATAGAGTTATATTCCGAAGGGTTCAAAATCGGAAATGGTTCATTTCAAGTTAAGTAATGATGGAATGAATAAAATGAAAAGACGATGTTGAACAAACATCGTCTTTAGTTTTTAAAGGGAGCAATATCTTTTTTTGTTCGGCACAATTGTTTGATAACACACCAACCTTAAACTCACTAATGCTATGATATTATACATCAAATTTTTCCAAATCTTATTCGTCTTTCCAAGCTTATTAATGTCAAGTATCATTGATGGACTACGAGTTGCTTATCAGAAATTCAAAGAGTTTCCTCTAGCTTATACCGCCCTTTCTTATCTGTTCATTACAATGTCTTTTTGTCATTATCCAATTTTTGACCATTGGATAGCAGGTTTTATCATGATGAGCTCGCCCATTGCCTTTGTAGTAGGGTTGATAGCAAGCGGTTATTTATTATACAAAAGACAGAAAGTAATGGCCACTATTGGCTTTATCTGGGTATTGATGGCCTTCCCCATCATGAAGCGTTTTATAAGCATCAACAATGCTAATACAAAAGAAATTACCTCTTTGAATACCTTGAAAGTATTGAGTTTTAATGGAGAATGTTTTGCTGAAAATGCAGAAGGAAACTCAAAATGGAGTGCCTTAAAGTCGGATATTGCTTGTTTTCAAGAATATTCACCCAATCAACACCTTGAAGCACAATATTCAAATAAGATTGAAAAACTAACAACCTTTGATAAAGAGCGTTCTGTAGGTCTGGCTTTGTTTTCTCAGTACCCAATCGTTAACCAATATAGTAAGATTTGGGACAAAGCCTATGGCCCTAAAATCAATGGGTTTATCTGTGCCGACATTGCTTATGGTAACGATACCGTCAGGGTAGTAAATGCACATTTATGGTCTATGGGCGTAAGAATCAATCAGAGCATAGATGCCTTGAAGAATGGCGAGTTTAAACAATTTGCCTTGGAAATCATGGATACTTTTGATAAGATGAAACAAGGGTTTGAGTTTAGAAACGAACAGTTGAAAGAGGTAGAGTCGTATGTAGCAGGCAGTAAATATCCCGTTATCATTTGTGGTGATTTCAACGAAACCCCATTTGGGTATGCTTATGGAAAATTGAGTTTAAGCTTTAAAAATGCCTTTGAGGAGGTAGGTAAAGGTCTGGGATTTACCTTGAACAGACAACCGTACTGTGTGAGAATAGACCAGCAATTCTTTAGTGCAGAATGGCAAGTGCAGTCGTGTCATACTATTTCAGATTTTAATATCTCAGACCATTTCCCTGTGATGGCAGAATATGTGTTAAAAAGCCCTAATAAGATTTCAAATAATTCGAACAATGTTTTTGCTTCAATTTTTTAAAAGCTACAATTTTATGGCAGGCTCTTGGTCATCAAAGAAAATATAGTTTAAAAAGTCTAAGTATGGTTTTAGAATAAAGCATGCTTCAGTTACTTTTTGAACAAAATTATCCGCCGATACTTCTTCGTTTGAAAATTTATGCCAGAAAAATAATTGTTTTTTACGCAGCAATTCAATCTCTGGATGCTCTTTTGAATATCCTTTTGGAGCCGACTTTACCGATTCTCCTTCGGCCTCACCAAATGTCTTTATAAAGTCAGGCTTATAAATAATTGATTTTAATTCGGCAGCATTATAATCAATTTCTTGTCGGAGTTTTGCCAATTGTTCGGGTGTAGGCGAATACATACCGCCTCCTATAAACGATTTGCCGTCTTCAATATGAAGGTAATAGTCCATTCTGCCCGCTTTTCTGCCGCCTGCCGAAAAACTAGCCGACAACCATGTTTTGTAAGGTGCTTTGTCTTTGCTAAACCGAACATCGCGTGCAATCCTGTAATTACAGTCTTTTACTTCAACGCCAGTCATATCTTCAAAAGCCCCAATAGCACCAATCAGTTCTTTGATAGTAGCTTCAAAATCAGCCTTTACACCATCATACGTTTTTTTGTTGGCATGAAACCATTCTCGGGTATTGTTTTCTTTGAGTAAATTTAGGTAATCGAAAGTTGAAGTAGGAACAGCCATTCTTGACAATTTTAAGGAGATAAAAAAACGATAATTTATTAGGTTAAAAATACTTAATTCGTGAAGTTACGTAAAATCAGGGAACACGATTTGATGGATTCATGGATTTTACTCAATTTTGCAAAATATTAACATCAGTTACACATTTTATTTTACGATTATACCCTTTTTTAAAATGCGCATTCTAACAGGCATACAAGCATCAGGCAGACCACATTTAGGCAATGTTTTGGGTGCAATTCGTCCAGCCATCGAATTATCAAAAAATCCAGCTAACGAATCTTTTTTGTTTATAGCCGATTTACATACACTTACTTCTTTAAAAGACGGAAAACAACTCCGTGACAATACATATGCCATCGCCGCAGCATGGTTAGCTTGTGGTTTTGATGCTGACAAGAATTTTTTCTATCGCCAATCTAGATTAGCAGGTTATCATACCGAATTAATGTGGTATTTAAGTTGCTTTACACCTTTCCCTATGTTGGCGAATGGACATAGTTTCAAAGAAAAATCTGAAAAACTAGCTAATGTAAATGCTGGGTTATTTACCTATCCGGTATTACAGGCTGCTGATATAATGTTATATGATGCACATTTAGTTCCAGTAGGAAAAGACCAACGTCAACATCTTGAAATGACAAGAGACTTGGGCGGAGCGTTTAATAATCAATATGGCGAAGATACGCTGGTAATACCAGAAGCTAAGATTGATGAAACCGTCATGGTGATTCCGGGTACGGATGGACAGAAAATGTCAAAGTCTTATGGAAACTATATTGATATTTTCTTGGATGAAAAAGATTTGTTGAAAGCCGTAAAAAAGATTGTTACCGATGCTACTCCACTGGAAGAACCTAAGAATCCTGAGACTGATAATGTTTTTAAACTATATTCTTTAGTAGCCTCAGTCGAAGAAATTGAAGAAATGAGAGCCAATTACTTAGCAGGGGGGTATGGCTATGGGCATGCTAAACAAGCCTTACACCAAGTATTAGTACGTGAATTTGCCAAAGAAAGAGAATTATTTAATTATTACATGAATAATATTCCTGAACTAGAGCAAAAATTAAAAGAAGGCGAAGCCAAAGCCGAAGTAATTGCCAAAACCACTATCGAGCGGGTTCGTGAGAAAATGAATTTTTAAATTTTATAAGATAATTTTGATGAATCAACTTGATACAGAAGTATTCTTATGGCTCAATTCATGTCATACTACTACTTTAGACCCAATTATGGCTTGGATTTCGGCAAGAAACTCTTGGATTCCCCTTTACGTGCTTATCATTGGGTTATTAATATGGCGTTATCAAAAGCAATCCATTGCTATTATTCTAACGATAATAATAAGTGTAGCATTAGCTGATCAAATTTGTTCATCATTTTTTAAACCATTAGTTGAACGACTAAGGCCTTGTCATGAACCTGCTATTCAACATTTAGTCCATGTAGTAGGCAATTGCGGAGGTCAATTTGGGTTTTGTTCCTCTCATGCAGCTAACTCGTTTACCTTGGTGGTATGCTTGATATTATTAGTTGGCAAACAATATTCATGGGTTAAATACCTGTTTTTGTGGGCAATAATTGTTTCATATAGTCGTATTTATGTAGGTGTTCATTATCCGCTTGATGTACTGGCAGGTGCTGGAATAGGAGTGTTTACTGCTTTTATATCATTCAAACTATATCAATTCTATGTATCAAAATATGTTCATGAAGTGTCCTAAGTTGTTATCATTGCTTTTTATATGGTGTTTGTTGAGCTCTTTTATAAATAGCGAAGAATCTGATGGAATTGTAGGCGTGTGGTTTACGGAAGACAGAGCATCCAAGATTCAAATTTTTAAGCAGGACAATCATTATTTTGGAAAAATAGTTTGGTTAAAGACACCTACTGTGAATGGCAAGCCCATTTTAGATACAAAAAATCCAGAAGAAAAATTACGAACCAGACACATACTTGGACTTGTTTTTCTGAACAAATTTGTATTTGAAGGGAATAATAGCTGGGTACATGGTGAAATTTACGATGCTCGTTCTGGGAGGACGGTATCAGGTAAAATGTCTCTTAAAAATAAAAATATGTTGGATTTGAGAGGTTTTATAGGTAAGCCTCTTTTTGGTAAAACAGTAACTTTAGTCAGAGCAGAGTAAAAATCTATTACTATCCAATCCTTAGCGAGGGGAGGGCTCGCTAAGGATAAAAATTGGAATAAGGCAAAAAAGCGGTCAGAAAACTAAAACCATGTTCTATGGCACACAGAACATTAAAGTTAAATATTCATATTGATGGTTTTATTAACCAAAATAGTCAAGTATTGTGTTCTGTGTGCCACAGACCACGGTTTTAGCGGTCAGAGATTAGTTTTCTAACCGCTTTTTTGTGATGCTACAAATGAGAATGTTTTATCTTTAGTCATTCAATGACAATAAAAACAACATTGTATCAACACCATCCGCATAATCCCACAGCTTTGGCATTTGTGTTTCTCCGAAAGGAATACTTCCCTCAAACCAAGCCTCTTTTGAGACAATACACTGAATTTTATCTGTTTTATCTGCTATTTTTTGTTTTAAATCTTCTTCGTTTTCATAAGTTTCATAGAAGATAACTGAAATAGGAGAAACCAACGACTCGTTTTTTGTCAGTATCAAAAAGCCATTATCATAATGGTGCACCTGATTTACTAAATAAATAGACTTATTATAATCGTAATTATTTTTGTATTTATTATGGTAAAAAACATCACCCAATGGCTCGATAGTATCATAAAAATTCACAAAGTCATAATCCTCAGGAACATAAAACTTTGAGATATTTCTACAGCCTAAACCGTAATAATCTGTAATGTCTTTTCCCAATGCAAAGAAATCATCCTCAGTTTCACTACCATTTAAAATAGCTACTGAGCTTCTATTTTGACGAATAATATGAGCTTTATTTCTGAAGTAATATTCAAAATAACGAGCCGAATTATCAGAACCAGTAGCTATTAAAGCATCTACTTCGTTCATTCTTTCGCTAATTCTAATGCCCAGAGTCGGACTAATTTCTAACAGCTTTTCAATCAAAGCTAACATCAACACAGAATCCTGCGAACTAACCTTTGCTACACAGTCATGCCCCGCAATGACAACCGTCAATAAATCATGGAAACCTACAGCAGGAATATTCCCAGCCATTATCACACCAATACTTTTTATAATCGGAGGTCTATCGGGTATTTCATATAACCCTACCCATCTTTCCAAGGTATCTCTATCTAAATAAAAATCAGTGATTGATTTGATAGCATTCTTAGTATTTTGGGGTGTAAACCAGTTGTTTTGATGCGAAGCCCTATCTGCCCATTCCTCAATGATTGATTGATTTTCCTCGTCTCTTAAGAAATTTCCTAAGCTAACGAATGTTTCAATTCTTGCTTGTAAATCCATTTTCTGTACTTTTTTTACAAATTTACACAAATACAACGAAATATTTTTTTCAATAGTCTCCAAACTTTATAGGCTATTCAATGTTTAACTGTTAATTTTGTGAATGATTTAAATAAATAGAATGTTTTAAATTCTGATAGAGGTATTAAATCAATTTAAGAAAGCATATACAATTAAAACGAAGTTTTTATGGCAATTATCATAACCGAAGAATGCATCAACTGCGGTGCTTGCGAGCCAGAATGCCCTAATACAGCAATTTATGAAGGTGGAGTAGAATGGACTTGGTCGGGTGGAACCAAATTAGTAGACGTTGAACTAGAAGACGGTAGTGTTATCGGAGGTAAAGACCCAATGACACCTATTTCGGATGAATTTTATTACATCGTTTCAGATAAATGTACTGAATGTATGGGTTTCCACGAAGAGCCACAGTGTGCAGCTGTTTGCCCGGTAGACTGTTGTGTTCCTGATCCAGACCACGAAGAAGACGAAGAAACCCTTTATGCTAAAAAGGCCTGGTTACACGCTGAATAGTTATTTTTTATTTTAGTTGAAAGCCCTGATTTAGAGATAAATCAGGGCTTTTTTATTTGAATAATTATATTTTTTCTTGATATTTTACTTTAAGAATATTTGGTTTTTTTGCAATATTACAGAATATGTTAAAAATGAACTTGTAGGATAAAAATATTGACATTTTTCCCCAATATGTGGTTAAAATTATACCTGTTTTGGATTATTTTTTGAAAAAAAGCCTAAAATAGGTTAAAAATTTGCACATAAAATTTGGAATAGTAAATTTTACCTATAATATTTGCACTGTAATCAAGCATTAATATTTAAACATTCAACCAAATATTATTATGAAAAAAACCTTAATCACGTTATTTTCTTTGTTTTTAGCCGTTCCTGCATTTTCTCAAGAAAAAGAGGAGGACAAAGGTAAGTTTACTTTCTCTGGATATATTGATTCTTACTACTTACACAACTTCAATAATCCAGTAGGTGGAAGCAATTTGGGTGCTTCTGGAACTGCTAGAGCTTTCGATCAGAAATCAGGTCAGTTTTCTTTAGGTTTGGTTCAAACAAAAATTGGTTATTCAACTTCAAAATCTGATGTTGTTGTTGATTTAACATTCGGACCAAATGCTGATTTGGGGCAATACGGAAACGTAATCGGGCCATTAGGTAGAGGTACAACAGCATTGGCTATCAAGCAGGCATATTTCAACTGGAAGGCAACTGATAAATTGACATTTACGGCTGGTCAGTTTGGAACACACATCGGCTATGAAGTAATTGATGCTCCAGTTAACTATCATTATTCACTTTCAAATTTATTTAACAATGGTCCTTTCTACCACATTGGTGTAAAAGCACAATACACATTCTCTGATAAATTCTCTTTGATGGGAGGTATTGTTAACAACGTTGATAATTTAATGGATAATAACACTAGCAAAGGTTTAATTGCCCAAGTGTTTGTACAGCCAGTTGCAGGATGGAACGTTTATGTAAATGGTATTACTTCTAATGAAGCTTCTGATGCTGTCACTGGTGTAAGTGCATCTGATGCATCATACAATTTGTTAGATTTAACAACAACTTACCAAGTAACAGAAAAATTCTTAATCGGTTTAAATGCTGCTACGGGTGCTCAAACTGGTGACTATCAAGGTACTGGTGGACCTTCTACCAAAAAGACTTGGGGTGGTTTTGCAGTGTATCCTAAATATGACTTTTCAAGCACATTTAGCCTAGGAGCTAGATATGAATCATTCTCTAATACTAGCGGTGTACGTGCGTTAAGATTAGCTGATGGTACAGGTGTTAGTGTTACTTCTATCACAATTACGCCTACATTCACAGTTGCTGATGGTCACTTGTTGTTAAAACCTGAATTAAGAATTGATAGCTATGATAAAAACTTCTTTACAGATGGTGATGGCAAAGAGACTAAATCACAAGCTACTTTAGGTATGGCTATGATTTATAAGTTTTAATGATAATAATACACATAATCAGCTAAAATATAGCTGGTTATGTGTAATTTAGTTTCTGTAAACAATTCCATAATAAACCCCTAAAACACTAATCACAATGACACAAAAACCAACATTTATTCCAATTCTCATTTTGCTTATTATTGCAATTGGAGCAGCATTTGTTCCTGCTCCGGGTGCTGCGGTAACAGAAGGCATTGATACAGGTGATACTGCTTGGATGCTAGTATCTTCAGGTTTAGTATTATTAATGACTCCTGGTTTAGCTTACTTTTATGGTGGTATGGTTAACCACAAAAACGTAATTTCTACGATGTTGCAATCTTTCATTGCAATGGGTGTAATTACAGTTATTTGGGTAGTATTTGGTTTCAGCTTAGCTTTCGGAGAAACAATCGGAGGTTTTGTAGGTAACCCTTCTACTTACTTTATGTTCCAAGGAGTATTTGATGGTAAGCCTTGGCCATTAGCTGGTACTATTCCATTTGCTTTGTTTGCATTTTTCCAAATGAAATTCGCCGTTATTACGCCAGCACTTATTTCGGGTGCTTTAGCAGAGCGTATTAACTTCCGTGCATTTGTATTATTTATGGTGCTTTTCTGTGTAGTAGTTTATGCTCCGTTAGCACACTGGACATGGCACCCAGAAGGTTGGTTGTTTAAATATGGTGTTCTTGACTTCGCGGGTGGTACAGTTGTACACATGAGTGCAGGTTGGGCTGCTTTAGCAGGTGCATTATATTTAAAACGTCGTAAGTCACACGTTGAAGCGAATATTCTTCCTCCAGCAAACATTCCTTACGTATTATTAGGTACTGGTTTACTTTGGTTCGGTTGGTTCGGTTTCAATGCTGGTTCAGCAGTAGGTGCTAGTCCATTAGCAGTATCTGCATTTGCAACTACTCACGTAGCAGCTGCTTCTGCTGGTCTTTCTTGGATTTTATTTGATGTAACACGTGGCCGTAAAGTTTCAGCGTTAGGTTTCTCTATCGGTGCTGTAGTAGGTTTAGTTGCTATTACGCCTGCATCTGGTTTTGTTTCAGTAACAGCCGCTATCACAATTGGTACAATCGCTGCTATTATTTCAAACGTTGCGGCACACTGGAGAGCTAATTCTAAATTAGATGATACTTTAGATGTATTCCCTTGCCATGGTGTAGGTGGTATGGTAGGTATGGTAATGACTGGTTTATTTGCTTCTAAAGCAGTTAATGGTGCAGTTGTTGAAACAGAACAAGGTTTCTTCATCACTGGTGACCCAGCTTTATTCATCAAGCACTTAGTAGCTCTTGTAGTTGTTTCAGCTTTCGCATTTGGTCTTTCATATTTCTTATTATTCATTACAGATAAAATCATTCCTTTACGTGTAACTGAAGAAGAAGAAAGAGTAGGTTTGGATATTTCTCAACACGATGAATTCCTTGCAGAAGCATAAAATATTAAAACTTTACCACAAGTAATGGTTCTTGTGGTTTTGTTTCAGAAGGAAAGCCCTCAGACTATGTCAGAGGGCTTTTTATGCTTTTAATATGCCAAATACCAAAAGTGATGGCACTAAAATGGCAGTAAAATGGCACTTAGAATATTGAGGATAAGGGATGTTGTAATTCTTTTAACAGCTTGAGTTTCACATTATCTAATAAGTAAATAATCCTTATAGATAATCCCTTTGTATTTCATAAAAAATTCTGCTACAAAACTGTAGCAGAATTTTTGACATTGGCAGGATAGAAAACTTAGATTTCAATGATATGATCTATACTAATCAGTCCTTTACTTTTAATCAACACATTGAAATATATTTCATAACATTTCCCCCCAAAGTTTATTTCAGTAAAATAATAAATAGTTCCCTTCTTATATGGACTATTAGCTTCCTCAAAATACCCTATTTCAATACATAATGCCAAAAGAATAATTATTTTGTATATATTATGCATACCAGATTTAATTATATCTCCTTTCTCTCTATTATTAATAAATATTTCTTTGAAATACTTACTTCTAAATTGAGATGTTTCAGGAATTATTAGGAAAGTATTGTCATTTTCTTTTGAAAATATCTTTCCCCAGAAATAAACTAAAATTGTAAAGCCTTGTGATTTATCCTCTTTACTATTTTTTATTAATGATAATTTAAGAGATTTCTTTTTGCTTTCTTTATAACCTAAATGTTCATTGCTATCATCCCATATTTTAAATTCATTGTTGGGATTAGAATAGATATGCCATAATTCTGAATATTCACAAAGAAATTCTAATTTATATTCTTTAGGATTGGAATCTAAACGGATGTTAGAAGTTATTCTTCTTCTATATACGTTTGATTCTATTTCCTCTTCATTCATGACAATATCAAAAGTATTAGTAGCTAATTTTTTTATCATGATTTCATGGCTTTAATTGTGAGATTTTGCCTTTGTAATGAACAGGCTATTACAAAACTGTAGAAGCTTATTCAACCTTGGCATGATAGGTTATTCTAAAACTCAATTCCTTTAACAGCTTCATAATTCAATTTATCTTTTATAAGGGATTATTTTAAAAGCGTACTTTGCTAACTTGACGTTTAATGAATTTGTTTAACTGAAAATCATAATATTTATAAATTCTTCTATTCATAGCTAAATTTTACATACTATAATCTATAATATTGTTACATAACCTAGCTTGCTTAATTTTGGATAAACCATTTAAGTGTTAGCTTATATTGTCTTTATAATAACGAATACATTACTTCAAATTAGCTATAAAACCTTTATTTTCTATTGAAAAAACTACTGCTCATATTCGTCCCAAATTATTCTCTATTAAGTTTTTAAAAACTTAATAGAGAATAATTATTAAGCTTTCTGTATTTTGTATGGTACTATACTGATTCAATTCTCCACAATAATGGAACTATGCTCTTTATCTCCCTTTTATAAGAAATATTCAATATCTTTGTGAACCACAAGTTTGGTTTCTTGTGGTTTTGTTTTGTTATAAGAAAGCCCCCAGATAATATTTGAGGGCTTTTTACAGTTTTTTGAGCCATCAAACGCTCAATCAATGACAGTTAGAATTTTTTAAGATGGTTATATTGGCATAAAAAGATTTTTTCTGACACAATTAGCGTAAGTTAGCTTCTCCAGTGAGGTCAATTTGATTCAATTCATTTACAATATTATTTTCATTATTCAACTCGACAATTATTCGCTCTACTAAGCCTGTTAATAAACCTAAATGGTGAGCTTTATTTTCATCATTTTCAGTTTGATTAATAATCAACTCATGTAACTCTTTCAAATAGTTTTTCAGATCTTTAATATATAAATCTATTATATACAATCTATGACTAGCAGGAATGTCCCGACTAGTATAACTATCGTTTGAAATATATTTTCTTAAAAGAACTTCTAATTCCATTATTTTAAAACGTTATAATTGATAATTCATTCCTCAAAAACTATTACCATGCTATAAAGCATATTAAAAGGAGTAATCCTATCAAAAAAGTATAGCTCCTTGTCGAAAGTCATCCACATTTATTCCAAGCCATACTTAGCCATCTTTGGTACTTTTATGAGGTTAGGATGTTGCTCAATTTGCACTAATTGCTTCTCAAAGTGGGGTATTTCATTATCATTTGTCAACATATAATAATCTGAGACTTTTTACGTAATGTTAATTCTAATAAATTTGGTAAAATATTAACATCGTTGGTAGATTAAAAGTTAGCCAGTATATCACCACTCAACCATAAAAATTATCAAGATGAATTTTGTTGCAATTGATTTTGAAACCGCTAATAATTTTAAAGGAAGTGCTTGTGCTTTGGGACTTGTAAGGGTTGAAAATGGAAATATCGTTGAGAGAAAAGAATGGATGATAAAACCTACTCCCTTTGAAATGGGCTTTTACCAAAATCAAGTCCACAAAATCGAATTGAAGGATTTAGTAGATAAACCAACTTTTAAGGAGATTTGGCATGAACTGAAACCTCTTTTGGATAATCAAGTAGTCATTGCACACAATGCAAGTTTTGATTTTGGTGTATTAAATAGCGTCTGCTCGCATTATAATATACAAACTGCTCAGTTTACGCCCATGTGCTCGATTGCCTTATCAAGAATGGCTTGGCAGGGAGAAATAGGTTACGGATTGAGTTATTTGGTAGCCTCTAAACTTGAAAATTATAGATTCAACCATCATAATGCTTTAGAGGATGCTGAAGCATGCGCTCATTTAGTCCTTAAAGTGTTGGATGAGTTATCGTTAACAAGTATCGAAGAAATATACCTATTCAAGGCTAATAATCAGGCTAAGAAACGTTCCACTGGAGTTTCAAAGAAAAAGAAAACCCTTGAAATAGCTATTAATGAGAGCCACTCCAATGCTTTTAATGGTAAAGAGGTAGTGTTTACTGGAACATTAGAGTATTTTGTAAGAAAAGACGCCCAAGCCTTAATAAAAAGACTAGGAGGAAGCTGTTCAAGTGGTGTAAGCAATAAAACGGATTATATTGTAATAGGACAATCAGATGTTTATAGAGTCAGCCAAGGATATAAATCTTCAAAAATTAGCATGGCAGAGCAATTAGTTGCAATAGGGTATAAAATTAGAATAATCACCGAGAATGAATTTATAGAAATGCTGTCAGTTTAATAAGGGAGGAAAAAAGGAAGTTTAGCTCAAACATGAGTCATCCCGAATTTTAAAATTGCATAAAAAACGGTCTACAAACTAATTTAGACCGTTTTTTTATGATTGATAAATACCGAATTCCTACTGTTTGAGCGGAGCGAGTTTAGGAATTCTTGATTTTCTTTTGTTACTTTTCTTTTATCAAGAAAAGAAAAGTAAGGACAAGACGATAATACTTACAAATCCTCCAAAACTCACTATTTTATGAGAAAATTCGGGATGACTCATGTTTGAGGTTGATATATCTATACCTAATAAATTACTTAGCTACATTAGCACGAATAATATTCAATGCACCACCTGCTTTAAACCATTCAATTTGTTGATCATTATAAGAATGGTTTACTACAATAGTATCAGTTGAACCGTCACTATGGTTTAAAACAACTTGCAATGGCTTACCCGGAGCAAATGAAGTTAAACCAAGCACATTTATTGTATCGTCTTCTTGAATCAAATCGTAGTCTGCTTCATTCGCAAATGTAATTGCCAACATACCTTGTTTTTTCAAGTTAGTTTCATGAATACGAGCAAAAGATTTTACTAATACCACACGAACACCTAAGTGACGCGGCTCCATCGCAGCGTGCTCACGTGAAGAACCTTCTCCATAGTTTGAATCACCCACTACGATTGTTCCGATACCTGCCGCTTTATAGGCACGTTGTGTAGCAGGAACTGGCCCGTATTGACCTGTTAATTGGTTTTTAACATTATCTGTCTTCTCATTAGCGAAGTTCAATGCCCCAATCAACATATTGTTTGAGATATTATCTAAGTGTCCACGATATTTCAACCAAGGTCCAGCCATAGAAATATGGTCAGTGGTACACTTTCCTTTTGCTTTAATCAATAATTTCAAGCCAAATAAGTCAGTGCCTTCCCAAGCTGTAAATGGATCTAATAATTGAAGACGATCAGATGTTGGAGAAACCTTCACTTGTACAGAAGAGCCGTCTTCAGCAGGTGCTTGATAACCAGCATCTTCTACTGCAAATCCTCTTTTAGGTAATTCATCACCCGATGGTGCATCTAATTTTACTAATTCTCCAGCTTCGTTTGTTAAGAAATCTGTGAGAGGGTTGAATGTCAAATCGCCAGCAATTGCCAAAGCCGTTACTAATTCAGGAGAACCAACGAAGGCGTACGTATTAGGGTTACCATCAGCACGTTTAGCGAAGTTACGGTTAAAAGAGTGAACGATGGTGTTTTTCTCAGCTTTTTCAGCACCTGCTCGAGCCCACTGACCAATACATGGTCCACAAGCATTAGAGAATACTTTACCTCCGATTTCATTGAAAGTTTCGATGAATCCATCACGTTCGATTGTATAGCGTACTAATTCAGAACCCGGTGTGATAGTGTATTCTGATTTCGTTTTTAAGCCTTTGGCAGCCACTTGTTTCGCTAAAGATGCCGCACGCGAAATATCTTCGTAAGATGAGTTTGTACATGAACCAATCAAACCTACTTCTATTTTAGTTGGCCAGCCGTTTTTCTCTGCTAATTCTTTCATTTTAGAGATAGGCGTTGCTAAATCTGGTGTGAAAGGACCGTTCAAATGTGGTTCTAATGTATCTAAGTCGATTTCGATAACTTGGTCGAAATAAGAAGCTGGGTCAGCATATACTTCTGGGTCAGCAGTCAAATGTTCTTTAATAGCATCGGCCAAAGCAGCTACCTCAGCACGCCCTGTAGAAGCTAAATAACGAGCCATCGATTCGTCATAACCGAAAGTAGAAGTAGTTGCACCAATTTCAGCACCCATGTTGGCGATAGTCCCTTTTCCTGTACATGACATTGAAGTAACACCTTCGCCGAAATATTCAACGACACAGCCAGTACCACCTTTTACAGTGAGGATACCTGCTACTTTTAAGATTACGTCTTTTGGAGCAGTCCAACCGTTTAATTTACCAGTTAATTTAACCCCAATAAGTTTAGGGAATTTCAACTCCCAAGCTAAACCAGCCATTACGTCGCAAGCATCTGCACCGCCCACACCAATGGCAATCATACCTAACCCACCAGCATTTACTGTGTGAGAGTCAGTTCCAATCATCATACCACCTGGGAAAGCATAGTTTTCTAATACTACTTGGTGAATAATACCTGCACCTGGTTTCCAGAAGCCTAAGCCATATTTATCTGAAACAGATGAGAGAAAATCGTAAACCTCTTTGTTTTTATCAATCGCAACCGAAAGGTCAATTTTCGATTCTACTTTAGCTTCGATTAAGTGGTCGCAGTGAACAGTAGAAGGAACAGCTACTTTCGGACGACCAGCCTGCATAAATTGTAAAAGAGCCATTTGAGCTGTAGCATCCTGCATCGCTACACGGTCTGGTGCAAAATCAACATAAGAAGCACCTCTCTCAAACGTACTTGTTGGAGTACCTTCCCACAAGTGAGAGTAAAGAATTTTTTCTGTTAAGGTAAGGGGTCTGCCGACAAGTTTACGAGCTGCCTCCACACGGGCTGGCATACGATCGTAAACTGCTTTAATCATTTCAATGTCAAAAGCCATAATATGTTTTTAGTTAAGAGTTCACGAAATTATAAGATTTAAAGAATAAAGATTTATCCATAAATCTAATTACTATTTTCCATTCTTAATGTATAGAGATAACAAATTTCAGGTATTTTAAGTTCTTTGCAGTCTGTGGGCGTACTTATATCGTTAAAAATACATTTTTTAATGTTATAAGGTTTTATTGTTAATTGGGAATTAATAAAAAAATCATGCTTGCCTGTTCAATGATAGAATAACACAATTAAAAATAACACAAAACAAAGAAAATATATGTTAAAAACGTCTATTCGATAAAAAATTTTTAAATCGAAGTTGCTTTTTATAAATTTGTAAGACAACTAATTCACAGAAAAACTTAATTTAAATTCTAAGAAGAAGTTTACTGATATAAAAATATACACGTAAAAATACCATAATAACTGTAAATAATACAATATGAATTTTTATAACGATTACCTTAAAGAAATCGAAGAAAGAAAAACGCAAGGACTTCATCCTAAGCCAATTGATAGTGCTGAATTGGTAAGCGAAATCATTGAACAAATTAAAGATTTGGGCAACGAACACCGTCCTTATTCACTTCAGTTTTTTATTTATAACACTTTGCCAGGAACTACTCCTGCGGCAGGTGTAAAGGCTAAGTTTTTAAAAGAGATTATACTTGGTCAGTCTGTTGTAAAAGAAATTTCGCCTGATTTTGCTTTCGAATTGTTATCACACATTAAGGGTGGTACCTCGATTGAAGTATTATTAGATTTGGCTTTAGGAGATGACGCTGCTATTGCAAAACAGGCAGGTGACGTATTGAAAACGCAAGTTTATTTATACGATTTAGACTTGAGTCGTTTGAAAAATGCCTTCCTAAGTGGCAATGCAACAGCAAAAGACATCCTTGAGAGTTATGCTAAAGCAGAATTTTTCACGAAACTTCCAGAAATACCTGAAGAAATTAAAGTGGTTACATTTATCGCAGGTGAAGGCGATATTTCAACAGATTTACTTTCTCCAGGAAACCAAGCTCATTCACGTTCTGACCGTGAATTGCACGGAAAATGTATGATTTCTCCTGCTGCTCAAGCTGAAATCGAAGCATTGAAAGCGCAACACCCAGATAAATCTGTGATGTTAATTGCAGAAAAGGGAACAATGGGTGTAGGTTCATCAAGAATGTCAGGAGTAAATAATGTGGCACTTTGGACGGGCAAGCAAGCAAGTCCTTACGTTCCTTTCGTGAACTTTGCTCCAATTGTTGGTGGTACGAATGGTATTTCTCCAATTTTCCTTACTACAGTAGATGTAACGGGCGGTATCGGAATTGACCTTAAAAACTGGGTTAAAAAAGTAGATGAAGCGGGTAAAATTATTCGTGATGAAAATAACGAGCCGATACTTGAGCAGGTGTATTCTGTAGAAACAGGTACTGTACTTACAATTAATACAAAAACGAAGAAATTATACAATGGCGATGTGGAGCTGATTGATATTTCTAAGGCGTTTACTCCTCAAAAAATAGAATTTATCAAAGCAGGAGGGTCTTATGCTATCGTATTTGGTAAAAAAATCCAAACATTTGCTTCTGAACTTTTAGGTATTGCAATTGCTCCAGTATATGCTCCTTCAAAAGAAGTTTCTAATGAAGGACAAGGCCTTACAGCGGTAGAAAAAATCTTCAATAAAAACGCAGTAGGTGCTACGCCGGGTAAAGTTTTACATGCAGGCTCAGATGTTCGTGTATTAGTAAATATCGTAGGGTCACAAGATACTACTGGTTTGATGACAGCCCAAGAATTAGAATCAATGGCTGCAACTACTATTTCTACGACGGTTGATGGTGCTTATCAATCAGGTTGTCATACGGCTTCTGTTTGGGATAAAAAAGCTCAGGCGAATATTCCAAAATTGATGAGGTTCATGAACGACTTCGGTTTGATTACTGCTCGTGATCCTAAAGGGGTTTATCACGCAATGACCGATGTAATTCACAAAGTATTGAATGACATTACGGTAGATGACTGGGCTATCATCATTGGTGGTGACTCGCACACTCGTATGTCTAAGGGTGTAGCTTTTGGTGCTGACTCTGGTACAGTGGCATTGGCACTTGCTACAGGCGAGGCGTCTATGCCAATTCCTGATTCTGTAAAAGTTACTTTTAAAGGTGACATGAAGGAATATATGGATTTTCGTGATGTGGTACATGCTACTCAAGCACAAATGCTTCAACAATTTGGTGGAGAAAACGTGTTCCAAGGTAGAATTATTGAGGTGCATATTGGTACACTTACTGCCGACCAAGCCTTTACATTTACAGACTGGTCAGCGGAAATGAAAGCAAAAGCATCTATCTGTATTTCTGAAGATGCTACTTTAATAGAGTCATTGGAGATTGCTAAAAGCAGAATCCAAATCATGATTGACAAGGGCATGGACAACAAAAACCAAGTGCTTCAAGGATTGATTGATAAGGCTAATAAGAGAATTGCTGAAATTCAATCTGGTGAAAAACCAGCGCTTAGACCTGATGCTAACGCTAAATATTACGCTGAGGTAGTAGTTGACTTAGACCTAATTGCTGAACCAATGATTGCTGACCCAGACGTAAACAATGCCGATGTTTCAAAAAGATATACCCATGATACTATCAGACCGTTGTCTTACTACGGTGGCGATAAAAAAGTAGATCTTGGATTTATTGGTTCTTGTATGGTTCACAAGGGTGATATGAAAATTTTGGCACAAATGCTTAAAAACATTGAATCACAAAATGGTAAAGTTGAATTTAAAGCACCACTTGTAGTAGCACCGCCAACTTATAACATTGTTGATGAATTGAAAGCGGAAGGCGACTGGGAAGTATTACAAAAATACTCAGGTTTTGAATTTGATGATAATGCACCTAAAGCAGCTGCACGTACAACATACGAAAAAATGTTATACTTAGAGCGTCCAGGGTGTAACCTTTGTATGGGTAACCAAGAGAAGGCTGCAAAAGGTGATACAGTAATGGCAACCTCTACTCGTTTATTCCAAGGTCGAGTTGTGGAAGATACAGATGCTAAAAAAGGCGAATCTTTGCTTTCATCAACGCCAGTGGTAGTTCTTTCTACAGTTCTTGGTAGAACTCCTACTATCGAAGAGTATGTAAAAGCAGTTGATGGTATCAATTTGACTAAATTTGCTCCATCACACATCAAGTTGGTGAAATAATAGCATAACATATATTAAAAAAGCCTGAGCAAACACTCAGGCTTTTTTGTTGTTTATATAAAAGAGAGCGTATTTTTGAAGCACTCTAAGATTTATTTCGAAGCGGTTTAAACTTTCGGATTCTGAGGTGAAAGTATTGTATTTTTGAATTGATTTTTTCAAAATTTTCGAAGCATAGCATCGCTACATTGAGTAAATTTTGGAACAAGCTATTCTAAAAGACTTAGTTTAATCCGAAAGGGAAAGTTTAAACAGATTCTTCATATAATCTGGCAAATTAATATAGGTTGATGGCTAATTTTCATTTCGAATAAATAATAGAATTCTGCAAATTTATTACTGTTATCAAAAAAATGGACTACATTTTGAAATGAAGTTTATATATTTGACAAAATATAAAACGTAGAGGTCTTTTTCAGGCATTTTATACCCAAGTGGGCATCAAACTAATGGATTTTAGCCTCTAAAGCATAAATATTTTGTAAATAATTTCGATTGTTTACTCCACCAATCAAAATAATTAATGTCGAAAAACTTAGTAATAGTAGAGTCTCCAGCAAAGGCAAAGACCATTGAGGGATATTTAGGAAAAGATTTTACGGTAAAATCCTCGTTCGGTCATGTTAGAGATTTACCTAAAGAAAACGACGCCATCGATATTAAAAATGGTTTCAAGCCTACTTATATAATATCTCCTGAGAAAATAAAAGTTGTCAACGAACTAAAGTCTGCCGCTAAATCTGCTGATGTAGTATGGCTAGCAACCGATGATGACCGTGAGGGAGAGTCTATTTCATGGCATTTAAAAGAAGCCTTGGGGCTAGCTGATAATACGAATAGAATTGTCTTTAGAGAAATCACCAAGAAGGCTATTCAAAACGCTATTCAAAACCCAAGAACTATTGACGTTGATTTAGTGAATGCTCAGCAAGCACGCCGTGTGCTCGATCGTCTGATAGGTTTTGAACTTTCACCCGTGCTATGGTCTAAAGTGAAAAAGGGGCTTTCTGCAGGTAGAGTACAATCTGTAGCAGTTAGGATTATTGTAGAACGCGAAAGAGATATTGAAACTTTTGATTCAAAATCTTCTTACAAAATTATAGCACAGTTCCCATTAGCAGGAGGGAGAGTTTTACAGGCAGAACTACCCAAAAATTTTGAAACTGAGGAACAAGCAAGGGCGTTTTTGACAAAATGCATAGGAGCAGAGTTCAAGATTAAGAACTTAGAAACAAAACCTGCTAAAAAATCTCCAACGGCACCCTTTACCACTTCTACTTTACAACAGGAGGCTTCACGTAAATTAGGATATTCTGTGGCATCAACCATGATGTATGCACAGAAACTATACGAAGCAGGTAAGATTTCTTATATGAGAACAGACTCAACGAGTCTATCAGAAGAAGCAATCGCAAAAGCTAAAGAAGCCATTACAAATGCCTATGGAGTAGATTATGTACAGACCCGACAGTATAAAACCAAGGATGAATCTGCACAGGAAGCTCACGAAGCTATTCGTCCAACAGATTTTGCTGAAAGTACTGTTTCTGGAGACGCCAAAGAGAGACGTTTGTACGAACTTATTTGGAAGCGTGCTATTGCCTCGCAAATGGCAGATGCCCAATTAGAAAGAACCACTGCTACCGTTGGAATTTCTACTACGTCTGAGGAACTAATAGCACAAGGAGAGGTTATTAAATTTGATGGATTCTTGAAAGTATATTTAGAAGGAAAAGATGATGAGGACGATGAAGAAAACTCAAAAATGTTACCTCCTTTAAATATCGGGCAAATCCTGAATTTAGATACGCTAAAAGCTACTGAGCGTTTTTCTCGTCCACCAGCACGTTATACAGAAGCGAGTTTGGTAAAAGCCTTAGAAGATAAAGGTGTGGGTCGTCCTTCTACGTATGCCCCGACTATTTCAACGATTATCAAACGTGAATACGTTGTAAAAGAAGATAGAGAAGGCAAGGAGCGAAACTTTAAAGAGATTATTTTGAAAGAGAACAAAATCTCTGAAAAAATAAGCAAAGAAACATTTGGTACTGAAAAAGCTAAGCTATTCCCTACCTCAGTAGGTATGGTAGTGAATGACTTTCTAGTCGAAAATTTCAAGGAAGTAGTAGATTTTAAATTTACTGCCGATATGGAAGATGAATTTGATGAGATTGCCAAAGGAAAGGTAGAGTGGTCAAAAATGATTGATAACTTTTACCAAGGCTTCCATCAAACCATTGAAGATAGTAAAGGTGTTGATAGAAACACAGTAGGTTCAACACGTGATTTGGGTATTGACCCAAAAACAGGAAAGCCTGTTTCGGTAAGATTAGGCAAGTTTGGCCCTTATGTACAATTGGGCGAAGCTAAAACCAAAGATGATGAAAAACCTGTTTATTTCAACCTTAAGAAAGACCAGTTAGTAACAACCATTACTTTAGAGGAGGCTTTGGCATTGATGGAATTGCCAAAACTGCCACGAGAAGTTGGTTTCTTTGAAGATAAGCCTATGGTAATTGGAGCAGGCAAAATGGGGCCTTATATTCGTCATGATGATAAATATACGAGCCTTCCGCCTACTGAAGACCCATTTACGATAACAGAAGAAAGAGCCATCGAATTGATTCTGGAAAAGCGTCAGGCAGATGTTGGAAGTGCCATTGGAAGTTTTGAAGGAGAGCCTATCACAACAGGCAAAGGTAGATTTGGGCCTTATGTAAAACATAATGGCAAATTCTATTCATTAGGAAGAGGTGAGAGCATCGACACAATTACTGGCGAAAGAGCGATTGAGATTATCATCAAAAAACGTGATAGCGAAGCCAATAAATACTTGAAAGAATTCCCTGAAAATGATTCAATCAAAGTAGTAAATGGAATGTATGGACCCTATATCCAGATTGGGAAACGAAATATCAAAATTCCGAAAGATACTAAGCCTGAAGATTTAACGCTGGAAGATTGTATCAAACTAGGCGAGGAAGCTCCTGCACCTACAACTAGAGGGAAGAAGAAGTAAATCTAATAATTGAGTGATTTAGTGAATGAGTGATTTGTGATTATTCTTTTTGAATCTCATTTAGTCCTAATATTTTAAAGAAAGGTTGTCGATTTCTGATTGGCGACCTTTTTTTGATTTTAAAATTTAGAAGCAAAATAAATCATTTATATAGAAATGAACCCTACAAAAAAGAAATTAGTAGTCCTTACTGGTGCTGGTATTTCAGCAGAAAGTGGCATACCTACTTTTAGGGCATCGGATGGACTTTGGGAGAATCATGCCATCGAAGATGTAGCCACGCCACAAGGCTTTAAAAAAGACCCAGAATTAGTCTTGCGTTTTTATAATGAGCGAAGGGCTAAGTTAGACCATGTTGAACCCAACGAAGGACATAAGATTTTAGCGCGTCTTGAACAATACTACGACGTTCAAATCATTACTCAGAATGTAGATAATCTTCATGAACGCGCTGGCTCTACCAATGTGTTGCACCTTCATGGTGAATTAACAAAAGCTCGGTCGACAGTTGATGAACAGTTGGTCTATGATATTGGCACAAAGCCCATCAATTTGGGTGATAAATGTGAAAAAGGTTCACAACTTCGCCCGCATATCGTGTGGTTTCATGAAGATGTTCCTCTTATACACGAAGCCATTGAAATAGCAGAAAGTGCTGATATTTTCGTCGTAGTAGGAACGTCCTTACAGGTATATCCAGCGGCGGGGTTAGTTAATTATGTGCTAAGTTTTGTGCCTATTTACGTCATTGACCCTAAAAAGCCTGAAGCTGCCACTAGAAAGAATATGTCTTTTATCGAGCATATCGGCAGTGTGGGCTTGGCTAAATTATGGGATATTTTGGTAAATGATTAGGATATAGCCAGAGATAACCCAATTTGTTTTGCTTAACAAAAAACTAGCCGTAATTTTGCGACTTCAAATTACAAAAAAACAAACCATGCAAATTATAGACGGGAAAGCAGTTGCTGACGAAATCAAGAAAGAAATCGCATTGGAAGTAGCTGAAATCAAAGCATCTGGAGGTAAAACGCCTCATTTAGTAGCCATTTTGGTCGGAAATAATGGAGCTTCTGAAACGTATGTTGCCAACAAAGTGAAATCTTGTGAAGAGTTAGGATTTAATTCAACTTTACTTCGTTTTGACCCAAGTATTACCGAAGCAGAACTGTTAGCGGAGGTTCAAAAAGTAAATGATAATGAAGATATGGATGGATTGATTGTTCAATTACCTCTTCCAAACCATATCAATCCCGATAAAGTAATGGAGACAATTGCACCAAGTAAAGATGTGGATGGTTTTCATCCAATCAATATTGGTAGAATGGCGAAAGGTCTTCCTGCGTATATTTCTGCTACTCCGCAAGGGGTATTAGATTTACTAGAATATTATAACATAGAGACTTCTGGTAAACATTGTGTGGTAGTAGGTCGTAGCCAAATTGTAGGCTTGCCAATGTCAATTTTAATGCAACGTAATAATAAAATCGGTAATTGTACCGTAACGCTTACACACTCTAAAACGAAAGATTTACCTGCGGTTTGTGCTAGTGCTGATATTTTGATTGCTGCATTAGGACGTCCCGAATTTATCACGGCTGAATACGTAAAAGATGGTGCTGTTGTTATTGATGTAGGCTTGACAAGGGTAGAAGATGCTACTAAGAAATCTGGCTTTGCTTTAAAGGGTGATGTTAAGTTTGACGAAGTAGCACCGAAATGTTCTTTCATCACACCAGTGCCTAAAGGAGTAGGGCCGATGACGATTGTTTCGTTGATGAAAAACACTTTGCTTTCAGCTAAAAAGGTGATATATCAATAAATAGTTGTATTATGTAATGTTGTTTTTGATGAAAACAACAAATACATGAAAAAACGTTGTTTTGATGCTATTTTACTAAATGATTTTTGTACTTTTGCGGTAAATTTCAGAAAAGGTATTTCCAAGATAATTTTGAATTAAGAGAGATTTACAAAACTCTCCAAAAAAATGGCTGCTATCAATCAAGTTAAGATTTTTACTGGATCATCTTCCGAATATTTAGCAAAAGAAATTGCTCGCTTTTACGGAAAAGATTTAGGATTGTCTTCTGTTCAACGTTTCTCAGATGGTGAGATGTCACCAAGTTTTAATGAGTCTATTAGAGGATGTGATGTTTTCATCATTCAGTCGACTTTCCCACCAGCTGATAATATGCTGGAGCTTTTGTTAATGATTGATGGCGCTCGTCGTGCTTCTGCTCACTATGTTACGGTTGTTATGCCTTATTTTGGCTATTCTCGTCAAGATAGAAAAGACAAACCAAGAGTAGGTATTGGCGCAAAATTGATAGCTAATTTATTAACTGCTGCTGGAGCCGACAGATTAATGACATTGGATTTGCACGCTGGACAAATTCAAGGTTTCTTTGATTTCCCTGTAGATCACTTAGAAGGAACAGCGATTTTCGTTCCTTATTTAAAATCATTAGGATTAGATAATTTATTGTTTGCTTCTCCTGACGTTGGTGGTGTGGTTCGTACGCGTAATGTTGCTAAGTTCTTTAATGCCGAAATGGTAATTTGCGATAAACAACGTAAACGTGCTAACGAAGTGGCTACTATGCAATTGATTGGTGATGTTACAGGTGCAGATGTAGTATTGGTCGATGACTTAATTGATACGGGTGGAACCATGTGTAAAGCCGCTCAATTAATCATGGATAAAGGAGCTAAATCGGTAAGAGCTATCGTAACACACCCAGTGCTTTCTGGAAAAGCGTATGAGAATATCAATAACTCTGTTCTTACAGAACTTGTTGTTACTGATACTATTCCATTAAAAGAAGCTAGCGATAAGATTAAAGTATTATCAGTAGCAGAATTATTTGCCAAAGCCATTGGCAGAATTCGTGACCATGAGTCTATCAGTTCATTATTTATAAAAAATTAATTTAAACGGTTGATTGAGGATAGTGCTTAAGGAATTAGTTCCTTGAAATCGACAGGCTTTCAACACAAATCACTCAAAAATGAGAAAGATTGAAATCGTAGGGTATAACAGAGAAACCCTTGGAACAAAATCAGCTAAAGATCTTCGTAACGAATCTTTAGCTCCATGTGTATTGTATGGTGGTGAAAAACAAATTCACTTTGCTGTACCAATGATTCTTTTCCGCGAATTATTATATACTCCTGAAGTATCAGAAGTAATTTTAAATATCGAAGGTGAAATTCACCACGCTATCGTTCAAGATTCACAATTCCACCCAGTATCAGAAATGATTCTTCACGTCGATTTCTTAGAAATCGTTGCAGGTAAAGAAATCAAAATTGATGTTCCTGTGAAAGTTATCGGTGATGCACCAGGCGTTCGTAAGGGGGGTAAAATGGTTCAAAAATTACGTAAAGTATCTTTGAAAGGTTTATCTGATAACATTCCTGACTTTATCGAAGCTGATATTACAGGTTTGGACTTAGGACAAACATTGAAAGTTGCTAAATTGAAAGCTGAAAACGTTGCGATTTTAAATAATCCTTCGGCTCCAGTGGCTACAATTGACATCCCACGTGCTTTAAGAGGAAAAATTAACTCATAGTAGTTAATTTCCAATTACACTGATAGATTTTTAAAGGCTGTTTCTTCAATAGATAGAAACAGCCTTTTCTATTATAGTTGTTATTTAGTTAGCTTTTCTAAGGCTTGTTGAATTAAATTATCAACTGTTTTTTCTGCGTTCGGGGCAAATTCGTTCGTCATTCTACTGGCTACAATAGCACTCATTGATAGTACTTCGTGGCCTAATATTTTTCCCATCAAATAATAACCCGCAGTTTCCATTTCAAGGTTTGTTAATACAAGATTGCCGTGCTTGTAAGCATTGAATTTTTCTAAAAGGTTTTTAATCTTAGGATGATACCTCAATACTCTGCCTTGTGGGGCATAAAAACCCGGACAGGTAACAGTGTTGCCCTCAACCCAATTATTGGGGCTGTTATCCATCATCAATGTGAATAATGATTGGCTTCCTGTATTGGCATAAGGCAAAAAATCTAACTCAAAACTTTGTTTGATAGATTCAGCAATTTCACTGTCTGGTGAATGATAGAAGAACCCTAGTGAATCAAAGCCAATGCCTAATTTGGATACTACAATGCTTTCAAGAGGAATGTCCTTTTGTAAACTGCCAGAAGTTCCTAAACGAATAATATTCAATGATTTATGATTGGCGTATGGCGTTCTGGTAACTAAGTCTATATTAGCCAGCGCATCGAGTTCGTTCATTAAAATTTCTATGTTATCAGTACCGATGCCACTTGAAATTACACTCAAACGTTTTTTCCCTACATAGCCCGTATGCGTAACGAATTCTCTTTTATTGATTTTAAATTCTATGTTATCAAAATATTGAGATACCTTTTCCACTCTTTCAGGGTCCCCCACAGTAATGATGGTATCAGCGATATTGTCTGGACGAAGATTTAAATGATATATGCTTCCATCAGCATTTGTAATCAAATCGGTTGGTGAAATAGCCATTGTTCAATGAAGTTAAATGAAAAAAACTAGAGGTATTGTAAATAGCTACAATACCTCTAGTTGAATATAGTCGTCAAATATATAAATTACGCGTTTTGTTCCAAAGGACTTTTGGTTAATTTTCTACTTTTGAAGCCAAATTCTGGAGTATAGTTATCCGACTGCTTCGAATAATACCCTTTAACATTATAAGGACGTTTGCGTGGGTGATTTTTACATTCATCAGAACAAGCCCCATCCATTTCTAGTAAACAAGTAGCACAAATTGGTAAATGCTCGTTACATTCTGGATTAGCACAGTTTACCATATCTTCTGTATCAGTTTTACAGATATGGCATTTTGAGATAATAACAGGGTTTACAGTATTTACTTCAGTTTTTACTCTGTTATCAAACACGTAACATTTCCCTTCAAAATCCTCGCCACCTTCTTCCAAGCCATATTTGATGATACCGCCGTGTAGCTGATATACATTTTCAAAGCCACGCTCGATTAAATAAGCAGAAGCTTTTTCACATTTTATACCGCCAGTACAATACGTAATGATTTTTTTATCTTTAAGGTGCTCAATTTCTTGAACGTGCTCAGGTAGCTCTCTAAGCGTTTCCATGTCAAAAGTAACCGCTCCTTTGAATTTACCGATACTATGTTCATAGTTAGAACGCATATCTACCAATACAACGTCGGGGTCGTTCTTCAACATTGCTTTAAAATCGGCTGGCTCCAAATGTTTGCCTGTTCTTACTCTAGGGTCAACTGGCAAATCTGAATTAACAATTTCTTCTTTTACACGTACATGAAGTTTAGCAAAAGCGTGTTCCTCGTGTTCTTCCACTTTAAAATCGAAATCAGAGCCTGCAAAAATCGGGTCGTTTTCTAGCCAATTCATGTATCGTTCACAGTCTTCTGCTAGGCCCGAAACAGTGCCATTTAGTCCTTCTGACGCAACAATGATGCGTCCTAACAAACGATTTTCAAGGCAAAATAAGTGATGTTTTTCTCGGTAAGTATCCACATCGGGGATAGGCGTGTAATTATAATAAAGAATTACTCTGTATGGCTTCATCTTCAACATGAGATTACAGGGTGAATGTATTTCTTATCAAAAATGCCTATTCGTAACCTTCAATATTTGATAAGAGATACTAAAACGAATAAGCACTGCAAAGATACGAAAAAGGCTAGTTTAGATGTATGAATTTGTAATTTCCAAAAATGCTTTTTGTCATTTTTTATATTTGAAAAAAAATGCAATCGCTCGCATCATGCGAGTGATGACTATTAAAAGGCCTCCAGCCAAACATTTAGTGTATAAACTACAATAATTAAAAAAGAGGTCAGAAATTAGTTTTCTGACCTCTTTTGATAATAAGATTTCTTATCAACATTAAGTTTTAATGCATTTCATAAACCTCTGCTTCTTCTACTTCCACCACCATATTATCATTAATAGCAGTTAGTTTTATTTTTTTTGTTTCGTTAATCAACAATGGGTCATATTTAGCCGTTACTCTGATATAGTTTTCAGTAAAACCCTGCATTTGCCCATTTTCAACATCTTCTTCAAAAAGTACAGTGAAGTCATTTTGCAAATGTTGTTCATAAAAATACCTTCTTTTTTTATCAGATAGAATGTGAAGCATTTTTGACCTTTCAGACCTTTTGCTCATAGGTACTACTGGCTTGATGGCCAAAGCAGTAGTATTTTCACGTTCAGAATAAGTAAAAACGTGCAAATAGCTGATAGGTAAATCGTTTAAGAAATGATACGTTTCTAAAAACGCCTCCTCAGTTTCACCTGGATGGCCTACGATTACATCAACACCAATACAGCAATGAGGCATCAATTCCTTTATTTTATTAACTCTATCTACATAAAGTTCTCTTTTATAGCGACGTTTCATCAAGGCTAACACCTTGTTTGAACCCGATTGTAAAGGAATATGGAAATGTGGTACAAAACGTTTTGAACTCGCCACAAAGGTGATGATTTCATCTGTAAGCAAATTTGGCTCTATCGACGAAATTCTAAAGCGGTCGATGCCTTCTACTTCGTCTAATGCTTTGACTAAATCCAGAAAAGTATTTACTCTTTTGCCATTTTGTAAACCGAAGTCACCGATATTTACGCCTGTTAATACAATTTCTTTTACACCACTTTCAGCAATTTCACGAGCAGCCTTTACTACATTTTGAATGGTATCAGAACGGCTAGCTCCTCTAGCAAGAGGAATAGTACAGTAAGCACATGGATAATCACAACCATCTTGTACTTTCAAGAAAGTACGCGTTCTGTCGTTTAAGGAATAAGAAGTATGATATTCCACTGCCTCCTCAATATTTTGATTATAGATTTTGGCTTTATTGCCGCTTGGTTCTTTTACAAAACCATCTAATAAATCAATCAATTGAAATTTTTCGGCTGCTCCTAATACGGCATCTACTCCATCGATGTCGGCAATTTCTTTTGGTTTTAATTGGGCGTAACATCCAATGATGGTTACATAACCATCAGGATTTATCTTATTTGCTTCTTTTACAATTTTCTTACACTTCTTGTCCGCATTTTCAGTAACAGAACAAGTATTGATGATAAATATGTCTGGCTTTTGATTGAATTCTACCTTCTGATAGCCCTTTTGCTCAAACATTCTTGAGATAGTTGAAGTCTCTGAATAATTGAGTTTACAGCCTAATGTATAAAATGCTACTTTTTTCATACTGCAAAGATAGTTATCAAGATTGAAATTTATAGCTAAAAAATCAAAACTAAGTGTATATAGTATTCATTATTAGTTGATTATCTGGTATATAAGCAAAAAGCTCGACTAATTTAGTCGAGCTTTTTGCTTATATATGTTGTATCAAAACTAGAGAACAGCAGTTTTCACAGTTTTAATAATACGAGCTGCAACTTTGTATGGATCAGCAGCAGAGTTTGGACGACGGTCTTCTAACCATCCTTTCCATCCTTTTTGAACTGCAGCGATTGGAATACGGATTGATGCACCACGGTCAGAAACTCCGTAAGAGAACTGATCGATAGACTGAGTTTCGTGTTTACCAGTCAAACGTAAATGGTTATCAGCACCATAAACTTCGATATGTTCTTTCACGAAAGGAGCGAATGCTTGACAGATAATGTCGTAAGTTTCTTTCTTACCAGCTGTTCTAAGAGCAGTGTTAGAGAAGTTAGCGTGCATACCTGAACCATTCCAGTCAGTATTACCAAGTGGCTTACAGTGGTAGTTAACCCAAACACCGTATTTCTCACAAGTTCTTTCTAATAAATAACGAGCAACCCAGATTTCATCACCAGCTTGTTTTGCTCCTTTAGAGAAACATTGGAATTCCCATTGACCAGCAGCAACTTCAGCGTTGATACCTTCTACGTTCAAACCAGCTTGAAGACAATATTCTAAGTGTTCTTCAACGATATTACGTCCATAAGCATTTTTAGCACCTACTGAACAGTAATATGGTCCTTGTGGACGAGGATAACCGTTTGCAGGGAAACCTAAAGGAAGATTTGTAGCTAAGTCATATAAGAAATATTCTTGCTCAAAACCAAACCAGAAGTCATTGTCATCATCTTCAATCGTAGCACGACCGTTAGACTCATGTGGATTACCTTCTGAATCCAATACTTCGCACATAACTAAATAAGCAGGAGTTCCTAATAAAGAACGTTCAGGGTCTTTACAGATAAAAACAGGCTTTAATTGACAGTCAGAAGAACCACCTGGTGCTTGTTCTGTTGATGAACCGTCAAATGACCACATGTCGCAATCCTCTAATTTACCACTAAAATCATTTTCAATTTTAGTTTTACTACGAAGGCTCTGAGTTGGTTTGTAACCGTCCAACCAAATGTACTCAAGTTTAGCTTTTGCCATGATTTTGTTATTGGATTTTTTAATATTTGGTTAATTTCCTTATTTCTTGGTACAAATTTATACTTCTAAAATTGAATTTCACAAGAAAAAAATGATTTTTATGAAATTTTTAAACCTGCACCTCTTTTTTTGCTTTATTTGAACTATTCTAATGTCTAAAACAATACTAATTTTTTGTTTAAAGAAATTATATTTTGTTATTATCAAATTTACGATACTTTATTTTGTAAATCAAAATTTTCACAGAATTAAATGTAAAGTTCTTAAAATAGTCAAATTTTTTCTTTGGTTATTTTAATATTGATAAAATTGTGATATTTGAAGGTTTTCAATTTTGGAGTCAAAAGCCCAATTTTGGCTATTTTTTTAAATTTTATCCCTGAATAATTAATAAAAAATAAATTTCAATTACATTTATACGTGAGTTTAAAATTTAGTGGTATTAATGAGGATATGATTGAGCGGGAACATAGCTTTACAATGTTTCCAATCAAGGTCCAAATGGATTATCCATTAACATTCAAAAAATAATCTGAATTAATTTATATGGCAATTGCAAGATTTAAAGCACTTGAGTTAGCTCAATCTCGCCCGACGGTAGCAGTAAAAATACCGACAGAGAAAGTAACGGACTATTATGGAAGCAATACTTTTAATGATGAAGTGATGCGTTCTTTGTTGAGTCCAGAAGCTTATCTGAAAATTACAAACGCGATTGAAGATGGTAAGAAAATTGATAGAGAGGCTGCCGACGAAGTAGCCGCTGCAATGAAATCTTGGGCTTTATCGAAAGGAGTAACACACTATACTCACTGGTTTCAACCACTAACTGGTACTACTGCTGAAAAGCACGATGCTTTTTTTGATATCACAGGTAAGGGTAAAGCAGTAGAAAAATTCAAGGGGTCGGCATTGGTTCAACAAGAGCCTGATGCTTCGTCTTTCCCTAACGGTGGGATTCGTTCTACTTTTGAGGCACGTGGTTATACCGCCTGGGACCCTTCTTCTCCTGCGTTCATCATGGAAAACGTGGCAGGAACTGCTACTTTGTGTATCCCATCAGTATTTGTTTCTTATACTGGCGAAGCACTAGACTATAAAACACCGCTGTTAAAATCAGGGGAATTGATTGATAAGGCAGCTACCAAAGTGATGAATGAATACTTCAATCGTGAAGTTTCAAAAGTAACGGCTTCGGTAGGTGTTGAACAAGAATACTTTTTGGTGGATGAAGCATTGTACAATGCTCGTCCAGATTTAATGATGTCTGGTAGAACAGTTTTCGGACACTCGCCAGCAAAAGGGCAACAGTTGGAAGACCATTACTTTGGCTCAATTCCTTCAAGAGTAAATGCCTTCATGGTAGATTTTGAGCTTGAAGCTTTGAAACTAGGTATGCCAGTGCGTACACGCCACAACGAAGTAGCACCCGCACAGTTTGAAGTTGCTCCGACTTTTGAAGAAGCAAACTTAGCTTGTGACCACAACGCCCTTTTGATGGACTTAATGAATAAAGTAGCTGCAAAACATAAAATGCGTGTACTTTTCCATGAAAAACCATTTGCGGGTATCAACGGTTCTGGTAAACATAATAACTGGTCGTTGGCTACTGATACTGGCGTAAACCTTTTAGGCCCATCGACTAAGCCAAAAGAAAACCTTCGTTTTCTTACTTTCTTTGTAAATACGATTAAGGCTGTTCACGATTATGCTGATTTATTACGTGCATCTATCGCAACGGCAGGGAACGAACACCGTTTAGGAGCAAACGAAGCTCCTCCAGCCATTGTTTCTATTTTTATCGGTACAGAAATGACGCGCGTATTGAATGATTTAGAGAATCTTTCTGAAATGCACGATATTAAATTAGAAAAAGGTGATAACGTTTATCTAAGACTAGGTATCAATAAAATTCCAGCACTTCTGTTGGATAACACTGATAGAAACAGAACTTCCCCTTTTGCTTTTACAGGAAATAAATTTGAATTCAGAGCCGTAGGTTCATCTGCCAATTCGGCTGCTCCGATGACGATTTTGAACACGATTGTTGCCAACCAATTATTCCAATTCAGAGAAGAAGTAGACGTATACCTTGAAAAAGGTATCAAGAAAGAACTAGCGATTGTTGAGGTATTGAAAAAATATGTAAAACAATCAAGAAAAATTCTTTTTGAAGGAAATGGATACTCAGAAGAGTGGACACAAGAGGCTGAAAAAAGAGGATTGTCTAATCTAAAGACAACGCCCGAAGCATTATTGAAATACTTAGATAAATCTGCGGCAGACTTGTTTTCTAAGCATGGTATCTTCAATGAGGTTGAAATGCACGCTCGTTATGAAATTGAGGTTGAAAATTATATCAAGAAAATTCAGATTGAGTCGAGAGTAGTGGGCGATTTAGCCATTAACCACATCGTTTCAACTTCTTTGAAATATCAAACGCAATTGGTTGATAATGTTCGTGGACAAAAAGAAATCGGTATCGACCCACAATATTATGCACCGACGATTGAAATAATCAAGAAAATATCTATCTATACTTCTAAAATCAACAACTTGGTTGATGAGATGACTGAGGCTAGAAAAGAAGCTAATAATGTAGAAGATACTGCTGAAAGAGCTAGACTTTATAGCACTAAAGTGAAGAATTATTTTGAGGAAATTCGTTACTGCGTAGATAAATTAGAGCTTATCGTTGACGACGACGAATGGCCTTTACCAAAATACAGAGAGTTGTTACTTATCAGATAAGTAATATAAAGCCTGAAAATGCCCACAACACTTTTGTGTTAGTGGGCATTTTTGCTATCTTTGACACATAAATTAATCTATTGTAATATGTCATTAAAATCAAATCCGGGACTTGACCCAAAAGAAATTGAACAGTTAAAAAAGGAATGCAAGGAAGCAGGAAAAAAGTTTGTTTACTTTGAAGACGAACTTAATGACGAACCTGATAACGTTGAAGAATTTGTTCACGTTCAGTTTGTTGGTGAATACAATGGACAAGAAGCAATTTTTGATGCCGTTATTTATTCTTTGCGTTTGCACTACAATAGTATCGTTTACGAAACTGCCGAGCGCCAAGCGATGAAATCATTTCCTTTGTATGTGCCTGTTGAAAATCGTGATGAGACGTATACTGCCAATGAAGCAATGGATGAAGAAGTAGAATTGTTCATCACCGAATTGATTGAAGAAATTGAAGAGAATGAAGAAATTAAGCTTTCTGAACACTTAGAGATTGATGAAGATTTTGAATTTGGAATCGGTCTTGAGGTATGTTTGAACGTAGAAGAAGTAAATGATAGAGTGGTAACTAAATTTGTTGATGATTATTTGTCAGGCAATTTCAAATTAGACCCAACTTTATATTCTTTCAAAACAGAAGCAGAAGACTAAGTAAGAAGTGTGAGTGATGAGTTGTGGTGATAAGAATTTGTTGAATTTTAAAGTATTAATCACTCATTCACTAAATCACTCAATTACTTAACACATATAAATGTTTAACGCTGTACCCATTTGGTTGAAGGCACTGATTAATGTTGCTGGGTTTCTTTTGTTTTTTATTTTCTTCGCTGGGCTAGGTAGAATTTTATTTGCCTACTTATTAGCAAATATTTATGGGATTAGCTTAAACCAACTGTATGAACTGAGTAGTCAGCCTAAGCATCATGATAAATTATTGTTGCAGGAATTAGGGGGAGTTATCGTTGAAATAGTAGCAGTTTGGCTTTTTCCAGTACTCTTAGGAAATAAACTTACCTTTAAACAGTTGGGTATCAACTGGAAAGGAAAAACAAAAGATTTTGCCAGTGGATGTTTGTTAGGCATTATTTTAATTACTGCGGGATTTATAATCATGAAAATTATGGGATTTGTTCAAGTAGTTAAGCTTGAGTTTCATCCCATAATGTTCATGTCATACATCATCTTTTTTGTATGTGTTGCCATTTCAGAGGAACTCATGGCTCGTGGGTATGTACTAAGTACCTTAATGAAAGGCATGAATAAATATGTGGCACTCAGCACGTCTGCATTAATCTTTTCAGGGTTACATCTGATGAACAATCATATCGCCCTCGTTCCTCTATTCAATCTGGTTTTGGCGGGTTATTTGCTCGGAATGTATTTCATCTTTCAAAAAAACTTGATGTTTCCTATCGGGCTACATTTTACTTGGAATTTCTTTCAAGGAGCAGTTTTTGGCTTTGAAGTATCAGGACATAGTATACAAGGCATTATCACCCAAAATGTAATGGGTAATATCCTATGGACTGGCGGAGAATTTGGCTTTGAAGGCTCAATAATCGCAGTGCCAATCGTCATAGCAGGTATTTTATTTATTTACTTTTGTTATAGCAAAAAATCTTCTCTGGAAAAAGAATCGCTTTCTAAGCTTCAGGAAGACTAATTACATGAATATATTTTACGAACCCAATATCAAGCAAACACATTTGTTAAACGAAGAAGAGTCTCGTCATGCAATCAGAGTTTTACGCCTTACAGTAGGAAGTAAAATTTATGTAGTGGATGGCAACGGAGGATTCTATCGTTGTGATATAAAAGTGGCACATGAAAAAAAATGTGAAGTGAGGATTTTGGAAGAACAACAAAATTACGAGCGTCAGGATTTTTACATTCATTTGATTATTGCACCTACCAAAAATATGGATAGGATAGAATGGATGATAGAAAAATGTGTAGAAATGGGTATTCATGAAATTTCTTTTATTCAAAGTCGTTATTCTGAACGAAAGGAAATCAAAACAATCAGGGTTGAAAAAATAGCCATCGGAGCAATGAAACAATCGCTCAAAGCATTTCTGCCCAAGATTAATGAGATGATTAGCTGGAAGGCTTTTTTACAAAAAGATATTGCAGAAGACCAGAAAATGATTGCTCACTTAGAAGAAGGTGATAGAAAATTGATTCAAGAGTTGGCAACCCCAAAAGGGAATTACGCTGTGATGATAGGCCCAGAAGGTGACTTTACTCCCGAAGAAATACAACAAGCTTTGGCAAAAGGATTTAAGCCCGTTACGCTAGGCAAAAGTAGATTAAGAACTGAAACGGCTGGATTGGCAGCCTGTTTCGCTTTAAATTTAATTAATCAATAGTAAACCAAGCAAACAAAAATGTAATTCAACTATGAAGAATACCGCTAAAAGTATTGCCTATATTTTGCTGTTGACTTTTTTGTTGGTTGTTAATCATCAAAGCTTTGCTCAGTATTCATTTAAAATTGCTAAAATGAAATATGGGGGAGGGGGCGATTGGTATTGTAACAAAACCTCGCTATCCAACCTTATTAAATTTTGCAATAGTAACCTCAGAACGAACATTGCTCCAGAAGAGGATATTGTAGAACCATCAAGTCCTGAATTGTTTACTTATCCATTTGTGCATCTAACAGGACATGGCAATGTGGTATTTAGCGAAGCCGATGTAATAAACCTTAGAAAGTATTTAGTAGGCGGAGGTTTTTTACACATTGATGATAACTATGGGTTGGATAAATTCATTAGAAGAGAAATGAAAAAGGTTTTTCCAGAACTAAGTTTTGTTGAATTGCCATTTAACCATCCTATTTATAGCCAGAAATTTAAATTTCCGAATGGATTACCCAAAATACATGAACATGATAACAAACCTCCGCAAGGTTTCGGTTTGATTTATGAAGGACGATTGGTCTGTTATTATACCTACGAATGCGATTTGGGCAATGGCTGGGAAGACCAAAGTGTGTATAACGACCCCGAAGGTATCAGGATGAAAGCCTTGCAAATGGGGGCAAATCTCCTTTCATACTCGCTAACATCGTTTTAAACCTTGCAAATGTCAGAATATGAAAATATTTAAACCATTTCACCAAACATTCGGTAACTTTGTTGAAGGTTTAGTGTTATTCTTTTAATGAGAAATAACTAAGGACTTTCTTTTTAGTGCTCAATCACAAGAACAAATTAAAATAACAAAATATAATCATGCAATTGGTATTGCCCGCTTTCATCTTTCATTGGTATTTATCTTTATTTAGTCAAACGTTTTTCTTACATCGTTATTCAGCACATAAGATGTTTACGATGAATAAATTTTGGGAGAAATTTTTCTATTTTCTTACTTACGTTTCTCAAGGATCTTCTTATTTAAGTCCACGTGCCTACGCAATTTTACACCGTATGCACCATGCTTTTAGCGATACTGAAAAAGACCCACATTCACCGCATTTTTCAGATAATGTATTTGCTATGATGTGGAAGACAAAAGATATTTACAACGCATTGTTGAATAATAAATCTAAAATAGAAGAGCGTTTTGACCACAACTATCCGTTTTCAAAAACGATTGAAAAAGTGGGAGACCACTGGATGTCAAGAATAGGTTGGGGCGTTGCTTACGTATTGATGTATGTGGTTGCTTTTGTTTATTTTGATATGCACTGGGCATTTTTCTTTTTGTTGCCAATCCATTTTTTGATGGGACCTGTACATGGTGCTATCGTAAACTGGTCTGGTCATAAATATGGTTATCAAAACCATGATAATAACGACAAATCAAGAAATTCATTGGTATTTGATTTCCTAATGATGGGCGAGCTATTCCAAAATAATCACCATAAATTGCCGAATAGCATGAATTTCGCTTCAAAATGGTATGAATTTGACCCAACTTATCCGATGATTAAATTATTAATCTGGCTAAGAATTATCAAGCCAAATTTAAGTAAACCTGCGAATGCTGAGTTTTAGATGATAGAAATAACATTAAACATTCCGAATGTTGATATCAAAAAGCGGTCAGAAATTATTTTTCTGACCGCTTTTTGATTTGTATATATGGAATAATAGTTCCGTTAGGAACAATATATCGGTAGAAATATCCTGCTAATTTAGTTATCTTCTCCAAGCCCTATTGGGGCGAAATATTTTGCCATAATGAGGCTATTTTGTTAAACTTCCCTATTCTAAGAAAAATTCAGAATGACTTATGTTTTATGAGACATCCTTCTATCTTAAGATCCGATGCCTTCTAATAAATTGGATATTTAGAAATATATGCATAGTTTTAGAAATGCAAAAAACACCATACAACAAACAATTAAATAACTAAACTTACAAAAATGAAATTTTCTGAAGGCATACAAAAAGCAATTCCGTTTGGCTATCTTTTTTTGATAATATTGGGAATATTTAAAGAAGGGGTAATGTTTTTCCAAATTGGAGTAAATATTTTAAAATATTCAACCATTACAGACATATTAATAAGTCCGATTGTCGATTTAGCTTCCTTTCCAGTTATACTAATTTTATTAATAGTGCTTATCGCATTTTCGTATTATTTCCCAGCTTACCTATCAAAAAAAAGGGATAAAGAATGGGTAAAAAGATTGTCAGGATTAAATGGTAAGGGCGAATTAGATAATGAAGGACTTGAAAACCACTATACCAATCTTTTTGTTAAATTTATGGCATTGACCCTATTTTCATTCTTCGTTGGAATAGGGTTGGGAAAAGGATTAGGCTTATCAAGAAGAATAAAGGAAGATGTACTTGAATATAAAACTACCCTTAATTTTAGCAGTGGTGAAGCTGAGCAGGTTTATCTTATAAACTCAAACAGCTTGTATTACTTTTATTTGAAAAAAGGTAATAAAAATATAAAAATAGCCCCTATTGGTGCGATAAAGAGCGTTGAGCTACCGACTAGTAAGGAGTTTAAATAAGAAGGAATCTTATAAAAATATTTATCACTAGCGAGGGAATTAAGTCCTTCGCTAGTAATAAATACACAGCACTCTACCTACAATTTTCTATCAATTTCAAAGGCTTCCAAGTAATCAGATACTCTTTTTACAAATTGTCCACCTAATGAGCCATCCACAATTCTGTGGTCATAAGAATGAGAAATAAACATCTTTTGACGAATACCTAACAAATCACCCTGTGGGGTTTCAATTACAGCTGGTTTTTTCTGAATAGCTCCAAACGCCATAATAGCTACTTGTGGCTGAACAATAATGGGCGTACCCATGATATTTCCGAAAGTACCAATGTTAGAGAAAGTATAAGTGCCACCTTCCAAATCTTCAGGTTTAAGCTTATTTTCTCTTGCTCTTTTTGTTAAATCGTTAATTTTCTTGGTCAGACCAATTAAATTATAAGAATCAGCATTATGAATAACTGGTACAATTAAATTACCGTTAGGCAACGCAACTGCCATCCCTACATTAATATTCTTCTTATATATAATTCTATCGCCATCAACCGACGCATTAATTTGAGGGAAATCCTTGATAGCCTTAACGATGGCTTCTAACAAAATAGGCGTATAGGTAATATTTTCGCCATATTGCTTTTTGAAAGAATCTTTGATACTGTTTCTCCAGATGGCTACATTCGTCATATCTGTTTCTACGAAAGATGTAACGTGAGGAGCAACCCTTTTAGAATCCACCATTCTTTCAGCAATCATTTTACGCATCCTGTCCATCTGAATAATCTCATCATTGCCAGATATGAAAACGGGAGAAGCATTTGAAAGTATTTTTTCAGGAGCTTTGGCTTGTGGTGTTATTACCTTAGTCGTTTTGCGTTGTTCTAAATAATTAAGAATATCGTGTTTTGTTACTCTTTGGTCTGCACCAGTCCCCACAATAGCATCAAGCTCAGTCTTAGAAATATTTTCTTCTTTAGAAATACTCAATACCAATGGAGAATAGAACCTTGAGCCATTATTGGATGAAATGACAGCCTCTTGCGTAATTGGGTCAAGATTAATGCCTGTCAATATTTTTATTTCTTCAATTTCTTGTGCCAGTTGCTCCGAAATTACTTCCACTTTTGTATTGTCCTTAACCTCCTCTTCGTCAGTACTGATAATACAAATAGGCTTGCCAATTTCAGCGATTTCACCCTCTTGAACCAAAATCTCCGTTAAAACACCTGATTGAGAGCAAGGTACTTCAGTATCAATTTTATCAGTAGCTACTTCTAATAAATACTCGTCGGTATCAATTTTTTCGCCTACACTTTTAAGCCACTTCAAAATAGTAGCCTCCATGATACTTTCGCCCATTTTGGGCATGATTACTTCGATTAAAGCCATGTTGTTCTTAATAAATTCAGTATGTTGATTGCTGTAAGATGAATGTTTTGTTCACGAAACCCACCCAATTGCAATTTTTTTGTGATTGTTTTACTTTCAGTGGCAATGGCAATCCAGATAGTACCCACGGGCTTGTCGGGTGTTCCACCGTCTGGTCCAGCAATGCCGCTAGTCGCTAATCCAAAAGTTGTATTACATAATTTGCGAATATTTTCTGACATTTCGACAACCGTTTCCTCAGAAACTGCTCCAAATTGTACTAAAGTCTCAGGTTTTACGCTTAACTGATTAATTTTAACGCTGTTGTCATAAGAGAGTATTCCACCCATAAAATACGCTGAAGAGCCAGCTACTTTAGTGAATTGATGCCCCAAATATCCACCAGTACAACTTTCTGCTACTGAAACGGTCAAACCTTTTTCTTTCAATAAACGTCCAATTGCCTCTTCTAGTTCTTCGTTGCCATAGCCATATACATAACTTTGAATAGTAGGCAGTACTTTTTGAAATTCTTCTTCTACCTGTTTTTCAAGCAAAGCAATATCTTCTCCGAAGCCTGTCAGACGGAGCTTTACACTGCCCATCGAGGGCAAGTAAGCTAGTCTGATATGTGGAGGCAAGGCATCTTCCCAAGCGTCAATCATTTCGGCTAACAAAGATTCCCCAATACCAACTGTACGAATTACTTTATGGAAAATGACAGGCGTTTTAAAATAAGCTTGTATTTTGGGTAATAACGATAACGTCATTAACCCTTTCATTTCATAAGGCACCCCTGGCATAGAGATATATACTACACCATTTTGCTCAAACCACATACCGGGTGCTGTCCCCATGGTATTTTTGATATAAGTAGCATTAGCGGGTAATTCTGCTTGTCCAAGATTTAAACCTGTTACCTCACGCCCTCTTTTTCTGAAAAAGTCTTGTAAATCTGTTAATGCTTCTGGATGTACTTCAAGGGTAGTGTTAAAATACTTACAAAATGTCTTTTTAGTAATATCATCTTTTGTTGGTCCTAAGCCTCCTGTTACAATTACTAATTCTGCTCGTTGGGTGGCTTCATTAAAAATTTGCAAAATAGCCTCCTGTGTGTCACCAACGGAAGATTTCCTAACGGTGCGAATGCCTATTTTATCAAGTTCAGCGCTAATCCATTGTGTATTAGTATCAGTAATTTGCCCATATAATATCTCGTCACCAATAGTAATTATCTCTGCTCGAATCATTTTTATTTTTACCTTTTAGCTAAAGGCTTAGTCCTAATTGATTATTTTTGTTCAAAATTACACAAATTCAAGTGTTTTGGCGTTTAAATGACAATGACTTTACATAAAAATTTGTCAGTTTTTAATATTGTTAAATCTTGAAATTAAAAAAATGAAAAGAATATTCTTAGGCCTATCCTTAATTTTTTCAGTGAGTAGCTGTAATTCACAGAATTTTGGAAATATCCTTAAACAAGCGAATGATGTATTAGGTAACACATCTGGACCTTTAACCACCGCAGAGATTGGTAAAGGTTTAAAAGAAGCCTTGACTGTGGGTATCAAAAATAGTGCTGCTCAGGCATCAGCTACAGATGGTTTTCTTGGAAACCAAGCTATTAAACTTTTGTTCCCCCCAGAAGCCCAAAATGTAGAACAAAAACTTCGTCAGATTGGCTTGGGTGCTCAATGCGATAAGTTTATTACTGCCTTGAACAGAGGAGCAGAGAAAGCGGCAGAAAAAGCAGTACCTATCTTTGTGGATGCTATCACACAAATGACGATACAAGATGCTGTCAGTATTTTGAAAGGAGATAAAGATGCTGCTACTAATTATTTAAAAAGAACATCTTCGGTAGCATTAACCAATGCGTTTGCTCCTGTGATGGAAGAATCTATTAATTCGACGGGTGCGACAAAATTATACGGAGAAATTGCTACTACGTACAATAAAATTCCATTTGCTAAAAAAGTTAACCCAGATTTAAAACAATATGCAACTCAAAAAGCAATTGACGGGTTATTCCTTTTAGTTGCTCAAGAAGAACTCAAAATCAGAGAAAATCCTGCTGCTCGTGTAACGGATTTATTGAAAAAAGTTTTTGCAAATCAGTAGTATTAGCTATCAGCGCTGAGTTATGAGCTATTAGTTTTTTGGGCTACTTATTTCAAAAAACCATAATATAAAAAAGTACTAATTATTTATAATGAAACATTCTGAAATTAATTTTAAAGTACAATTAGACGACCAAAGTATCCCTGAACAAATACAATGGTCGGCCACAGACAACCCTAATGAAGGTATTGAAGAAACAAAATCTATTTTTGTAGGTGTTTGGGACCATTACCACAAAGGAACTTTAGCGTTACCACTTTGGACAAAAGACATGGACGTTTTAGAAATGAAGCGTTTTTATATTGAAATTATCGGCAGTGTAGGCAATACTTTAGTAGATGCTACTGGTGATGAAAAAATGGCTAGTTTAATTGATAACCTTTGTAGAACACTTACTAAAAATCTGCAAGAGGAAATCAAGGCTGCTGAAAAAGGACAATAATTGATTATTAATGAGTATTAAGTTCTAATCCTTTCTATTAGCGGGTGACTTAATTTCTACTGATTACTCATAAGTATATAAATAACTGATAATCAATGTTTTTTATTCCTAGCGAGGGACTTAAGTCCCTCGCTAGGAATAAGAGCTTCAAGTAGTCAGGCTATGACATGAGGCGACCGACGCTTGGTTTGAAAGGCGATTTAAGCCTATTTGAACCAATTTTATCAATAATCACATCTTCATTTCAACTCGTTAAAAGATGTTGGTAATCAGTAGAAATTAAGTCACCCGCTAATAGAAAGGATTTTGAGAAAAATATTATTTCGTTTTTACATCTTGTTTTATTAAAAAGCCAATAACATAAGAACTGAACAACCTTATTCTCTGAAGAGAGTGAGACGTATAATCGGGTCAGGAATTTCGCAATCATCCAATTTTAACCATGAAAAAATTATTAATGCTCGCTGTTTTCATACTGCTAAGCAATTTATCTTTTGCTCAGAAAGGAACAGCTTTTTTACAGGGAGGAAACCTTAGAACAGTTTTTGACTTAGCCAAAGCCCAAAACAAACCTGTACACTTAGAAGTATATGCACCTACCTGTCATGTTTGTAATGCTTTCAAACCTACTTTTGAAAATGCACAAGTAGGGAATATCTTCAACCAAAACTTTGTAAATTATAAGCTTGATATTACTTCGCCAGAAGGAGCAGCTTTTTTGAATAAACAAGGCATTTGGATTCCCTCTACACCAACACTTTTATTTTTTGATAAAGATGTAAAGCTACAGCACATTACAGTTTTGGGCGAAAATTATAATACCCCCCAAGCATTGATTGAAGCTGCTACGAAGGCAATTGACCCTAAGCAACGTACTAGTAATTATAAAACAAGTTACCGTTCTGGCAATCGTGATGCTAATTTCTTGATTGAATATGGCTTTATGGCTAGAATTATGCGTGATACGGTGGATAATATCAATGTAATGAATAATTATGCAAAAATCATCCCGTCTGCTCAATACAGCAATAATACCAGCTTTTTATTATTGCAAAAAGTAATCATGGATGACGACAATGATATTTTTGAATACATGATTAACCATTTAGGTGAATTCAATGCTAAATATGATAAAACCCTAGTAAAACAAACTGCTGAAAACATTATTATGTATTCTTTGTACAGTAGTCGCGGAATGCGTTATTCTGTTGCAAAAATTAATCAGGTTAGGGCTAATCTTGCTAAATTAGGCGTAGATAAAAAATCAATTAATGGAAGAGTTTGGAGAGAAGAATCAACTGCCTACTTCCGTGAAGGACAAGTGCCTAAAGCCCTTGCCGTATTAGATAGCTTGGTAGATGCAAAGACTGATAAAAAATCATATAAATTTTTAAGCGACTGGATTAAAGCCAGAAGTGCTGACAAAGCAGCCTTAGCAAAAGCAGCCCTTTGGGATGCTAAGAGTAAATAAGTTAGAGCATAAACACATAAAAAAGCGTCTTGAAAATTAACTTTTCAAGACGCTTTTTTATTGGATTAATTAGTCTTAAAATAACTGATACGTTATCCCAAAACGTACAAACCTTGCAACACATTCGGTAGAGCCACCAACGTAGCCAGCTTTATAGCTTAAAAAACCATAAGAATAACCCGCATAAATACCCATTTTGTTATAAATGGCTGCCACCTGAATTCTTGGTCTAACATCTGCACTAATGGTATGTCTATCAACATCAGTTGTAAATACTGTTCCATCAACGGCTGTTGCTTTTCCGTTTTCATGAGCCTTTAAATTAGCTCCAATATCAAAACCACCCGTTAAATCAATGGCTACTTTATTGGTATGAAAACGATGTCCAATAGATGGAAAGATATTGATAAAGTCTGAAACTAAAATCGTTTTGCCAGTAGCTACTAGTTGATACGTGGAACTTCCCGTATAACCATTGATGGTATTGATGGTTACTTTACTTCTTAGATTTTCATAGCCAAGGTCAATCCCCAGAATAAAATTCTTTTTTGTTATTCTCTTTAAATTCACAGAAAAGCCATAAGAAATAGCAGACTGCGTACCATAAGGATTATTGGTATAGCCACTTTGATTGGTTTCATTATAATTAATGGATGAAATCGCATCAGAAGCTTTGCCTGTGAAAGAAAAAAGCCCAGAATTTAATGCAAAATGTAATTCTGTTTTCTGTGCAAAAGCACTCGTAAAAGCAATACATGTAAAAAAGGAGAGTAGATACTTTCTCATAAGATGGTTTAGTGTTTTGAAAGATTAGAAATAGTGTAATTAACTGCACAAAAGAAATAAAATTGGGTAACTAATCAAAGTTAAATGATTTGTGGAAGGGCAATATTTAGGTTTGAGTAGTAATAAACCTTGTGTTTACCGTTTTAGCATACGAGAATATTCATTGTACTTATCATTTTGCAATTATCTCGGCTGGAAGCCTTTTAATAGTCATCACTCGCATGCAGACGAGCGATTGCGTTTACCACATCTTTCCATTTTTTCTTGAAAAAATCTTATGTTAGATGATTTTTTACTAAGTTTATCCCTTGAAACAGTCAAAAATCAGTGAGAGAAGATTTGTTGTAAAATAGAATGGCAGAAAATTATACTTTTAAAGATAAGTCGAAACTTGAATTATTAAGGTTTTTGGAGGCTTATCAGATGGCGATAAATGAAAGTGTTATTTGCTCTGTTACTGATACCAAGGGAATAATTATATATGTAAATAAGAAATTTTGTGAGGTAAGTAAATACACTGAGGAGGAATTGATTGGACAAAATCATAGAATTTTGAATGCGGGGTATCATTCTACTACATTTTTTAAAGAAATGTGGATGACTATTTCTGCGGGTGAAATGTGGCGAAATGAGGTGAAAAGTATTGCGAAAGACGGTTCTTATTTTTGGCAAGATAGTATCATTCTTCCCGTATTTGATGAAAACCATGTTATCATTCAATACTTTTCAATAAGGATACCAATTGATGAGCGGAAAAAAGCAGAGGAGGAAAAAGAACACCGCATTAAAGACTTAGAGGAGATTCTTTTTAAGATTTCGCACGAGGTACGCCATCCTGTTACACTAATGTTAGGTATTTGTAATATGTTTGACGAACCGATGCTTTCACAAGAGGAAATAGGTTCTTTTATCAATGCCCTTAAACATGCTGCTGAAAAATTAAATGTTTATACCAGAGAAATAACGGAGGTTGTAAGCAAACTGAGAGATAAGGAAGACGAGGTATAGGGTTTATGAGTTTATGAGTAAAAAGTCTATGAGTTTATAAGTTTAAAGTTTATGAGTTTATGAGTTTAAAGTTTTTGAGCTTATAGGGTTTATGCGTTTTAAATCTACTTTAAACTCATAAACCCTAAACTCATAAACTATTATTGAATATTGAAATACTTCAAGGAATAATTCCAGCCTTCAATAGATACTTGTGGTTTTGTTTGTAAAGGAACATTGTCAATAATGATGGTTTTTTCTGCTCCTGGGGCAATAGAAACGTAGTTATCGTTATAGAATACTGGTAAAATACGTTCTTTGGTTCTTTCATCTACTATCGAAACTCTGTTAAAGAAAGCAACAGGATTATTCGCAGGATTACTCATGGTTACTTGTACTTTGCCCGTTCCGATACTCTTTACAGCTACTTTTAGATTTTCTACCGATTTCATTTTTTGTAAACCCGAATACACCCCCTTGCTGTTAGGATACCAGTACATATTATCGCTTACAATTTGTTTGTTTTCATCCAATAATTGTAATGATAAAAATGAACCTTCTTCCGCACCAATTTCTTCTAAAACCTTTTTCACTGAAAGAATCTTCTTTACAGAACTTGCTTCAATAAAGGTGAACACCTGAGTGATTTCTTTTACTTTTCCATTGATGTCGTATGCTTTAGCCACCAACATCAAATTTCTGCGAGGTTTAAAGTCATTATTCACCATCATCAGCATGCCATCTACAGGATTTGCCATAATGTGTACCAATTCGCTACCACTTTTCAAGCCATACAAACAAGCGTTGGGGTCTAAGTAATAATCATACATTTGCCCACGCATGGCTGTCCAAGGATTTTGGGTTTTCCAGATAATCACGCCTGTGTACCATTCCCAAATATGTGAAGAAAAACCTTCAATCAAACCACGGTACTGGTCATAATTGACCAACTGAGCTTTCAAACCAAAATCTTTGATGTCTTTTGGCTTTCCGTAAGGGTCTATAAACTGATTGTAGCCTACGCCCGTATAAGTATGGTAAGTCCAGACAGAATCAGGCTTTTGATTACTATCATGATAAGGAACATTCAGGTTTTCTTTTGGAATAAAGCGTTTTAATGATTCATAATCACCTGTACCTACTGACCCAACTTCTGAATTAAAAGGGAAAGTGCGTTGATTCCAGAATACATCCAATGGTTGAATACCATAAGGCCCATCGCCATTTCCCCCTAATGAATTAAACGACATTTCGTCAGAGTTTGAATAATCAATAAACCAACGAGTACCGTCTAATTTTGGTAAGATTTCGTCTCTTAGAGGTACTAAAATATCTTCGGGTGGCGTAATTTCGTTACCTCCACACCAAATGGCTAACGAAGGGTGATTTCTTACCATTTTAATCATATCAGCTGCCGATGATAAAAATAGCTGATGATTATCAGGGTAGTTTCTTCTTGTCCATTGGTCTTCTTTTTTCATAGGGTCTACCCAACGACCATTACAATCGCCCGACATCCAAAAATCTTGGAATACCAATAAACCGTAGCGGTCGCAAGCTTCATAAAATTCTGGACGTTCTACCAAAGCTCCGCCCCAAATACGAATGAGGTTCAGGTTCATATCACGGTGAAAACGAATTTCTGCATCGTATCGCTCGTCCGAGAAACGCAACATGGCATCAGAAATAATCCAGTTACCCCCTTTGATGAATACTTTTTGTCCATTGACATAAATCTGGCGACTTGCTGTTAAGGCATTCCAATCTGTCTGAATTTCACGTACCCCAACTTTTACAGCCTCTTGGTCAGAAACTTGTCCGTTTACGATAAGCTCAAATTTTGTATCATACAATTCTTGCTTACCATAGCCCGCTGGCCACCATAAACGAGGATTCTTTAAACTATAATTATCAAGGTTAACCGTAGTGGTACTGTTAGGAGCAAGGCTTACTTTTTTGGAAACCTTGTTGCCATCAATGGTATAAACTAAAGTACCCTCAACTTTTACAGAAGAAGTATTCTCTAAATCAGCAGAGGCTTTGATAATGGCTGGTTTTTGTGGAGCATCAGGTAATCTTTTTTCTGGAACTAGCGTAATTACATGTGGGTCTTTTAGATTTACTTTACCCGTTTTTTCGATATACACTTTATCCCAAATACCAGTGTTTCTATCACGAATCGGACGAATCCAGTCCCATCCAGCTGTATATTGTAGCGAAACGTTTTTGGCAATTGTCCCATCACCACCTTGCCCGCCATTGGCATTACCAACGGTGTAAGGTGGATATACAATGACTGCTAAACGATTGTTTCCATCTTTCGCCAAAAGCTTAGTAATATTAAAAGATTGACGAAGAAACATTCCTTCAAACACTTTCTCATTTACTTTTTTGCCATTCAAAAAAACATCACAGGCATAATTGATACCTCTGAATTTCAACCACACTTCAGAACCGTTGGTTGGCGATACTTCTTTAAAGTCTTTAGCAAACCAATAAGTATAATAGTCTCTGCCAGTATTATAAATATCTGGTATTTTCTCATTGTTCAATCCATAAAAAGGATCAGGAATTTCTTTGTTAGCCAACATACTTGTTAGCACAGTTCCCGGAACAACGGCAGGTTTCCAACCCGAAAGAAAAAAATGAGGAGATGAAATCACCTCCCCATTTTCTTTCACACTTTTGATGGGTGCACATTTCCAAGCACCGTTAAGCTCATATTGATTTTGAGCCTGTAAGTGATTAGCCAATAGCAACATCAAAAACACATGAATTTGTTTCAACATTAATTTTAAAAAATTGGACATAGTAGGGATTAAAATTATTAATATTTTTAGAAGTACACAGTAGGTTGGCATAGACCAACTCGTCAATCATTTTTTGAATGATTGGCTAAATTAATACATAATTTCTGTGATAATTATACTTATTTGTATGTTTTAAGTTAAAAATGAGCAATTACACTTAAATAAAAAAGTTGAATCGGAAATATATGTTATTTTTTAATTTGACATATAATGAATTTGTCAGTACTAAATTCCTAAAATGGTATTAAATAACCTTTCTGGAAATTGTATATTTTAATGAAAATATTATTTCTTTCTACTAGATTCCTTTCAAAGTGTAAACTTGTTAAATGCTCAATCAAGAATACCATTGACAAGCTTAATGACTAAATCTTTTTTGGAAAGAAAAGTTGGGTTGATGCATCGCTATTTCGTTCTTACTTGTTTCAAGTTGTGCTTCTTGGGCATACACCATCATCTTTTGCTCATAATCGTTAATAGCCGCTTCAATGGTTTCAAATTTTCCGTTGGTAAGGTTATCAGCTAATATTAATGCATCCATTAGCCCTGTATTTACGCCCTTGCCTGCAAAAGGAGGCATTAAATGGGCAGCATCTCCAATAAGGGTTATTGGCAAAGGACGATTATTAGTCCAAGGTTTATCTAACGAGATTTTTCTCGTTGGCAATCCTACAAAAAATGAGGTTGAGCGGAATAATTGTTGATAGCATTCGTGCCAATCCGAAAACATTGTTGAAAGGAATGTAGCAATGCTGTCGGTATGCTGAAAATCTAATCCATTTTCATAAAGCCATTCTTCTGGCTTTCTAAAGGTTACATTATACGTCAATGCACCGTTATTCTGAGGGTTTGCTACTAAATTAATGCCTTCGCCTGCCGTCATTAGGATATTATAGTCGCATAATTGGTAGAACTCCGCACATTTTATAGTTGGTTGAAATACTTCGCCTTGTATGATAACAGTACCAGTATATTCTACTTCAATATCCGTAAGGTATTTTCTCACTTTAGACATTCCGCCATTGGCTCCGATAACAACATCTGCGGTTACATTCATGCCATGCTCAAAATGTATAAGCCATTTTCCATCGAATTCTTCCAGTTTCGTAAATTTCCTATCCCAAACAACGGTATCGCTTGTTAAGCTATCCAACAATATATTTCTTAAATCATTTCTGTTTATCTCTGGAGTGTCATATTGAGGTTTTGCTGTGAACAATATTTTGCCTTGTTCATCTGTTACCGTTCTGCCCATTGGTCTTGCTAGAGCATAATAGCTTTCCAGCAATCCTGCTTTTTGCATGGCTGCTTGCCCTGATTCTTTGTGCAAATCAAGCGTACCGCCCCAAATTCTTGTTTGTGCGTCTTTGTCTCTTTCGTAAACGGTTATATCTATTCCCTGTTGTTGAAGTAATTTTGCAATTATCAGACCAACAGGTCCTGCGCCGATAATGGCTACTTTTTTATTTTGTAGTAACATGATTTTGTATTGTTTAAATTAATCAATACAAAATTCTACAATGCTTTTGCCTTAGGCTTGTACAAATGCGACAAAATCGTTGCCCAGCAACTCCTTATCTTTCTTTGCTTTTCTCGCAAATGCTGACGGTGTAGTGCCAGTGTAGCGTTTAAATTCCCTGCTTAGGTGAGATTGGTCGGTATAACCCAATTCATAAGCTAATCCCGCAAGGTTGGCATCTGGATAAAGCCAAAGGTGATTGCGTACCTGCTCAAAGCGCATCAGCCCAGACACATCTTTAACAGTATATCCCGCAGATTGCTTGAAGTTTCTTTCCAAGGTACGAACCGTTGCATGAGCCGCCTCCGCTACTTGACTTACAGGTATAGTGCCGTTTGCTTTGCTCATGGCTATTCCCGCTTTGGACAGCATACTATCAATCGCAATCTGCGACCTAATATTCAATAAATACTGTTTTACATGAGCAATTGCTTCTGCTATTTTATCTGCATTGATAAATTCACCCAAAGTAGCTTGGAGTTGAGCAATGGGATGTTCAAATATACGTATTCCGTCTTTACTTGGTGATAATCCAAGTAAATCGAAAACCGACCAAGGAAAGCACCTGATAGCAATTATTTGTAAACCACCTTCCGCATGAAAAACTATAGGGTGATTGAGTAAACCTATCATAAAAGGTGATGGCAAGGGCAGTAAAACTCCATTTTGAGCAATACTACAGGGACTCCCGAAGTAAAAAATAATTTCGGCGTAACCATCAGGCACTACTTCAAAACTTGAGTTTGACTGGTGAGATACTATCTTGTCATACCAAAAACATTTTATGGAATCCCGTAACTCTTCGGGAGGGTCAAATTCTTGATGATGTGTGTTGAAAGGTAGCATAATTGAAGTAGTAGGATATACGTAGATGAAGGAAAATATCGATGGATTATTTCAGAAATTATTCTACTTACGCCTTATTTTATGCTTGTAAAAGTAATTTAAATCAGAAATTATACCTAATGATGGGTGGTCGATATTTTGATATATTATCTCAATTTTAATTTTCGACGATGTGTTTAGTGTCATTCAGCGAATTAATTTTATTCCTTCTCAGAAATCAATTATTTTCCTGTTTTAGTATTGTTAATGTTTTCAGTTAATTTCACGCAGAACTATAAAATTTCTCAGATGAATATCAAATCGAACAAAACCATTATTTTATTATTAATACTTTTCGGTTCACTGTTCAACATCCAAGCCCAGCCTATAAAACCTATGCCTGCTGGTGAACTTTTGTTGAATTTGAAAAAACTCAATGTGCTTGGTACAGCGATGTATATTGCTGCTCACCCCGATGATGAAAACACCGTAATGCTTTCGTGGTTGGCAAAAGAGCGTAAAGTAAGAACAGCCTATTTATCAATTACACGCGGTGATGGAGGACAAAACCTGATTGGCTCAGAATTAGGTGATTTATTAGGATTGATTCGTACACAAGAATTACTAGCGGCTCGTGCGATTGATGGTCCTGAGCAATATTTTACCCGTGCAAACGATTTTGGGTTTTCTAAAAATACGGAAGAAACCTTACAAATTTGGGGAAAAGATGCTGTATTGGCAGACGTCGTCTGGCGTATCAGAAATCTTCGTCCAGATGTAATTATTTGCCGTTTCCCGCCTGACGCTCGTGCGGGACATGGCAATCACTCTGCTTCAGCAGCTTTAGCAGAAGAGGCTTTCAAACTTTCGGGTGACCCTACTAAGTTTCCCGAACAATTGAAATACGTAAAACCTTGGCAAGCTAAGAGAGTAGTTTGGAATACCTTTAATTTTGGTGCTGTTTCACAGAAACCTACTGAAGGTAAATTTATACAAGTAGAAATTGGTGGATATAATCCATTGTTAGGAAAAGCTTATTCTGAAATTGCTGCAGAAAGTCGCTCGCAACATAAATCGCAAGGATTTGGTGTACCTCGCACACGTGGTTTACGACCTGAATATTTTGTACACAAGTTTGGAGAGTTAGCGCAGAAAGATGTTTTTGATGGCGTTGATTTAACGTGGAGTAGGGTAAAAGGAGGGAAGGAAGTAGAATCTTGGATTAACCTTGCCATTAATAGTTATAATCCAGAGAATCCATCTACCATTGTTCCTTCTTTATTAGAGGCATACAAAACACTGCTAAAAATTGATGATGAATACTGGAAGGCTCAGAAGAAAAAGGAATTAGAAAACATTATTATTGCTTGCACAGGTCTGTATTTTGAAGCTAATCCTAACGAATATTCAGCTTCGGCAGGGGAAAAAATTAATATACTGGCAACAGCAGTAAAGCGTTCAGATTTTGCCGTGACTTTACAGAAAATACGTTTAGTTGGTTTCGGCAAAGACAGTACTTTTAATGTTAGTTTGGGCAATAATGAATTACAAAGAATTAGCTTCCCTGTAGAAATTCCTAAGAATCAGCCTCTAACACAGCCTTTCTGGCTAGCAGAAAAGAAAATGGGCAAAGGTATGTATCGTGTAGATGACCAAACATTGATTGGCTTACCCGAAAAACCAGCAGATTTACAAGCAGAATTTACATTTTTGATTGATAATCAACCTTTTACTTTTAGCTCGCCTGTTATCTATAAATATACTGATGAGACCCGTGGAGAATTGTATCGTACTTTTGAGATTCGCCCAGAAGTTACTGCCAATATTTCGGATAAAGTATATGTTTTTGCCAATGACCAAGCCAAAGAGGTAGAAGTAACATTGAAATCAGGTAAAAGTAAAACCTCAGGAAGCGTTAGTTTAGCATTGCCTGCTGGCTGGAAGTCTAGCCCTTCAAGCATTGATTTTAATTTGGAAAATAAATACCAAGAAGTTAAGCTAGTGTTTAAAGTAACGCCTTCTAGTACTACTCCCGAAGGTACGGTAAAGGCGGTAATTAAAACAGCGAATGGTACTTATGACAGAGGGATTTTAACAGTAGCTTACGACCATATTCCACCACAAACACTTTTCCCATTGGCAGAAGCAAAAGTAGTGAAACTGGACATTAAGACGAAAGGCAAAAATATTGGTTATATCGTAGGTGCTGGCGACGACGTGCCAATGGCTTTGCGTCAGATTGGATACAATGTGACGATTTTGACGGAGAAAGAACTGAATGAAGATTTATCTAAATTTGATGCCATCGTAGTAGGAGTAAGGGCTTATAACACTGAAGAACGTATTACTTATTACCAGAAAAAACTAATGGAATATGTAGAAAATGGCGGTAACATGGTGGTTCAATATCAGGTAAATAGCAACTTACAGAAAATTGAAACAGGTATTGGACCTTATCCGTTTAAATTGTCAAGGGATAGAGTAACGGTTGAAGAAGCAGAAGTACGTTTCTTGAAACCTGAAAGTGTTTTATTGAATACGCCTAATAAGATTACAGTCAAAGATTTTGATGGTTGGATTCAAGAAAGGGGGTTATATTTTTCAAATGATTGGGATGCAAAGTATGATGCCATTCTATCATCTAACGACCCTAATGAGCCACCTGCTAATGGAGGATTGTTGTATACAAAATATGGCAAAGGGAATTATATCTTTACAGGGTATGCCTTCTTCCGCCAGTTGCCAGCGGGCGTTTCTGGGGCTTATAGATTATTCGCCAATTTGATTTCGGCAGGAAAATAATTTTTCCGACGCAACTAAAGTAGAGAAAGAGCCGTAAGTGTAAATAAGACGCAAGTCTTGGATTCACTTAAACAAAAATTAACATGAAAAAAACACTCTTTGCTTTCTTAATCTCTACATTGTTGTTTGCCATTTCTTGTAAAAAGGATGAAGAAGTTTCACCAGAAGTGAAATTTAATGTTACACTAAATGGCTCTGTTGAAGTACCCGCCAATACTTCAACTGCTACTGGTTCTTTTGTTGGAACTTATAACAAAACAACAAAAGTGATTTCATATACGATTAGTTATAATGGTGTTACTCCTACGGCTTGGCATATTCATAAAGGAGCTGTGGGCGTAAGTGGTGCTGTAATATTTGGTTTAGGAACCACATTTAATACAGCTTACTCTAGCACAACGGCTGCTTTGACTACCGAACAAGAAACGGATTTAATGGCAGGTAATTATTATGTGAATATTCACAGTGCTTCAAAACCTGGAGGAGAAATTCGTGGACAATTGATTTTACAGTAATTTTAGCTTTGAGCGATGAGTTTTTAGCTTCTTTTAGCATTTAAAAAAGCGGTCAGAAAATTAATTTTCTGACCGCTTTTTTGTGACGTTTACTGATGGCATTACTCTAAAAGTCATGCCATCAGTTTTTAACAGCCCTTCTTTCTATTAGCGGGTGATTTAAGTCCTACTGATTGCCCATAAGTTTATAAATTTCTAATAATCAGACGTTTATCTCTAGCGAGGGACTTAAGTCCCTCGCTAGAGATGAGGGCTTCAACGCTTGGTTTTAAACACTATTTATGTACATTTAAGCTAATTTGATCATTAATAACATTTCTATTTCAACATTTTAAAAGATGTGGGTAATCAGTAGTACTTAAGTCACTCGCTAATAGAAAAAGCTAGACAATTCACTAAAAAATCTCATAGCTCACCGCTCAAAGCTAATAGCTTCTATCGATTAAACTTAATCCTCAACACAGTAGCATCATACTTGCCATTCACAAAATTGCCTACTACTTCTAAACCGAACAATTTACCAATGCCAGATAAGCCATAGCCAACTTCCACATATTCAAATTGTTGATTAGGCACTTTCAGGTAATTAGCAAAAATAGATTCTTTCAAGCCATAAATTCTAAGCGGAGTAATTTGAGTTAATAGAAAGTGATTAAAATCATGCTGTGCAAATACTTCTAAATAATTGCCTGTAGTGCTATGTAAATAATAATCTAAGTTTCTAAAAGCATCAAATCTGAAAGAACGGAGGATAGTCTGATTACCATTGAAATGGCGATAATCAATAAAATAACTCGGTTTTTGTATAAATCCTCCGTAATTAGTTAAAACGTGCAAATTTCCCAACTTTTCTAAATCAAAGAATTGTTCATAAGAACCTTGCAAGCGAGAAAAGTGACTTTCAGCTAATAATCCATTGGTAGATTTAAGTCTGAAAATAGGATTGCCCGTATTAATGGTATATTCACGGTCATTGAATTTGCGTTTTTTGGCAAAAGGTCTCCAAATAATATCGGCTTCCGTTAAAAACGTTTTATGTTTATCAAAGTCAGTATTGGCTAATTCTACATTCTCAGGAGTATTCGAACTAAAACTTCTGTCTTTTACATCAATCCAAGGCTTAAAAGTCTCCAAGTTTTTTAGTGCCATTCTCTCAGCATATTCGAGGTTTAATCGAATAGTTACTTTCTCAGATAATCGATTTCTATATTCAATATTAGCATAATCTTTCTGGTAAATTTTTAGATAATTACGTTCAGCCAACATCGTATAGATGGTGTTAGCTGGTGTAGAAATAGGTCTATCGTCATTGAACTGCTGAATATATCGTCCAGTTCTTACTTCAACCGATTGCTGATTTTTTAAATAATAATACCCAAGATTCCAGTTAAGCGCTTTTCTTCCTAAGGCATACCTTAAATCACCATAAATAGATTCTCTTTTGGTGAGTTTCTCACGAATATCATATCTTAAAGAAGCCTTTAAAAAATATCCATCTACAGTATTAACAAAATCCAAAGAAGGAATTTGATCTAACGGAGAAGTGTAGCTAAGAGATTTATTAAAGAAACCGAACAAATCGTCTCTTTTGCCATAGTTATATGTTTTGCCAAAAATTAAATGTGAAAACTTAAAAGCAGGTAAATTCCTAACCGAATCTTTCTTGTATTGCTGTTCGTTGGTTTTAGCGATACTATCCGCTTGGGCATAACCTTTTATCTCCAAGTCTGTCAATGGCACTTGTCTTTCTTCATTCCAAAAATCAGCACTGCGTTTACTGTGGAGGCTATCAATTTCAATGTTATACGACCGTACCAAATCTACATCTTCCCCTTTTTTCTTTCTCTCTTTCTTGTCTTCTTTTTCAGCGTCTTTCAAAAACTTGTTGAGTTGCTTACGCGTAACCTGTTTCTGATTAAGGGCTATTTTGCTATTTACTTTCTCGCTTTTCAATTCTTTGGCCTCCGCTTTATCAATTTTCTCATCGATTACTACAGGTCGTTGATGATATTTTTCATTGACCGCAACGGTATAGTTACGAACGTTGGTAACATAATTAAAGAAACCTTTGAAGCCAAAAGCATCAAAATCAGAACGGAAAGTATAATTGATGGGTAACCAGATTTCTTTGTTAGGAGCAAAAATCATTTTAATCCTGTTTGAAATATTGTCGCTGCTAAAGTGCAAATCCAGACTGTGGATATACCAAGAATCTTCTATGATATTGATAATACCATCAAATACATTATCATTTTTTGATTTAGGTGTCACACGTATTTTGTTTACCGTCTGACCATTTTCAGTAAAAAAACCTTCATACTTAAATTTGTAATACGCCAAAGCAGTAGGGGACAACGGAGACACCATGTCGCCAAACGGTTTAGGGTTATAAAAGTTGGTGCGTGATACAGGAATAAAGTTTGTTCCTTGGCTTTGTAATTGCTTGGGCAAGTTGTTACGGGTAGAAACTACCTTTTCTCTTACTGAAGATGGCTGTTTGAAAATAACATCATTGATAGATTCCAAAACATATACTTGTCCGATTTTTAATCCAGATTCCTTTTCTATTTTTTTACCAGCCAACATTTTTATCAAACCCGAAACCTCGCTTACTTGTCCCGTGCCTTTTACGTAAGTTCTGGCAGAGTATTCATTGAGTTCTAATATTTTGAAACGAGCCATCGAAATAGTCTTTCGCATAATGGTATAGGCGGGGTCTTCACTTTTAGCAGAAAACTCTACTTCTTTCAAACTGATTGCTTGTTCCTCTAATACTATTTCAAGAGGTAAATAATCATTGTTAACAACAACCTGTTTTTCTAAAGTTTTATGTCCTAAATATTGAAAGATGATGGTATAATTACCAGGGTCTAAGGCGAGCTCGTATTTGCCATCTTCGTTAGCCATCGTTCCTTTGGGACTACCTTTTACAATAATGGAAGCAAAAGAAAGGTATTCTCCGTGAGTATTTTTAACAGTGCCTTTGATTCCTCCTGCAAACATTGAAAAGCCAAAACAAATAGTGAAAATAGTAATGATAAGGATTTTGTTGATAAATGAATTCATAATAACTCAGTTTAAAGATTAATAGCTTTGATGTAATGAATAAAATACAGATGCAAGTTAAACGAAAAGGTTGCCTATATTAGACAACCTTTTGTTAAAAAACCCTAAATGTGATAACTAGTAAAGTTTTGGGATGATTGGTAAACAAGAAAAAAAGCTACTAAAATTTTAATAATTATTGTCCAAAAGCCCATGTAAGGAACTCTGGCATTACTTTGCTCCAAGTTTGTTGATTATGTTCTCCGCCTTCTACTTGTCTGTAAACGATGTCTTCGTTCTTTTTATAGCCATGTTTTTCTAATTCTTTCATTAAGTCGAGGGTATCATCAATGGCATCAATGATGCCATTATTGTTTCTATCAGAGGTTTCATCATTGGTACCTGCCTCAAACCAAAATTGTTGGTTTTTGTGATATGTGCCCTTTCTGACGATATTGTGCATTATTCTGTCGTTTTCATCCGTATAACCATCCTCCTCAGCTTTTTGTCGCCACCACAAGGCACCTGAGAAAACCCCCACTTTGGTGAATATCTTCGGATGATTCCATGCAATATCCATGGCAGATAATCCACCCAAAGAAAAACCAGCCATTACTCTATTTTTTGATGATAATGAATAAGAATTTTCTAAAAAGGGTAACAATTCTTTTAAAACAAAGTTAGCGTGGTGATGAGCCTTATTTCCTCTGTTTTTATAGTCAGCTTGCGATGCCGTTCCGTATTCTTGTAAGCGTTCGTTATTGGCGTGAATACCTACACACAAAATAGGAGATATTTTGTTGTCATCCATCAAGGACGAAATCCACTGTTTGATTTTCAAAGACTCAAAATCTTGTCCATCATTAAAAATAACCAAGTTGAGTGAATTATTTTTTTTTGGATATATTAAAGTGATATGAACAGTTCTATTTAGGTAGGCTGAATAAATATTATCCTCAATTTGAAGGATTTCTGAGGAAGAATTTTGTGAATATATAGTCATATGTGAATTAGCAATTTTTGGATTATTCCCGAAAATAAACAAATTGTTAAATATTTCACAGATAAATTATTCCAATGTTTTGTTTTGAAAGTTAAAAACAGTTTCTATTTTAGAGTAAAGATTCTAACTAAAACAGAATTCTGATTAAAACACCTACTTTTATCTGAAAGTATTGCCAAGTGGTAATTTTGTAGTAAATTAAATAGTCTAAATCTAGCTGTGAATAAATTTTTGAAATAATGTAAAACCCTCACCAACAAAATGCAAGAACGTTATATCAAGTATTATTCTCATCATCTCGGAGCAGATAATGAATTGTTGATTTTTGGAAATTGGGGCTATCCAGTAATTGTTTTTCCTACTACCATGGGGAGATATTACGAGGCAAAGGATTTTAAGCTAATTGAATCAGCAAAAAAGCAAATTGAAAGCAGCAAAATAAAAATTTATTGCCCCGATAGTATTGATAAATATTCTTGGTATGGCAAACACTTGCATCCCTCAGAGCGTATACAGAACCATATTTATTACGACCAATATTTAAATGAAGAATTGATTCCTGCCATCATGCGCGAATGCAATACCTCAAAAGTAGCTGTTGCAGGCTGTAGCTTTGGCGGTTTTCATGCAGCAAATTTTGCTTTTCGTCATCCTGATAAAGTATCACACCTTTTTACAATGGGGGCAGCCTTTGATATACGCTCGTTTTTGAATGGGTATTATAGCGAGAGTGTTTATTTCAACAATCCTCCTGATTATCTCCCTAATGCCATGCATCCAGATTTATGGCAAATGAATATCGTATTGGGTACGTGCAATGCTGATTTTTGTAAACCTGAAACGGAACGCTTATCTAAAATTTTGGCAAATAAGAAAATCAACCACTGGCTAGATGTCCGTTGGCATGGAACACATGACTGGGATATTTGGCGAGAAATGTTCCCTGAATATTTAAATAGAATATAATCAAAAAACACTTCAAGAATGAATTAATCATTCATTAAACCTGTAAAATTGAATTTAAGTATTATGAAAAAAATAGGTATCCTACATGGAATGGAATCCTCTTTCCCAGAGGCATTTGTAGAAAGAGTAAATCAAATAGCACCATCGGGCATCGTGGCTGAGCGAATGATTGTTGAGAAAGTAATACAAGGGGAATCTAGCGGATATGATGTCATTATCGATCGTATTTCTCAGGATGTACCATTTTATAGAGCGATGCTTAAAAATACGGCAATGGCTGGTACGGCTGTTATCAACAATCCTTTTTGGTGGTCGGCAGATGAGAAATTTTTTAATAATGCCTTAGCGTTAAATGTAGGCGTGCCTGTACCCAAAACGGTGTTGTTGCCTTCCAAAGAACGCCCAACAGATACTTCAGAGACTTCATTCAGAAACCTAAAGTTTCCACTACCTTGGGGAGATATTTTTGATTATATCGGTTTCCCTGCCTATATGAAACCTCATGCAGGTGGTGGCTGGAAAAGTGTTTATAAAGTAAGAAATCCCGACGAATTGTTCTCTGCTTATGATGAAACTGACCAATTGGTAATGCTTTTGCAGGAGGAAATTACTTTTACAGATTACTTCCGTTGCTATTGTATCGGAGGCAAAGAAGTAAGAATAATGCCTTATGAACCAAGAAATCCACATCACTTGCGCTATGTAGCTGAGATGCCTACAGGACCAGCAGCCAAGAAATTATTAGCAACGGTGAAAGACTATGTACTTAGACTGAACAAAGCATTGGGTTATGATTTCAACACAGTTGAGTTTGCTGTAAAAGACGGAATTCCTTATGCCATTGATTTTTGTAATCCTGCGCCAGATGCAGATATTAATTCGGTTGGTCAGGAAAACTTTGAATGGGTAGTAGAAACGGCTGCTAAAGTAGCAATTGACCGTGCTAAAAAACATAAACCTGGTAAAGACAACCTTACTTGGGGTACTTTCCTTACGTCGTCGGTAGCAGGAAATGCAAGAGATACCATTTTTGAAAGTAAAAAATAATGATGTTGTACAAGGGAAACAGTATTGATTTACAATATTGTTTCCCCTTATCAGCCTTAAACCTTCCAAACTTATGCCTTTATTCACCATCGGAATTGAAGAAGAGTTTCAGACCATCGACCCCGTAACGAGGGAGTTACGCTCGCACATGAGTAAAATTGTTGAAGGCGGGCAGATTATATTACAAGAAAGAGTAAAAGCCGAAATGCACCAAGCTGTAGTGGAGGTGGGAACGAATATCTGTTATAATATTCAAGAAGCAAGAGAGGAGGTAACTGACCTTAGGCGAAATATTATCCAACTTGCCGAACAAAATAACCTTCTATTAGCAGCAGCAGGTACGCATCCATTTTCAGATTGGCAAGACCAACTGATTACCCCGAGTCCGCATTATGATTCTTTGATTGATGAAATGCGTGATGTCGCCAGAGGTAACTTGATTTTTGGGTTACATGTGCATGTGGGTATCCAGAGTAGAAATGAAGGAATACAAATATTGAATGCCGTTCGTTACTTTTTACCCCATATTTATGCGCTTTCTACGAATTCGCCTTTTTGGTGTGGAAGAAACACTGGTTTTAAATCATATCGCTCGAAAGTATTCGATAAATTTCCACGTACAGGTATTCCCGAATTTTTTGCTTCTGCTAGTGAATATGACGAATACATCAGCTTGTTAGTAAAAACAAAATGTATCGATAGCGGAAAGAAAATCTGGTGGGATATTCGCTTGCATCCTTATTACGACACCATTGAATTTAGAATTTGTGATATTCCGATGCGGGTTGACGAAACCATTTGTTTAGCAGCATTAATGCAGGCTTTGGTGGCTAAAATCCATAAGTTGTTAAAACAAAACCTGAATTTTAGGTCGTATAGAAAAGTCTTAATCAATGAAAATAAATGGCGCGCAGCCAGATATGGTATCCATGCAAAATTGATTGATTTTGGGAAACAAGAAGAAGTACCATACAGTGATTTATGTGATGAACTACTAGATTTTGTAGATGATGTATTGGACGAATTAGGCAGCCGAAATGAAGTAGCATATATCAAAGAAATCCTTAAAAATGGCACTGGAGCAGACCGTCAGTTAGCTGTATTTGAAGAAACTAACGATTTGAAAAGTGTCGTAGATTATATCGTTCAAGAAACAAGATTTGGGATTTAAAGCGTTGGCAAAGCTATGTTAAATTTTACTTTGTATTTTGTAACAAATTGATTTTAAGGCTATTTTTAGTAAATTGCGTCGATTTAATAAGTTAAGTAGAGATTAAATAATTGATAAAAATTAACATCAACAAATTTACGATGCAAAATATTTCGACAGAAAAACCACTAAAAATAGCAGTGTTAGATATGTATGACAACGTAGCTGGAGAAGGCATGCGTTGCATTATTAATTTGATTAACGAATTCAGAGTACAAAAAAATATTGAAGTAAATACACAGGTTTTTAATGTTCGTGGTAATACAGAAATCCCAAATTTAGAACACGATATTTATATATCCTCAGGTGGACCGGGTAGTCCATTACCTTCTGATGAAGTGTGGGAAAAACCATATTTTGCCTTCATTGATTCAATATTTGCGCATAATAAATCTGAGGAAGTATTAAATGGGGAAAGTACTCCAAAATTCTTGTTTTTGATTTGTCACTCTTTTCAGTTGGTAGCACGTCACTTAGAAATTGGGAAAGTGACCAAAAGAAAAAGTACCTCTTTTGGTGTATTTCCTGTGAACCCAATTGACAAAACAATTAAAGAAGCATTGTTTGAAGGCTTACCCGAACCATTTTATGTGGTGGATTCTCGTGATTATCAATTGGTAAGTCCCAACTTGAAGATTATCAAAGAATTAGGTGTGCAGATTTTACGAATGGAAAAAGAACGTCCGCACGTAAACCTAGAGCGTGCAATTATGGCTATCAGATTTTCTAACGAAGTATTTGGCACACAGTTTCACCCTGAGGCTGATGCACAAGGAATGCTAAAATTGCTGATGTCGGATGAAAAAAAGAAAGCTGTGATAAAAACGCACGGAATCGAAAAGTACAATGATATGATAGCGAAGCTGGACGACCCTGATAAAATCATGCTGACAGAATCTATTATCATTCCAAAATTTCTTGAAAAAGCCTATTCTACCATCAGTCAAAAAGAACTTTTTGGAGAAATGGCATAATTTGTTTTTGAAAATATCCTTGTTATGCAAAAAGAAATCAGAGCTTCATTTAATCAATCCTTTTCTGAAGTAAAGTATCAAGAGTTTTTGGCAGATTTAAACAATGCTACGCAAGACTCTCTCGAGTTTAGAGTAGCAGAAACACCTGTTTTTGTCCCCAAATCTTTGAAAGATAAACTCATAAGTACTTGCGAAAGTATCATTGATGTAATAGCAGGAGATGATTTTAAGGCGAAGACTGATAACGCTATACCAGCCGAACAAAATGTGCCTAATGAAAATGAACATACCTCTTTCTTAGCCATTGATTTTGCAGTTTGTAAGGATAACCTAGGCGAGTTTGTACCACAGTTGATAGAACTACAAGGTTTCCCTTCATTGTTTGGGTTTCAGTATTTATTGTCTGAAACTTTTCAAAAGCATTACAACATTCCTGACAATTATGATTTTTTGTTTAATGATTTTGATAGAAAATCATACGTTGAAGCTTTTAAAAAGCTAGTAGTCGGCGATGAGCAACTTGAAAATGTTATCCTTTTAGAGATTTATCCTGAGAAACAAAAAACAAAGGTTGATTTTGAAGTAACCGAAAAGCTCATTGGTGTTAAAGCTGTGTGTCTTACTAAAATCATCAAAGAAGGACGAAAACTATTTTATATCAATGATGGAGTGAAAACGCCTATTCATAGAATATACAACCGTTTGATTTTTGATGACTTAACAAACTTCCCAGATTTACAAACAGCATTTAGTTTAACTGATGATGTTGATGTAGACTGGGTTGGACATCCAAATTGGTTTTTCAGAATCAGTAAATACACCATGCCATTTTTGAATAATCCTTATATTCCTGAATGTAGATTTTTGAGTGATTATGCAGGCAAGTTTCCTGAAAATTTATCCAACTATGTATTAAAACCACTTTTCTCTTTTGCAGGAACAGGGGTGAAAATTAATATTTCTGAAAGCGATTTAACATCCATTATGGACCCTGAGAATTATATTTTACAAAAGAAAGTAAAATATGAGCCTGTCATACAAACGACTGATGGCAGTGCTGTAAAATGTGAAATTAGGATGCTTTATATCTGGCAGAAAGATGACGCTAGACCAATACTATTAAGCAATTTAGCCCGCCTTTCAAGAGGAGAAATGATTGGAGTACGCTTTAATAAAGATTTTGACTGGGTAGGGGGTAGTGTTTGTTTTATGGAGAGATGATATCAACCTGAGTCTATTTCCTTTACCTTGCTTTAACACTTCATCAAAAAACATGAAAATATTTCATTCGATATTATTCGTTATTTCAACATTAAGTCTTTTTACAGGCTTACAGGTTAATTCAATTGAAAAAGGTAACTTCTCATTTGTAGCTAAACCCAAACCAATCCTAACAGCCGCAGAGCAGACCGATAAATATTTACCCTATTTAAAAGGTAAACGTATCGGTATTCTGGCTAATCCAACCAGTATTATTGGCAAAAAACATTTGGTGGATAGCCTAGTAGCTTCTGGTGTTAATGTGGTAAAAGTATTTGGCCCTGAACATGGCTTTAGAGGGAATGCTAGTGCTGGGGTAGTAATCAGTGATGAAAAAGACCCCAATACAGGCATCAAAGTGATTTCATTATATGGTTCAAAAAGAAAGCCATCTGTTGAAGACCTCAAAGATGTCGATTTAATGATTTTTGATATTCAAGATGTAGGGTGCCGTTTTTATACTTATATCAACGTTTTGCGTGATGTGATGGAAGCTTGTGCAGAGAATAACAAAGATCTGTTGATTTTAGATAGACCCAATCCTAATGGGTATTTAGTAGATGGTCCTATTTTAGATATGAGTTTAAGGTCTGGTGTGGGTAGATTTCCGATTCCTATTGCCCATGGCATGACAATAGCAGAGTTTGCACAGATGATAAATGGTCAAGGTTGGTTAGCGAACAAAATGATTTGTAAATTAAAAATCATTCCAGTGAAAAACTATACGCATGAGGATGCTTATACCTTGCCTGTGAAACCATCGCCTAATCTTAATACACAACAAAGTGTAATGCTTTATCCAATTATGTGTTTGTTTGAAGGCACTATTATTAGTCAGGGGAGGGGTACGTATTTCCCTTTTACAGTATTAGGGAGTCCTGCTTTGAAAGGTACTTATAGCTTTACTTTTAAGCCCGTAAGTATTAAAGGCATGAGCGAAAAGCCTTTACACATGGATAATGAATGCTACGGGATAGATTTTAGAAACTATGATATTGAGCTACTTAGGAAAAGTAAAAGAATCAATATTCAATGGATGATAGATTTTTATCAGGCTTATCCATTCAAAGATAAGTTTTTTGATAGATCTCAGAGTGACCAAATGTTGAATATTGATGTACTAGTAGGTAATTCTGAATTTAGAAAACAGATTATTGAAGGACAAAGCGTAAAAGAAATTCAAGATTCTTGGGAGCCACAATTATCCAAATACAAAACGATGAGAAAAAAGTATTTGATTTATAAGTAATGAGTGAGTTGGTGAATGAGTGATTTTTTAAATCAGCTATCATTTTGAGTTCATTAATTTTGATACTTTTTATCCTCTTTTTTTGATATACTCAAACTTTGTTCTTAGTATATAGGCGGCATCTTCGTCGCCTAATAATACCGCTTTGTTGAAATCATTAATGGCATTTTCTATTTGACCAATGCAATATCTCGCCATCCCTCGCCACCGTAAGGTTTCGGGATTTTCACTTCTAAAGAACCAATCAGCTTTATCAAATTCCAGAAAGGCTCTATCATATTCTTTTAATTTATAAAGCACTTTTCCTTTGATTACATAAGCTTCACCTACGGTATTATCAAAAGAAATCGATTGTTCAATATCATATAATGCCGAGAAGTAATTTTTTAGCATCAAGTTCGCTTTACTTCTGTAAAAGTAAGCTCTAGAAGATTTTGGAAACTGGTTTAATTTTTCAGTGAAAAATAACTGTGCTTCAACAAATTTATTTTCATGAAGTAATATTTCGCCTTCTTCTAATTTTTCACGGTCACGAAACTTAAATAGCTTTTCCTCCAACCAGTTGAAAAACATCATGGTCAGTACAAATGGCAGGAAGAAAAACAATAATAACCACTCCATACAATTATAAATTTTGAAATTCTACTTGTACTTTTTTAGGTAAGCTTGAAACAACCAACTGATATGAATGTTCAGTAAGTTCTTTTAATTGTGTTGTAGATGCATTATCTCCGTTTACGGTATTCCAGTGTTTTTTGTTCATGTGATACCCTGGAGTGATATAATGAAACTCTTCTCGTAATTGAATCGCTCTGTCAGGGTCACATTTTAAGTTTACAGTAAAAATCTCTGTATCAAGCCCCGTCAATGCAAACATTTTACCCATTACTTTATACACTAAAGTATCAGGTCCAAAGGGTAATTCTTCTGTTACTCCTTTCATCGACAAACAAAAATCTCTGAATTCTTCAATATTCATTGTGCAATTATCTAAAGAATGCTCTGTAAATCATTACAATTACACATATCAAAAACATCAGAATTGATATTTTATTGATGACGTGCATCGTTTTAATGTTAAAATTAGTAGGCTTTGAAGGATCAGGCTTACTGAATATTCTAAAGAAGTATCCAAATGCTTCTCCTAATTTGAATTGGTCTTTTAATTTTGACATTGTCTTGTGTTTATAATGGTATCAGTATCGCTACTATTGGTAAAAATGATTAATACAAACAGATAAAGTTATTCGAAAACAGCCTCTAAAGATGTTGCTGGTTCAAACCATATACCATCTTCTTTGATAATCCCAATCAATTCATCTACTGCATTATCAGCATGAACCGATTTTTTTACCACATTTTGCCCACGATATAGCGCAATTTTATCTTTTCCAACCCCTACATATCCATAATCAGCATCTGCCATTTCGCCAGGCCCATTTACGATACACCCCATGATACCAATTTTTACACCTTTTAAATGCTCTGTTCTCTTACGAATCAAGGCAGTAGTTTCTTGTAAATCAAATAGCGTTCTACCACACGAAGGGCAAGATATATATTCTGTCTTGCTCATTCTGGTGCGGGCTGCTTGCAAAATACCAAAGGCTGTTGAATTGTAACTTTTTGATTTCGTTAATAGTTCAGCTTTTTCTGATAAATTAGGCAATTTTAATAATATTCCATCACCAAAACCATCAATCAACAATCCTCCACAATCAGTAGCTGAAAATAGTTGAAAATCACTTTCAGGAAGGTTTTCATATTTTCTTACCAACACTGCTGGAGTACTTACATTTTGTGCTATCAATTCAAAAAACAAACGGCGTAACGCTGGCATAGCGTGTTCGTTATCTGTTTCTACTGCCAAAACAAGGGTTTTGTCAGCTTTGATTTGCTCAACAACTGAGGTATCTAAATTGGATAAATTGATACTTAAAAAGTTTAAAAAATCATGCCTGTATAATTGTGTTTGATATTGTTCTAAAGTAAACAAAGGGAATTTATTTACTTTATCAGTTTGTTTATCCCACGCAGGAGCGTCTAAAATTTCTTTTAACCCCATAGGCAACATATATTTTGCAGGGTTATTGGCTGTATAGATATAGTCAGCTCCCAAATCGTTCATTGTCCATTTATCTGGCAATGGTAAATAGAAATGTCCGATTGGTTTTAAATCATCATGTTCTGAAACTTCTATCTGAGAAAAATCTGCAATTACTCTAGGTACATTATGTCCACCAAAATTGGCTACTTCATGCGTATGTCTTCTAAAGTATTGAAATGGATTGATAGGAGAATCGAATGAGTGTTGAGTATTGAGTGTTGAGTTGGGAGTGTAAGCTGAAATTGGTGTTGACTTTTCTTTTCTTTGGGTATATCTGTCAATCAGTGCTTTGGCTACTGGTGCTTCGAATTCAGGGTCTTCCGTTAAAGAAACTCTTACAGTATCTCCCAGACCGTCTTCTAATAAAGTACCAATCCCTACAGCCGATTTAATTCTTCCATCTTCACCTTCTCCTGCTTCAGTTACGCCTAGGTGCAAAGGATAGGGTTTTAGACCTTCTTCTGCTAGTTTTTTGCACAACAATCTGTAAGCTTCTACCATTACTTGCGTGTTCGATGCTTTCATGGAAAGTACGATATTGAAATAATTTTCATCTTCGCAGATTCTCAAGAACTCCAAGGCCGATTCTACCATTCCTAGTGGTGTATCGCCATAGCGACTCAAAATTCTATCACTCAATGAACCGTGGTTTGTACCAATACGCATTGCAGTGCCATATTCTTTGCAAATATTTACCAATGGTAAAAATTTATCTCTGATTCTATCTAATTCTACTTGATAACCAATCTCGGTATAATCTATCGTTTCAAAACGTTTTTTATCAGCATAGTTTCCCGGATTGATTCTTACTTTTTCTACCAATCTTGCTGCCAATTCTGCAGCATTTGGCGTAAAGTGAATATCAGCAACTAATGGTACGCTATAACCTCTTACTCTCAACTCTTTGCGAATATTATCCAAATTCTGTGCTTCCTTTACTGATGGTGCCGTAATACGCACATATTCACAGCCAGATTCTACCATTCTGATGGTTTGCTCAACTGACCCAACGGTGTCTAACGTATCAATGGTTGTCATAGACTGTACTCTGATAGGATAATCAGAACCCATAGGTACATCGCCAACGTTTACAGTTATCGTTTTTCTACGAGAATATTCAGTTAATGAATTGGCATAGCGGTTGCCATTTTCAATCAGGCTATTGATAGTTTGAGTAGTTGACATGGATTATTGAATTGTTCTATGCAAAGATACAAGATTCTGTAATTTACTTTTGAGTTTATACAAAAAACCCCGATAAACTTAAAACGTTTATCGGGGCTGAATGGTTATATTAAATTTGAAATAAAACACTTTCAAATTAATCATATTTCAAATTTATCGCTTAAAACTCTCCAAACTCATCTACCAAATATTTCTGAACAATAGAAATATCTCCTTTTGACGTAAGGTCGGGTACGTTTTCTTCTACAGGTACCGTAATTACTTTCTTAGCGTTTTCTTTAGCCATTTTCATGACAGCACTTGGCAATTCCCGTTCGTTTCGAACTGGATTAAATGGTTCTTTGCTTACATATTCCAAAATATCATCATAATAAAAATGGAATACGTTCATATTTACACCAATCTTACCATTTTTATCTCTGGCAGACTCTATTTGTTCATCATTTGGTTTTTCGATGATTTCAATCAAATAATCCTCTTCATCAGCTTTGATTACAGCAAAAGCTTTTACCCTTTCTGGAGCAACGCCCAAAGCAATACTTTCATAAGAAACCACAGCATTGGGTACAGGACAATCTTTCAACAAGGTAAGTACTTTAACTGAATACAAATTATCAGAATTACATACAGTGAATCGTTCGCCTTTCCATTCAGGGGTTTGTTCTAATGCCTGTTGAATGGCATCGGCAGTACCAGCAGGTTTTTCGCGGTCTGGAGCAATTTGTTGTGTGGCGTATTTAAAAGTAATTCCCCAAGCCTTGTTGTCGGCTACCAATTGGTCATAATAAGGTTTGGTAACGTTATCTTTTGGGTTTTTTAAAATCAATACTTCTGTATAACCAGCACGATGTGCGTTATAAATTAAATAATCCATAAATGGGCGACCATCTTTTCCTACACCAATCATTCCCTTCGGAAGTGTGTTTGCTTGTTCAATTAATGTAGAATCTAACGTTTCTGTGCCTTCTGCTTTTTTCATTCTTGACGACATTCCGCCCGCCATGATTAGTAATTTTGCCATTTAAAGATTTTTTATTTTGCTAGTTGGGTTAATTTTCTAAGCTTGTACCCTCGTCAATCTGAATGATATAAGCTTTACCTCCTTCATTTTCAATACTTTTAGCGACTGCTTCGGGGTTTTCTGGGGCGTACACAAACATACATCCACCACCACCAGAACCGTTTATTTTGCCTCCTAATGCTCCAGAGGCTTTGGCTGCGGCTAACATTCTATCAATTTTAGGAGTTGATATTTTTAATAATGCTTGTAAATTTAATTGATGTTGATTTAATAATTCGCCAAATTTTTCATGGTTTAATGTTTCTGCCTTCAATAATGCGAGGGCTTCAATCAAAATTTCACGATTATCAATATTGGCTTTTATCAAATCTAATTCTTCATTATTCAACAATTTAACAAATGCCTTGACGTCTTCTTGTGTAACGCTAAACAATGAAAAATCTGGATACTCCTTTTTGATTTTTTCTACAGCCTCCAATACACCATACTTTACTCTTTTCAAAATACCGACTGTATCTTTAGGTTCTAGTGAATCTCCGAGTACAAAACTGCCAAATTTTGGTTTGAGCGTTTCTACATAAATCTTAGGCGTCGATTCCAAATATATTACATTGCCAACGGCCGTTGAATAATGATCCATCATTCCTCCAGCTTCCTTAAACTCTACCACTTCCGCATGATAGGCTATTTCCGCTATCTCATTAGCTGATAATGGATTAGGCTCATCGGCTATTCTGGATAAAAAATGAATCCAGTTGGCCAATAATGCTGATGAACTTGATGTGCCCGAATTAATTGGAATATTGCCTTCTACAGTACATTCTAATCCCTTTTTAAAAGAATATCCTTGTCGCTGTAATATATTCAAAGCTGACCTAAAGTAATCTCTTTTATGCAAATAAGGTAATTCTGGATAGATATCGAAACTAATTTCTGAATCTATATCGGGTAAATGTAAAATTGCCTTCCCATCGTTCCTATTTTCGCCAGTAATGTTTACTCTTTTAGAAATTGCGGCTGCAATTACTGGCAGTCCTAGATAATCTTGATGTTCACCAAAAAGACATATTCTGCCTGGTGTTGATACTTTAATCTTATTACTCATCGATGGTCGGTAATTAATTACTGCAAAAATAGTGTTTTAATTTGAAAGTGTGAAAATTTGGAGATTTGAAAATGTGTTTTGGTCTCTTTGATTTTTTAAAAAATTGCTAATCAATCGTTTATCATAACTATCATTCAGCATTTTTTAAAAAGAAAACATCATTTTCAAATTTTCAAATCACCAAATCTTCAAATTATATTTAATATTCGTCTGTTAATCCAAAGATACGCTTGTTGGTTTTCCACTTTCCTCTAGTAAAGTCTGGAATTTCGATAGAAGCTGAATTTTTAGCAATTGAAAGTTCTGATAATGGACTAATTGCAGACCACACCGCTGCATCATACACATCAATTGGAGGTGCTACTTTTCTTTTAACAGACTCTACGAAAGCCCTTAATACAAAGTAGTCAATCCCGCCATGACCCGCGTTTTCAGCATCCTTGGCATGCGTTTTCCAAAGTGGATGGTCGTATTTATCTTGATATTCCTTGAAAGGGTCCCAACGGTCATGATTCTTCGCCAAGCTTTCTAAGTAAATAGATTTGTTATCTTCTGTCCAGATGCCTTCCGTGCCTTGTACTCTAAATCCTAAGGAATAAGGACGGGGTAAATTAGTATCATGTGTAATCAAAATAGTTTCTCCGTTGGCACACTTAATGACTGTTGTTACTACATCACCCAATTTGAATTTTACTTTAGCATTCGGATGGTCGGCACCGCCTTTCTTTACAATATAATCATGTAAACCTCTTGATTTGGTAGCAGTAGAGGTCAAAGAAAGGAATCTGTTACCACGATTAATATCTATCATTTCTGCTACAGGCCCTAAACCATGCGTAGGATAAATATCACCATTTCTATCTATAGAATGTTGTGTACGCCATTTAGCTTCAGAAAAACCCTTTTCTCCAAATTCCACCCCACCGCCATAAGGTTGTTTACCATCATTAAACTTTACACCACGTAAATCGTGCTGATAACCACATTGTAAATGGACTATTTCACCAAAAAGATTCTGACGAACCATGTTTAATACAGCCATCACATCTCGGCGATAGCACACATTTTCAAGAATCATACAGTGCGAACCTGTTTTCTCGAAAGTATTGACCAAATCCCAAGATTCTTGTAAGGTAACCGTTGCGGATACCTCCACGCCTGCATATTTGCCAGCTTTCATCGTAGCAACAGACATCGGGACGTGCCATTCCCAAGGAGTAGCGATGATGATTCCGTCTAAATCATCACGTTTTACCATGTTCTCAAAATCATGGTCGTTTTTTTGATATATAGCAGGCTCTTTTCGACCTTTATCTTTCAACATTTTTAAAGAAATAGCAATTGCATTAGGGTCGATATCGCAGATGGCGTTAATTTCTACGTCATCACGATACATTGCCATCTCTAAATGATTCCTTCCCCTGAGACCCACACCGATAAAACCAAGGCGAACCTTTTTTTCATCTTCTTTAGCACCAAATACAAAATTGGGAATAGTCAGTGCGGCCGTACTTGCCAGAGCTGTTGATTGGATAAACTTGCGTCTTTGCATTTTTTTAATTTGAAGATAGTGTTTTAGTAAGCATTGCAGAGTTCCTTTTAAATTATTTGAACTCAAAATCAAAAAATGATGTTTCTAACCTAACAAATAATTTCGAGAAAAATAATCATAATTTGTGGCTTCAAAAGAAAGATTGACAAATAATTTATTGAAAGCCTTCAAATCAGTAATTGATTGCTGATAATTTTAAGATATTTGTTGTAAGAAAGAATTTTCTAAATAAACACGATGAATATTTGTTTAATCTTTTTTGTAATTAATTAAACAAATTTAAACGTTCTCTTGTTATTAATTACGAATACCATTACGCTGATTTAGTTTAAGAGTGTTGCTGACAACCTTTCAGACGGCTTTTAAACTTTGAGACTAAATTCCGCATGATTGTCTCCAACTTACCATAATTAGTCGAAAAGTATGACTAATTAAAAGTTGAATTTTAAAAAAATCAAAGATAATATGATGCCAAAAAGAGTGTCGGTGTTTAGGAAGGAGCATTTTAATGCCGCACATCGACTGAATAATCCGAATTGGTCGGATGAGAAAAATGAACGTGTTTATGGAAAATGTAATAATTTCAATTATCACGGGCATAATTATGATTTAATCGTACAGGTAACTGGTGAAATAGACATTGAAACTGGTTATGTGATGGATATGAAAGTCTTGAGCGAACTTGTCAAAGTTGAAATTTTAGATAGATTTGACCATAAAAATTTGAATTTAGATACTGAAGAATTCAAAGACATCAATCCTTCAGCTGAAAACATCGCTATCGTCATTTATGACAAACTAAAACCCAAAATCAACTCAAACTTTGACCTTAAAATTAGATTATATGAAACCGAACGAAACTTTGTTGAATACCCTGTTAGTTGATAACAATAATAAAATTAGGTTTACGGATGAAGAAATCGGTGATGAGCATATCATGACGTCGGTAGATACTCCTATGCGTGATGATGCTTTTGATATGACTGACGATGAAAAGATGGCTCAGATAGAATACCACTTCAAGCAAATTATGGAGACTTTGGGATTAGATTTGACAGACGATTCATTAAAAGGTACGCCTAAAAGAGTAGCAAAAATGTATGTAAAGGAGATTTTTAGTGGTCTCGACCCTAAGAATATGCCTTCTGTGGCTCTTTTTGAAAATAAATATCAATACAATGAGATGTTAGTTGAAAAAAACATTTCATTCTATTCAAATTGCGAACACCACTTTGTACCCATTTTTGGAAAAGCCCATGTGGCTTACATCGCGAATGGACAAGTGATAGGTTTATCTAAATTAAACCGTATCGTTCAGCATTTTGCCAAACGCCCACAAGTACAAGAACGTTTGACAATGCAAATTGCCAAAGAATTACAGAAGCTTTTAGGCACAGAAGACGTAGCCATCATGATTGATGCCAAACACCTTTGTGTAGCGTCAAGAGGAGTGAAGGATGATACATCAACTACTATTACAAGTTTTTATGGTGGTAAATTTGCTGAAGAAGCTACTAAGGCTGAATTCTTGAAATATATTGCTGTGTAAAATTTTAGATAGGTTTCAATTACAAAAAAATCCGCTCAGGCTCTGGGCGGATTTTTTGTGTTTGTAGAATGAGTGTTTCAATATATGAAAATTAAATATTTAAATTAAAGATGGAATTACTATATTGTAAGCCATTAAATCGAAATAAAAAATAACCCTAAAAACATTTATTATGCCACTAAATTTTAAGGAGTATGTAACTCTATCATCTAGAAAAAGAAGAATAGCCGCCTTTATGATTGATCATTTTGTAATGTCCACGATAGGAGTTTTAATTTTTTTTCTAACATTGGGACCAGACTTTATGAATGAAAATAGTCTAAATGATATAACAATAGCAATGTCATTTGTAATGCTTTTAATCTTTGTACTTTATTTTGCAAAAGATAGTGTAAATGGTATAAGTATAGGAAGATGGATAATGGGAATAATGGTTCGAGATGAAGAAGATTCTAATATTGTACCTTCATTTGGTAGATTATTTTTACGGAATCTATTTCTAATTATTTGGCCAGTAGAATTTATTGTTTTGGCTACTAGTAATGTTAAAAAAAGATTGGGAGATAAAGTATTAAAAACAATTGTAATTAGAAATCCCGATAAACCTAAGACAATTATACGTATTCTTGCCGTATTGGGTACTTTCATTTTATTTTTTGTAATTGTTTTATTACTTTCTGTAAGTACTATTAAAAAAACTGATGCTTATAAAATGTCAATTATAGGCATAGAGCAAAATAAGGAAATTCAAACAGAAATTGGAGGAATAAAAGAATACGGAATGTTCCCTACAGGTAATGTAAATATTACTAATGGACATGGACAAGCTGACCTTCAAATAAAAGTTATTGGAAATCAAAAGGAAATAGAAGTGAATGTCTATTTGGAGAAAGAACCTAATAGTCAATGGAAAATAATTGAAATGAAAAAATAATAAAGGACTTCTGGATTTTATCAACGAACATTGCAGAATAGTTGACTTTTAAAGTTAACTATTCTTAGCAAATTTCACTCGTTAATCCGCATCTTTAATAAAATTAGCGAACTGCTCGAAACTCAAAACTCATCACTCACAACCTTGGCGGCGGACCGCTCACAACTCTTACCCATGTTTGCCTATTTTAAGAAATACTTAGCAGAAAGAATTACCTTGAACGAACAAGATTATAACTTGATAGAATCGGTGAGTGTAGTTAAAAAATTAAGACGACGACAATATTTACTTCAAGAAGGGGATGTCTGGCGATTTAATGCATTTGTGTGCGAAGGCTTTTTGCGTACGTATTTTGTAGATGATAAAGGGCTTGAGCATATTATGAATTTTGCCATAGAAAATCATTGGTCGGGAGATAGAGAAAGCCTGACTTCTGAACAGCCATCAAAATATAATATTGATGCGATAGAAGATTCTGTAATAATCTTAATCAAGAAAAATGATTTTGATATGCTTTGCAAAACTATTCCTGTCTTTAATGATTTTGTAAATGACATTCTGCAAAGACGTTTTGTGGTAATGCAGGAACGAATACACGCTAATATTACCTTCTCTGCCGAAGAAAAATACCATAATTTTATTTCCAAATTTCCTTCCATTGCGAATCGTGTTCCACAGCACATGATTGCTTCTTATCTTGGTATTTCTGCTGAAACAATCAGTAGAATCAGAAAACAGGCACTTCAAAAATAAATTCTCTTGACATTTATCAAGATTTTTTTCCTTTAATTATCAATGGAAATAGGTACTGCCTTGGTGCAATTTTGTATCATAAATTAACATAAAAAATTAAGACAATGAGCAAAATAATTTTCATTACAGGAACAAGTACAGGCTTTGGAAAGCTTATGACCATTACTTTATCTAAAGCAGGTTATACCGTAATAGCAGGAATGCGAGGAACAAAAACTAAGAATGCTGTAATTGCTGAAGAGCTTTCGGCTTTGGATAATGTAGAAGTAGTAGAAATAGACATTACGGATGATACTTCTGTAAAAGATGCTTTTGAACAAGTATTGACCAAATATGGCAAAATAGATGTAGTGGTCAATAATGCAGGAGTATCAGGATTTGGTTTATTAGAGGGCTATTCTATAGACCAAATCAGAGCGATGTTTGAAGTAAATTTTTACGGTGTTTTGCGGACTTATCAAGCAGTATTGCCAAGTATGCGTAAAGCAAAAAGTGGATTGATTATCAATATTACTTCTGGAGCAAGTGGACATACATTGCCTTTTATGATTCCTTACTTAGCATCAAAATTTGGCGTAGAAAGCATAACAGAAGGATTACAAGATGAACTAAGACAATTTAATATTGAAAATGTAAGTATTCAACCTGGCGTATATCCTACAGAAATGACTAATGGAAGTAAAGCAGGTTTGCCAGCCGATAAAACTGATATTGTAGCAGAATATGGTGAAAAAGCTAATGAAGACTTTAATGCTTTAGGTGCAGCATTTTATGGAAAATTAGCTGAATTCAATATGAATCCTCAAACAATTGCTGATGGAGTGTTGGCTTTAGTGGAAATGGAAGAAGGTACTCGTCCACTACGTTTTCCATTAGATGCTATTGCACAGGGAACAGATAAGGAATTTGTAGAAGCTAGAGCAACATTGAAAGCAAAATGGCTAGACAAGTATAGTAATTAAATCTATTTCTTTTATAGTAGTTATTTTAGATTGGTCAACTTTTAAAAAGTTGACCAATCTTGTGCTTATGATACTTCTGATTATTTTAAAGTTTCATCATAAAACTCATCTGCTTCTTTTTTAAGTTTAATCAATGATGCTTTGTGGATGTACATCATGTGTCCAGATTCAAAGTAGGTGAATTTTATATTCTTACGTTGTTCTGGTCTTAAACCCATGTGTGATACCACATATTCAGCCGCAAAATAGGGTGTGGCTAAATCATAATAAGCCGAAGGTATCCATACTTTCAAATAAGGATTTTTAGCCATTGCTTGTCGCAACGTTTCGGCTACGTTCAAATATTTGTTTTGTACATTATTATAATTCCAAGGTTGTACTCTGCCAGTCAGCATCAAATAAGGCAAATCATTTTCATATTTTAAATCCTGACGTAAATAGTTGTTTACTGTCGTAGAATAGGGTCCTGAGATCGTAGCATCCAAACTTGGGTCGAATTCGTATCTTTCGCCGGCATCATCATAATCAATTCCAGTAAATCGTCCGTCTAAACGTCCAGCAGTTTTGCCTTCACTACGTAATAACTCTTTGGTAAAACGGCTGATTTCTATGCGTAAATTGACATTTTGGATAAATGCCTCTGAAACACCCGTCAACTTACTGAGTTTTTGAACAATTTGTTTTTTTTCATCTTCTGGTAATAAATCACCTTTCATTAATGCAGTAGCATATTCGTTTAAAGCGAAATGTTCGGCTTCACGCAAGGCTTTCTGTAAATCCCCTTGATATTCCTTCGCAATTTTTTTGTGATACCAAGCCATGGCTGTGTAAGTAGGTACATATAGAATATTAGGCAATTCATTTCCCTTATCGAATAGAATGGTTTGGAAATTTAATACCGAAGAAATCAAAGAAATACCATTGATATACATATTGAATTTATCTTGCAAATAACCCGAAAGTCCAGCAGAACGAGTAGTACCATAACTTTCGCCAGCCAAGAACTTGGGAGAAGACCAACGACCATATTTTACTGTGTATAATCTGATGAATTCTCCTACAGACTCGATATCTTCTACATATCCTAAAAATTGTTTAGGGTCTTCGCCATTTACTGCTCTACTATAACCAGTATTAATAGGGTCAATAAATACCAAATCAGTTTTATCCAGCCATGAATATTCGTTGTTAACATATTTATAAGGTGGAGCTAAGGCATCGCCTTTATCCGACATCAATATTCTTTTTGGTCCAATAGCACCCATGTGAAGCCAAACTGATGCAGACCCAGGGCCGCCATTAAAAGTATAGGTCATCGGGCGTTTGGTAATGTCTGTTACACCGTCTTTCGTATAGGCAATAAAGAAAATGTTGCCTTTTGGTTTACCAGCTTCGTCTTTCAAAGTCATATAACCCGTAGTAGCGGTGTATGCAATGGGCTGACCATTAATAATAGTTTGGTGTTTGGTAACGACTGGAGCAGGAACTGATGAAGAGGAAGGAATTATGGCATTGGCTTGTTGAATACTTTTCAAATCTGTCTTTTCTTGGGCAAAAGAACAGAACGATAATAGTACTAATAATAGTAAAAAGTGTTTTTTCATTTGGGAGTTAGTTAAATGATGAATGAATTGTAATTTTGTGTTTACTGAAATCTCTCAGCTTAGGCTTATTGCTTAAAGCTATTAGAAATACTTATCAACTAAAAATACAAAATCTTGATTACACATAGAGAACTATTCTTAAAAAATGTTGCCCAAACGTCTGATTTTCCATTAGCCTTAGAGATAGAGCAAGCTGAAGGAGTGTATATGTATGGAAAAAATGGGCAACAATACATGGATTTAATTTCAGGTATTGGGGTGTCAAATGTGGGACATCGTCATCCTAAAGTGGTTGAAGCCATTAAAAATCAAGTAGATAAATACTTGCACTTAATGGTATATGGAGAATATGTGCAAACCCCACAAGTAGAATTGGCGGAGGCGTTGGTAAAAACATTGACGCCTACTGAAAGTAATGTAAAACCTTTAGATAATGTTTATTTTACTAATTCTGGGACGGAGGCAGTAGAAGGGGCAATGAAATTGGCAAAGCGTTTTACGGGGCGACAAGAAATTATTTCGTGCTTTAATGCCTATCATGGTGCTACCCAAGGAGCATTATCACTATCAGGTAGTGAGAATTTCAAGAGAAATTTCCGCCCGCTTTTGCCTAGCATTAGAAATATCCGACATGGAGTAATAGAGGATATTGCATTGATTACAGAAAAAACTGCTGCCGTGATTATTGAAATTGTCGGTGGAGAGGCAGGGGTAAGGATTCCAGAAAAAGAATATTTTTTAGCCTTAAGAAAACGCTGTGAAGAAACTAGAACGCTGTTGATTTTAGATGAAATACAAACGGGCTTTGGCAGAACAGGTACTTTTTGGGCATTTCAACAATTTGGTATTTATCCAGATATTTTACTTTGTGCTAAAGGAATGGGAGGAGGGATGCCAATAGGGGCATTTATTGCCAATCACGAAGTAATGGGTGTATTTAAAAACAATCCTATTCTGGGGCATATTACTACTTTTGGTGGGCATCCAGTAAGTTGTGCTTCGTCATTAGCTACACTAAATGTGATTCTGGAAGAAAATCTCTTGGCATCAGTGCAGGTTAAAGCTACTTTATTCAAATCGTTATTGGTGCATGAAAAAATCAAAGAAGTAAGAAATCAAGGATTGATGATGGCGGTTGAGTTTGAGGATTTTGATACATTGAAGCCTATTATCGACCGAGCTATTGAAAAAGGAATAATAACTGATTGGTTTCTATTCTGTGATAATTCAATGAGAATTGCACCTCCTTTAATTATTACCGAAGAGCAAATTAGGAAAGCTTGTGCGGTAATTTTAGAGAGCATTTAGGCCTTTATGAGTTTAAAGCTTATGAGTACAAAGTTTAGCAGTTTAAATTCAGTAAGATAATAGTAATAGTGTAGTATAGATAGAAATTAAAAAGAGGTCAAATTGTTAAATCAATTTGACCTCTTCTCGTTATGTTATTTATGAACAAGCTAATTCAATTTAGATACTCATAAACATTAGACTTATGAACTTTAAACTCATAAACCCTAAACTCAAAAACTAAGCGTGTTTCAACAAAGTTTGTGATAACACAGCTTTTGGAATATTTCCACCTACTAATCTTTCTTTCAATTCTCCATTTTTGAAAATCAATAATGTAGGAATAGAACGAATTCCTAATGTTGAAGGAACAGTTGAATTTGCATCAACGTCCATTTTAGCTACAATAGCTTGTCCTTCTACATCACCAGCCAATTCTTCAACGATTGGTCCAATCATTTTACAAGGTCCACACCATTCTGCCCAAAAATCTACTAATACTGGTTTATCTGAATTGATTAATTCTTGAAAATTATCATCGGTTGCTACTACGTATTTTCCCATTTTATTTTTTAATTAAGTTAATTTCTTTTCTCAAAGTTAAAACAAAATGTTTTAACATCTTAGTTCCTATGTTTTAGTAAAACAAAAAGGTTTTAAGCTTTTCTGTTGATATTCAAATGATTAATGCTATTATTTTTAATAATTTTCATAATATTTTTTTATTTTTCTAGTAATTTGGTCGTAAATAGGCTTGGTAAATTCAGTAAATAATTGCTGTGGAGGAGGTGGCAAGAGTTCTTTGTTTCTAGTAAGGCTAAGTTGTTGTTTTGTTAAAGCTCTTTCGTCGCCATTAAAATTTGCCCATTCATTTACCCAAACGAATTCTCCTGCTATTTTATCTTGATAAACTTTTTGTTTGGTTTTAAAATCAATTACCTGAAAATCTAATATTCCTTTTGACGTAATCGCTTTTCTAGATTGTGTCAATTTAGCCGTTACTTTATTATAAACAGCTATTTTTTTTCCATTTACTGTCGTTTCACCCACTTTCACACTGTCTTTACTTGTTACAGTATTGGTGTTAGTCTCCACATAGGTTTGCCCTACAATAAAGTCATCAAATTGTAAATGAATGATTTGGTCGGGCTTTAATTTATTTTGTTCTGCCTCCTCAGGGGCATGAAAACGCACAAATTGATTTAATTTAGGATTAGTACGTAGAAATTCGTTGATTTTTCCCTGAAAATACTCATTACTTAAAGCATAAGTAGGAGAATTAACGCTTACTTGCTCAACAACAACATCAATACTGGCAAGTTCATACGATTCATCCAATTTGGCTTTAATATTAGGATAAGTAGGTACTAATTCTTGGACTACCGAAAAATTATTGAAAGCATCTTTGGCTGCATTACGATTGTTATTGGCTTGGCTTAGTGCAGATTGCGCCTCAGCGAATCGTTCATCTGCTGCTAAAATTTTAGCAGTTTGTAATGCATCATAAAACCTTTTGGGTGTACCTGCTACTTTTAAACAAGCTTGACAAGCTACTAAATCATCAGCTAAATGGTGAATCTGTTGATACTCAGCCACCACACGTTCCCAACGAAAATTTTCTTGTGAGTGTTTCCAATCTTCAATTTTGGTTAAATGAAAATTGAGTGCAGCAGGAAAAGCCTGTTTTAATACTTGTTGAGCTTTTGTATTGGTAGGACTTTTTTGCAATCTGTTAATAGCCGTTTCTACGGCTTCATCATAATTGCCTTGTTCAAGGGCTTTTTTCCCAGAACTACAGTTCCAAGTGCAATAGGCTAGTAAAGTAAAAATAAATAATTTTTTAAGCATGAGGTTTATAATTGTGAGTTAGTGAATTGTGAATGAGTGATTTTAGTTAGAAAATATTAAAGAAGATTCTTTTCAGTATCACTAACTCACAATTCACTCATTCACAACTTAATTAAGTTTATACGTTACTCCTTGCATTAGTTGTAATTCATTGAGGAATTCATTACTTGGTGAAATTTTATTTTTTCTTGAAAGCATCGTTACTTCCACTTTATCTTCTGGGTCATAGACCATAACGGATAAATTACAAGTACCTTGATTTTGAGATACTAACTTGTTTAATTGGTCAATAAAAATAGAATTAACTAATTGTAAGCCAATACTAATTTTTAACTCTTTCGAGAATAAATTCCTGATTTCAGATAATAATCGAATAGAGACAGGTTTAAATTCCCATTCGTCTGGTCGACCCCAACGGTTTTTAATTTGTCCCTTTATATATAAGAATCTATCAGTAGCAATGTATTTGGAAAGATTCACAAAATCTTCCCCAAATAAAGCAAACTCATAGCTTCCGTTATAATCTTCCAATGTAAAAAGCATAAATGGATTTCCATTCTTTGAGTACCTTTCGACAACTTTAGTGACAATTCCCCCTACAGAAACTTCTTTTCCTTTGAAAATAGGTTCCATTACTCTGTCTAGCGTACAGCTACAAAAGCTTTCTAGCTCTAAGCGATATTCATCTAATGGGTGACCCGAAATATAAATTCCGACCACTTCCTTTTCAAACTTCAGTTTTTCCATTTGTCCCCATTTTTCAATCAAAGGGATTTTAGGCGTTGCGAGGTCTCCACCGCCACCGTCTCCAAGCATTCCAAATAAAGAACCTTGGGCAGAAGCAGCAACTTCCACAGCCTTGTTGGCATAACGAATAATTTTTTCTATAAAATTACTTCCTTCAACATCAGCGAAATAAACAGCCCTGTGAATATTGTCAAAGCAATCAAAACCTCCTCCATAAGCCAGACTTTCCAACGTTTTTTTGTTAACCGTTCTAAGGTTTACTCTTTTCACAAAATCAAAAATATCTTTGTAAGCACCATTTTTATCTCTTTCTTCAATAATACTCTCTACCGCTGCATCGCCAGTCCCTTTAATAGCACCTAAACCAAAACGAATTTCCCCTTTTTTATTAACGGCAAATGAACGATACGATTCATTAATATCAGGCCCTAATACAGGTAAGCCCATACGCCTACATTCTTCCATAAAGAATGTAATTTTATCAATGTTACCCAGTGAGTTAGACATTACCGCAGCCATGTATTCTGACGGATAATGCGCTTTTAAATAACCTGTTTGGTATGCCACAAAAGCATAGCAAGTAGAGTGCGATTTGTTAAAAGCATATTGTGCAAATGCTTCCCAGTCTGTCCAGATTTTATTAAGCTTATCTTCAGGGTGTCCTTTTTCTTTGGCACCATCCACAAACTTGCTTTTCATTTTATCAAGCGTGTAGCGGTCTTTCTTACCCATCGCTTTTCTTAGTACATCGGCGTCTCCTTTGGAAAAACCTGCTAATTTCTGCGACAGCAACATCACCTGTTCTTGATAGACAGTAATACCATAAGTATCCGCCAAATATTCTTCCATATCGGGTAAATCATAAGCGATTTCCTCTCGACCATGTTTACGGGCAATAAAGTTTGGAATATAAGCAATAGGACCTGGGCGATACAAGGCATTCATGGCAATTAAATCCGAAAACTGATCGGGCTTTAAATCGAGCAAATGTTTTTGCATTCCAGCGGATTCAAACTGGAAAGTTGCATTGGTTTCACCTCTTTGATATAATTCATACGTCTTGACGTCATCAAGTGGAATATTATCCAAATCAATATCTATCCCGTGGTTTTGTTTAATCAATCGTAAAGCTTCTTTTAAAATAGACAAGGTTTTTAAACCCAAAAAGTCCATTTTAATTACACCCGCATCTTCAATTATTTTTCCTTCAAACTGCGTAATTAATAAGTTTACCTCTTTAGAAGAATAAACAGGTAGGATTTCGGTTAAATCCTTTGGAGCGATAATAATACCAGCTGCGTGAATACCCGTACCACGTACTGAACCCTCTAAAACGAGCGCTTCTTCTAATACTTTAGAACGCAATGACCCTTCACGCCTGATTTCACGAAGTTTTTTAACATTCTCAATATCTTCTGCTTGGAATTGTTCTTTTTCGGCTAACGACTTTTCACCAATTAACGGAGCATTCATTACTCGGTTAAGATTCGTTCCGGGCTTATCAGGTACTAATTTGGCTAATTCATTGGATTCATTCAACGGTAAATCCATCACACGAGCAACGTCTTTGATGGACATTTTAGCCGCCATTGTACCATAAGTAACGATATGGGCTACTTGTTGTTTACCATATTTTTCAACCACATAATCAATTACCTTTTGGCGACCCTCATCGTCAAAATCCGTATCAATATCGGGCATTGATTTACGGTCGGGATTCAAGAAACGCTCAAAAAGTAGGTTGTACTTAATCGGGTCGATATTGGTAATACCGATACAATAAGCCACTACCGAACCAGCAGCCGAACCACGACCAGGTCCTACAAAAACGCCAAGTTCTCGACCAGCCCTGATAAAGTCTGATACAATCAAGAAGTACCCCGCAAAGCCCATTGTACGAATGGTATGTAATTCAAAGCTCAGTCTGTCTTTTACTTCAATACTTTCCCAAGCTTCACCATATCGCTTTCTAGCACCTTCCCACGTAAGGTGCTCTAAGTAATCATCCTGATTAACAAAACCCTGTGGGATTTCGTAATTAGGCAACATGATATCTTGTTTCAGACGCAACGTGTCTATTTTACCAACGATTTCATTGGTATTATCAATCGCCTCAGGAATATGCGACCATAGTTTGGTCATTTCCTGTGTATTCTTGAAATAAAATTCGTCATTATAAAATGCAAAACGCTTTCCTTTTACCGATTCGCCATCATCAACATCTTTGTAAGTAGGCGTAGCCTGTTTTTCGCCAGTGTTGATACATAACAAAATATCGTGAGCGTTGGCATCTTTTTGATCTAAGTAATGAGAATCGTTTGATGCTATTACCTTGACATTATATTTCTTAGCAAATTTTAGTAATACCTCATTACATTTTAATTGGTCAGGTATTTGGTGGTTTTGTACTTCTACATAATAGTCTTCTCCAAAAATATCCAACCACCATTTAAATTCTTTTTCAGCCTCCTCTTCGCTACCTCTTAAAATTGCCTGAGGCACTGATGCCCCAATACAACAAGTTGTAGCAATTAAACCTTTGTGATATTGCAGAATAAGTGATTTATCAATACGCGGATATTTACCATAAAGCCCTTCAATAAAACCTAAAGAACACAACTTTACCAAGTTTGCATAGCCCTCGGCATTCTTGGCCAACATCAATTGATGATAACGTTTGTCTTTTTGTTCTTTAGAAAATTGTTTTTTAAAACGGTCTTCCACTACATAAAACTCACAGCCAACAATGGGTTTAACCCCTTCGTGTTTACTGGCTTCAGCCACAAACTGAAAAGCACCAAACATATTACCGTGGTCTGTTATGGCAACAGCAGGCATATTATCAGCTTTTGCTTTAGCAAAAAGTCCAGAAATTTTAGAAGCTCCATCTAAGAGAGAGTATTGCGTATGACAGTGTAAATGAGAGAATTGCATCAAATTGGGTTTTTACTTATACAAAATAAACAAAAAAGCGACAATTTTAGTGTCGCTTTTTGGATAAAATGATTTTTTATTTTTTTGTAATTTTTAAATGCTTCTGAGCTTCAGGATGATACCAAATCCAATAATCTTCAAAACAAGAATATAGTTGTGTTTTAGTAAGGTTTTCATTTAAAGGGTCTATGAGTTCAGTTTTAAATTTAAAAAAAGCGAGTCTTTTCTCTTTGGCATCAAGAATTATAGCATACATTGAATTTGTATAAGGTAATTCTTTTATCCAAAAACCAGTACCAGTCAATGCCACAAAACCTGAAGCTAGTGCAAAACCTATTGTATTGTTTAATCGTCTTTCGGCATCACCAATTGGGGTCCTAGTTATACCCAAAGAGATAATAGATAGGGCGTATCTTAAATTGTTTTTCTCTAATATGTTAACAACACTATCAGAGACAACTATCGTATTAAATAAATCTCTATTTTTTTTAGTATTCAGAATTTCAGGAAGATGACTTGAATTGATTGACTCTAGTTTATTAAATGTGGTTATATAATGTGACAGTTCATTATCTAAAATCTGCTCATCATCTTCATTAAGCGATATGTGTTTATAAGAAACCTCCGCTAAATTTAGGACACTTTCTGTTTTATCTTTTGTTTTAACAGCCAGACTTTGTGATAATTGTATAGCTATTTCGTTATTTTTAGCATTTTCATCAGCATCCTTAAATGTTAGAACATTTAAGGATGGCAATATTCCTATTTGTTTAATCTCTTCTGGTTTTACAGTTGATGTAAAAGGTTTATACATACTGCAACTATTTAAAAGAAAAAGGGCTAGACTAGCCAACAAAACTTTTTTCATAAATTAAAATTACTCTTTAATATTTAAGGATTAGAACTATTTTTTAGTGGGCAATTTAGGAGCAACATAATCGCCACCTTCTTTTAATTGCTGAATACCCATGATTTGTTTCATTGTTTTGTCCATTCCTTCTGTAGAACCATCCAAGAAGATAACATTACCCTGACCTTGTTCCGCAAAATGCTTGACCGCCTCTGTCCACATTGAGAAAAGTATTAACGAAGCATCCAGATTAGCCTCATTCATTACTTTGGCTGATTCAGCCATACCTCTAGCTACTTCTTCACGGAAGAGTGCCACACCTTGTCCACGTAACTGTGCCGCAATTTTTTCTGCCTCTGCCGATATTCTAATGGCATTACCTTCTGCCTCAGCAGCTTTTGTTTTGGTAATTAATAACGCCTGCCCTTCGTTTTCAGCAGCAGCCTTTAGGTTATTCGATGCTACAACCTGTGCCATCGAACGCATGATAGCTTCGTCAAAAGCAATATCATTCAACTGTAAATCTATCAAATGATACCCCCATTGTTCTAGGGTTTCATCTAATTCATTCTTAACGTTCAATACAATCTCACCACGTAATAACAATACCTCTGCTTGTTTTTTAGTAGCTACAAAAGCACGAATAGTTCCTTCTACAGTACGAATGAGGGCTTGCATAAACGAGCGCTCATCCATGTATTTAAATGCTACATTTTTGATAGTTTGTTCTTCCTGATTCAATACTGCATACACTAGCATGGCTTTGAAATTCACATTTGCCTGATCAGAAGTAATGGCCTGAAATTCTAATTCCATCGAGCGGTTTTGAATAGAGATTCTCTTGAAAATAAATTCGATAAACGGAATTTTAAAGTTTAAGCCGGGCGTCATCACTCTATGGTATTTACCAAAAACTGTTATTACCGCAACCGTACCTTGGTTGACAATAACAATTGAAAGAAAAACCACAACGAAAGCAAAAACCACTAAAATAATTAAAGCACTCATAGTTTTGGGGTTTAAGTATGTATGTTATTAAATTAAAAATATAGAAACAGCACCAAAGTACGGAAAACTTTGATGCTGTCGCATATAATTGTAAGAGAATGTATATTTATCGTATAAAAGGTAATTTTATATCATTTTAATAGCGCTCATTCCGCCATCTACATTTAGTATTTGTCCTGTAATCCAGCTTGCTTCTTCAGAAACTAAAAAAGCACTAATGTTTGCGATGTCTTGTGCATGACCAAATCTGCCAATGGGATGGCGTTTGTTAGAGGCTTCTACCTTTTCCTCGCTTGATAATAAGTTTTTTGCCAAAGGAGTAGCCGTTAGCGACGGAGCTATACAATTTACTCGAATTTTATTACTAGCAAATTCTGCTGCCAACGAACGAGTAAGCCCCTCTATGGCACCTTTAGCACTTGCTACAGAAGCATGGAAACCCATACCAATTTTTACAGCAACGGTACTATATAAAATGATTGAGGCACTACTGCTTTTTTTAAGCTTGGGTAATACCGCTTGAATAACCGAAACGGCACCTAGTACATTTACTTGGAAATCGTTCTTGAAATCATCTTGTGATAAGCGTTGAAAGGGTTTTAAATTTATTGTACCCGGACAATAAATTAAGCCATCTAATACGTCAGGAAGTTCATTAAACACCGTATTGTCTGGATTCAATGCATCCCAAGTAACATGTTTGATACCTGCTATTGAAGGTGTAGTCCGAGAAGCCGAGAAAACTGTAAATCCTTTATTGATTAAAACATGAGCAGTAGCTTCTCCAATTCCTGAGCTTGCTCCAATAATTAATATATTTTTTGACATCAGATTTGATATTTATTGATAAGTAATTATTGGTACAACTTAAGTATAGGAAGAATGTTTTTTTTAATATAAAAAATATAGCAAATATGGTATTTGAGATACAATTTAATAAAATGAATAATCATTCATTTTATTAAATTGTTGATTAGTAGGATGTTAAAAAGTATTTCGCCAGATGCTTAGATTAAGGTAGTGTCAATGATTATCAGTAACCTAATGGGGGATTGCTGATAATCATTGACTGTTGATTGTGCTAAACTAATGCAAATTCATCCACTTTCATGCTTCCTGTTTCTATTAACCTAGCCTGCCATTCAAGTGCTTCGTGGAGTAGGTGAGGAGTATGTCCGCCTTCCTGACAAGCTCTTTGATAATAGTCTAAAAGCAAAGGTCTGTAGTCTGGATGAGAACAGTTGTTAATAATTTTAATCGCTCTTTCGCGAGGAGCTAATCCTCTTAAATCCGCTAACCCATAATCGGTTACAATAATATCTACGTCATGTTCGGTATGGTCTACATGTGAAACCATCGGAACGATGTGTGAAATATTATTTCCATTAGAAGCCGCTTGCGTAACAAAAATGCACAGGTAAGCATTTCTGGCAAAGTCGCCCGAACCACCTATTCCATTCATCATTTTTGTGCCATAAACGTGGGTTGAATTCACGTTTCCATAAATATCACATTCTATGGCAGTATTGATGGCAATAATGCCTAGCCTACGGATTACTTCAGCAGCATTACTGATATTCTGTGGACGCAATAGTATCTTATCCTTGTACTTATCAAAATTCATGAATATCTTTTCATAACATGCTGAAGAAACAGTGATTGACGATGCCGAAGCAAACGTTAGCTTACCAGCATCTATCAAATCGAAAGTACTATCTTGCAATACCTCTGAATACATCGTAAGGTCGTGAAATTCACTATCAACAAAACCTTCAAAGATGGCATTCGCTACTTTGCCTATGCCCGCTTGTAACGGCAAAAGTGAATTAGTGAGCCTACCAGCCTTTATTTCGTCTCTTAGAAAGTCTAACAAATAACTAGCAATGGCGATTGTCTTTTGATCAGGTTCTGCAATAGTAGCAGGGCTATCGGCGATATTAGTGAACACAATACCAATTACTTTCGAAATATCTAGGGGAATACTATTTTGCCCGATTAATGTATTAGCTTGGGTAATTGGGATAATTTTACGATTAGGATATTCCCCAGGATAAAACACATCGTGAATTCCTTCTATGCTTGTTGGAATCGATAGGTTTATTTCAAGGATAACTGCTTTTGCTTTTTCTATAAAAGTGGCAGAGTTGCCAATAGATGTTGTTGGAATAACACTACCATCAGCTTTTATCATGGCCACTTCTATTACGGCTATATTTATTTCAGGTAAATGTTTATTATTAATCAATTCGGCAGTTTCGCCTAGGTGTTGGTCTATAAATAAAACCTCGCCAGTATTAATGTATTTTCTGAGGATGGCATCAGTCTGAAATGGCATTCTTTTGGCAATAATATTGTTTTCAGCCAATTGGCCATCTACATCATGCCCTAATGAAGCGCCAGTAATCAAAGTTATTTTTAATTCATCAGTATGTTTTCTTTCTGCTAATGCTTTTAAGACTGCCTTGCTGTCACCAGCACGGGTAAAACCACTTGAGCCAACGGTCATACCATTTTTAAAAAATTGAGCAGCCTGTTGGGCTGTTATTACTTTATCAAGTAAACTAGTAGGTTGAATTCTTTCTTGAGTCATATCTCTGAGTAGCTTTTTATAAAGCACGAAATTCGGAGGAAACTATTTTTTAGACTATGACTATTAATTTTTTAAATCATGACTATTATTAGTTTATGCTAAAAATGTGTGCCATTTACGGTGAACTAATACCAATAAATTAATAGTTTGATGCATGAAATAAGCCAATTGAAAGATACATTTGCATAATAAATGAACCTATATGACTGAAGAACAACAACACATTACCACTACCTACATAACATTACTAAACCAACAACAATTTGTTGAGGAGGAACTAGATTATGCTATTCTCGAAAAACATAAACCTCTGTTGCATACTTTGGCTAGTTTGGGGAATAGTGGTGTAAGTGTCTTTGACTCTTTTAGAAAAGAACACGTATTTTATTCTCCTAATTTTAGTAGTCTGCTGGGCTATGATTTAGCACAGATTGAAGTAAAAGACCATATCTTTCTGGATACCAAAATTCATCCTAAAGATTTAATGGAACTTACCAGAAATGGAATATCACTCTTGAAGCTATTTTTTGCCTTTTCAAGAGAACAGAAAACCGATTATAAGTTGATTAATGAGTACAGGATATTAAATGCGGAGGATAAATACATTAGGGTAGTAGAACAACATCAGATATTGGAATTAGATGCTTATGGCAATATGTGGTTGTCGCTGAGTATCATAGATGTTTCCCCTAATCAGGAAATAAATGAGGGCTTAAAAAGCAAATTGTTGAATTTTAGAACAGGAAAAATAATTCCTTTTCTGGACGATGAGCTTAAAAGAGTGGAAGAACCAAGTGTGGCTTTATCGCAACGAGAAATTCAGATTCTTCATTTGGTCAAAGATGGCTTTTTAAGTAAAGAGATTTCAGATAAATTAGCCATCAGTGTACATACTGTAAACACCCACCGACAACGAGTTTTAGAGAAACTAGGTGCTAATAATTCACTTGAAGCGATTGTTTTTGCTTCAAAGCTTGGCTTGATATAATGAGTTGAGTACTGAAAAATCAGTATTGTATGAAAATAGGTTATGAAAGACCTTTGTGCTTTCACATTAAACCGATTTATTCATACAATTATGCTAAAAATTAACCTACTATTACTGATTGTTGGAATGTTCTTGTTCCCATCAAAAGCACAACAACCTACCCAGACCCTCAGAGGGATAGTAATCGACAATGCTTCTAATACAGCCCTTCCATTTGCCAATGTTATAATCCTCAATACCAAATTTGGTACACAGACTGATGCCTCTGGAAACTTTACTATTAACAATGTAAGTGTAGGCAGATATAACATTCAAATAAGCATGGTTGGCTATGAGCCTATTTTGATGAAAGAGATTGTATTGTCGTCATCAAAAGAGGTTTTCCTGACTGTCTCCATGAAAGAAAGTACCACCACGTTGGCAGAAGTTACAGTAAAACCACAGGTGAATAAAGAACAGCCTCTCAATAGTACAGCCACACTCAGTGCAAGAATGCTGAGTGTTGAAGCAGCCAAACGATATGCTGGTGGATTTGATGACCCTGCTAGATTGGTTTCATCGTTTGCAGGCGTGACCAGTAATGTAGGAAACAATGCAATCGTGGTGCGAGGAAACAATCCCCAAGCTTTACAATGGAAATTAGAAGGCGTAGAAATTCCTAATCCTAATCACTTTGCAGATTTGAGTAGTTTTGGAGGAGGAGGATTAACAGCTCTTAGTAGCCAACTATTAGCCAATTCAGATTTCTTTTCTGGAGCGTTTCCTGCTGAATATAGTAATGCACTTTCGGGAGTATTCGATATTTTTATGCGGAAAGGCAATAACAACAAAGACGAGCATACTTTTCAAGTGGGACTTACAGGCATTGATGTTTCGTCAGAAGGACCATTTAAGTCGAGGGGTAAATCATCTTATCTTTTTAATTATCGCTATTCAACGATGGCATTATTAGAGCCACTTTTGCCAGATAACGCAGGTGGTGTAAAGTACCAAGACTTTTCGTTTAAGCTTAATTTTCCTACTAAAAAGGCGGGTACATTTTCATTCTGGGGCATTGGTTTGCTAGATAATTCTAGTGCTAAGATAAAAGAGGATAAGGCGGAATGGAAATACGATACTGATAAAGAAAACCAGTCTGTTAAACAGTTTATGGTGGCCAGTGGTATCAGTCATAAAATATTCTTAAACGATACACAGTATTTAAAAACAACCTTTGCGTCAACAATCAATGGTATTGATTTAACAACCGACAGAATCAATGATATATCACAGATTTTGCCTAAAAACAGGATTAATAATCAAAATATCAGCCTTGTTTTTAATTCATATTTAAATACCAAGTTTAGTTCAAAACATACTAACAAAACAGGGCTAGTGGCAACAAGTATGCGTTATGATATTTCATTGCAAAATGCTTCAACGTTTGGTAATTCTTTAGAAAAAGTGATAGCAGAAAAAGGCAAAAGCTTTTTGCTTTCAGCTTATACGAATTCAACCATTAATTTCTCAGAGAAGGTAACGATGAATGTTGGGGCGAATGGGCAGTTATTTACCTTGAATAATCATTATACTATTGAGCCACGCTTGGGTATAAAATATCGCTTTGCTGAAACTCAGGCTTTCAGTGTTGGATTTGGTTTACATAGCCGTTTAGAACGATTGAATTATTACTTTGTAAAAAATGGACAAGAGAATCTCAATAAAAACCTTGACTTTACAAAGGCACATCATTTGGTGTTAGGGTATGACCTGAATTTGTCGGAGTTCCATCATTTAAAAATTGAAGGGTATTATCAAAAACTGTTCAACGTACCTGTTATAAAAGATAGTTCTTTCTCAACTATTAACTTAACCAATGATTGGTTTTTTAAAGAAGCCTTACAAAATACAGGAGAAGGTAAGAACTATGGTGTAGACATTACTTTTGAGAAGTATTTATCAAGCGGTTTTTATTATATGATTACAGGTTCTGTTTTTAGTTCAACGTATAGAGGAGGAGACGGAGTGTGGCGAAATACGAGGTATAATAGAAATTATGCTTTTAATTTTTTAACGGGGAAAGAATGGCAAATGGGCAAAAATCAGCAAAATGTATTTGGGATTAATATCCGATTGAGCTATCAGGGAGGTGACCATTATTCACCATTAGATGAAAAAGCTTCACAAAAAGCTCAAGAAGCAAAATTTGATGAAACGCTGGCTTTTTCGAAGCAATTGCCTTCAGCTTTTACGTCACACCTTACGGCAACGTTCAAGATTAATAAGAAGAAATCTAGTGGGGAAATTGCTTTAAAAATCATTAATGCTACAATGTATAAAGAGTTTATGGGTTTTCAATACAATTATCTTACTAAGGTGGTAGATGAATACCGAGAAGGTCTTTTTATTCCAAACCTAAGCTATCGAGTTGAATTTTAAAGGTATTTACATAGGATACTTCTAACATGCTACTGATATAGCATTCCTAACGGAACTATAATTTACATCTATCAATCAAAAAGAGTGGTCAGAAAACTAATTTCTGACCACTCTTTTTGATTTCAATACTCAATTTATCTCTTTACTTAATCGTTTTCTTCTCAACACCTTCATTAGTAATAATGACAGGCTTGATAAGTCCATTTTTATCAAAAAACATTTTATCAATACAAGTAACACGGGCATTTCCATCAGTCTCTGTCAAAGGTCTTCTATGATAGACAATGTACCAATCGTCTGTTTTAGGATTTTTAATCACAGAGTGGTGCCCCGCACCTCTAGCAATTTTAGGGTCTTGTTGTAAAATTTTACCAATTCGTTTAAAAGGGCCAAAAGGAGAATCGGCAATGGCATAAGCTACACAGTAGTCAGGGCCAGTCCAGCCACCCTCAGACCACATAAAGTAATACTTACCATTCTTTTTAAACATAAAAGGTCCTTCGACATAGTTTTCAGGAGTGATTTCCTTGAAAATACTGCCATCAGAATAGGGGATAAAGCCAGTAAAGTCTTTTTTCAAATGAGCAATATTACAATGCTTCCAGCCACCATAAATCAAATAGTATTCGTTGTTATCTTTAAAAATGAACTGGTCGATAGGTTGTGCACCATTATAAAACTTATCAATTAAAGGTTTTTTGAGGTAGTCTTTAAAAGGCCCCGAAGGCTTGTCGGCAACGGCTATTCCAATACCACCATATTCTTTGTCGCTCTGAATGTCATTCGCCCCAAAAAATAGATAGTATTTTCCTTCTTTTTTAATAATCGAAGGAGCCCAAATGGCTCTTTTAGCCCATTTCACATTAGTAGTATCCAATATCTTTGAATGCTTCGTCCAAGTCACTAAATCTTTGGAAGAAAAGGCATCAAAAAATACTTGTTTTTCGTAAGGGGCTGAATAAGTAGGATAAATCCAATAGGTTTTATCAAATATTATTCCTTCTGGGTCGGCATACCAACCTTTGAAAACAGGATTACCTGCGGTAATGGATTGAGAAAAAATCGTTTGTTGAACAAACGTAAAAAGGATAATCAATAAAATTAGTTTTCGCATAAATAATTGGCTCAATATTTGTTGTAGTTTATTATGATATTTAATTTCTTATTTGAATATTACTTAAATAAGAAATATCTTTTCCTAACTGCTTATTTTCTTGTATTAAACCAAGAATTGACTGAAAAAAGGCTCTGAAAGAAGCCGAAAAATATTTAATTATAATAAAATCTCACCTCGATTCGCTCAAAGAGCTGAATTTTAGAAAAATCTTATACCATTTTACTTTAAAATTTCAATATGTTTAAATCTCTAAGAGATTTAAACATATTGTTATGTGAAATACAATTGAATCCTAAGTTATATTAAATTATTTTATTGGGTGTGCTTGTTAATCCTTACTATTAGCAAGATATTAAATGATTAGCATTTTGGAGAAAGAGTTTTGGAATATAATTCTTAACATACGGTAACTTTACATAAGAATATAAGCTTTTGATAATAGTTATTATTCATCCATATAAAATGTAATCGGGTATTAGTAATATTTCATTCGAATGAACAACATTTGTACATATTGTATAACAATTATTAACCATACTAAATTTATTTTTTAATCCTTATTTTAAAATCATGTCATTAGAGACCCCCCAGAATCCTGTAAGTTGTATCAGTGTAGTAATGTGTACTTATAATGGAATCAATTTTATTGAAGAACAATTAGACTGTATTATTAATCAAACTTACCCGCTTAAGGAAATTCTTATTTTTGATGATGCTTCAACAGATGGGACTTGGGATAAGTTACAAGAATTAAAGGTTAAGTATCCTATTTTATCAATTCAGCAAAATGAAAAGAATGTAGGATTTAATATCAACTTCCAACAGGCTTTAATGGCTGCTAATGGTGATATAATAGCGATTGCTGATCAAGATGATATTTGGGCATTGAATAAAATTCAAAGGTTAATGGAGGCATGGACAGAAGACACGCCAATTATTCATTGTGATTCAATTAGATTTAATGGTGAAGTCCCTAAGAACCCGCAACCGACACCAAACTATCTAAGATTTTCTGGTAATGATCCACGCAAGTTGTTTTTCTATAATACTGTTAGCGGTCATGCGATGCTAGTGAAGAAAAGCTTTTTAAAAGAAGTAATTCCTTTTCCAAGTGCAGAAGGCTTTTTCTATGATTGGTGGATGACCGTCGTAGCAGCTTGTAATGGTGGGGTTAGTTATTTAAATGAGATATTGGTTTTTCAAAGAGTGCATGGCAAGAATGCTTCAATTGACTTTTCAACAAAGGGGAATCAAAGTTTTATCAAGCACCGCAAAGATGCATTCAACCACATCAGCCAATTCTTGAAATATAATAAAATACCAGCAGAGCAATTGAAGTTTACAAGCAGACTGAACAAATTGTTTCAAAAGAAATCTGATAATATTATTTATAAGCTGTTTTTCATGATGCTTATTTGGAAAAATAGGAATTTGCTTTTTAGCTGTATGGTTAGAAAACCTTCATTATTGCCCTACACAAAATACTCAATTCAGTGGGCTATCAAATAGTCAGTGGTTCTATTGAAGAAAAAATAAAAATAAGTAGTATTTTGTTGGTTAAGCGTCTTTTGATAATGAGAAAAGATTTTTAGCTAACAAATCGCTGTTTAACATGAAAAACTTATTTACAAGACGTATATTTCTTCAATCAAGTGTTCTTACTGGCTTGGTATCTATCGTAAAGCCGTCTGAAATAAGGGCTGATAAAATAGAAATACCTACTAAGCTTACCTTTCTTTTTCAAGGAGATTCTATTACCGATGGAAATAGAGGAAGAAATACAGACCCAAACCATATTATGGGGCATGGTTATGCCTACGGTGTAGCAAGTAGGATAGGAGCAGATTTTCCCGAAGCAGGCTTTACTTTTTATAATAGAGGGATCAGTGGAAACAGAATCCCTGATTTGCAGAAAAGATGGAAACAAGACACGCTTGATTTAAAACCTGATGTATTGAGCCTGCTGATTGGTATTAACGATGTAAATGCTGTTTTTGCCAAACCTAATGAATCACCTGATGTGACACAATTTGAGATAGGTTACAGAGATTTGCTAGACCAATGTAAAGAGAGTAATCCAAATATGATTTTTGTATTGGGCATTCCTTTTGTCTATCCTATCAGAGCTAAGAAAGATAATTATGAGGCTTGGCAGAAAGAAACTAACGAAAGAGCGGAGGTAGTGAAAAAACTTGCTAAAGAATATGATGCTGTATTGATTGATTATCCAGCGATGTTCGATAAGGCATTTAAAAAGGCTGAAGGCGAGTACTGGATTTGGGATGGCGTTCATCCAACTGTTTTCGGGCATGAATTGATGGCTCGTGAATGGATTAAAGAAGTGAGTAGCAAAATGAAGTTTTTGAAAAAATATAAATACTAAAAAGTAACTAGACCTTCAGCAAGAGGGTCTTTTTGTTTTTACGATAGTTCAGCCAGTACAAATGTATTTTGATTTTAAACCTAAAAAGACCGAAATTTGTATGCTGGCAGTCAATTAAAATTTTCTGCAATTTGTTTTAAAAGAAAGAGTTTGCCGACCAATTGGCTGGTTTACAGCATATTTCCACTTTTTAATTCATCAATTTTAATAAAATATACAATGCACATTGCCGTAACTGGAAACATCGGAGCTGGGAAAACATCGCTAGCTAAAAAATTAGCAGATCATTTTGGATGGGAAGTATTATTTGAAGCTGTGGAGGGAAATCCATATTTAGCTGATTTTTATGAAGACATGTCTCGTTGGGCATTTCATTTGCAATTGTATTTTTTGAAAAGCAGGTACGAACAAGTATTACAAATTCAGCAGTCTAACAAACGAATCATTCAAGATAGAACGATTTATGAGGATGCTTATATTTTTGCACAGAATCTTTATCAAGGGGGTATTATGTCTGAAAATGACTATTTGACTTATAAAGGCATCTTTGATTTAATGATGACTTCTGTAAAAGCACCCGACCTTACGATTTATTTGAAAGCAGATATGCCTAAGTTGGTTTCTCAAATTAAAAAAAGAGGAAGAGATTTTGAAGCTAATATTTCAGTAGAATACTTACAAGATTTGAATAATCATTATGATGCCTTTACTGAAAACTATACTTATGGAAAATTGTTGATTTTAGATGTGAATAATCTAGACTACCTCAACAATCCAGAAGATTTAGCTTTTGTGATAAATCAAGTTGATAAAGCTTTGTTGTATGAAATCCCGCCACGCCCTAAGCCACTGAGTGTCCCATCATTATTTGATAAATCTGAATAATTTTCAGCCATAATATTGACCGTTTAAGGTGAAATAATAGCCTTATAAATTTATTTACGAAAATATTCGTAGATAAATTTGTTTATACGAATTGTTTCGTAGTATATTTGTTACGAAATAATTCGTAACAAATATTGAATGCAAATGGAACCTATCAAACCTACAGAATCTGAACTACAAATTCTTCAAGTACTTTGGTCGCTGGGTAAAGCTAGTGTAAGACAAGTAAATGATGAATTGTCGAAAGTGAGAGATATCGGCTATACTACCACATTGAAACTTCTTCAAATTATGTTTGAAAAAAAGATAGTATCACGTATAGAAGAAGGCCGTTATCATTTATACGAAGCCGCGATTAGTGAAGAAGCCACACAGCAATTTTTAGTAGACAAATTTGTTGATACTGCTTTTAGAGGTTCGGCGATGAAACTAGTCATGCAAACATTGGGAAATCATCAAGCATCTAAAGAAGAGTTGGATGAAATTAAAAAATTGATTGCACAAATTGAAGACAACTCCTAAACCTTTTGAAATATCAAAATTTAACCCCTTTCTAAATCAATGAAATTAATGTTGAATTTTTTTCCAGAAAATGTAATGACAGCCATAGGCTGGACTTTACTTCACTCAGTGTGGCAATTGATTGTCATTGCTATTGTCTTAAAAGTTGCTTTGTTGATATCAAAGAAGTCGGCTACTAAAAGATATTGGTTGAGTTTTGCGGGATTGTTTAGTCAATTATTAGCTACAGTTGCTACATTTTTGATGGTTTTTGAAGAAAACACAGTTTATTTGAGCACTAAAAGTAATTTGACTTTTGACAAGCTTACGCAAACTAACTTAACTAATACCTCCACGCTTTCTTCAACTCCTAATCTATGGAATGATTTCCAACTGTTGCTTTCAAACAACCTGAATTTATTAGTATCTGCTTGGTTGATTGGTACCGTGTTTCTATCGGTTCGTTTAATGGGAGGGTATATTTATACGGAACAACTGCGTTGGAAACACACAAAGTCTGTACACGGCGACACGTTGGACATCTTCAACGAACTATTGAAGAAAATAAATATTGGTAAAGGAATTAACTTACTAGAGTCATCACTGGCGACTACCCCCATGACGATTGGCTTTTTGCAACCTGTCATATTATTACCCATTGGTTTACTAACGGGCTTATCCAACAAAGAGATTGAAGCCATATTGGCCCATGAGTTAGCGCATATCAAACGACATGATTATTTGATTAATATCGTGCAATCGATTGTAGAAATACTTTTCTTTTTTCACCCAGTTACTTGGTGGATTTCAGCAAAGATTCGCGAAGAAAGAGAAAATTGCTGTGATGATTTAGCCATTGAATTATGCGGTAACAACATTCATTTAGTAAAAGCACTTACAAAAGTCGAAATTTTTCAACAACAAACAAACGTAACATTAGCCATGGGATTTGCAGGAAAAAAACAAACTCTACTAGGTAGAGTACAGAGAATTTTAGGAGTAAAAAAAGTGAAATCAGTAAATTATGCAGGGATTATCGTGATGTCATTATTTGCCCTCACAACATTAGTTTTTGTTAATTTACCAAACAATGCAGAGGCACAAACTGTTCCTGAGCCTCCGAAAGCTCCCAAAAGCCCTAAGGCACCTAAGCCTCCTAAAAAAGGAATTAAGATTGTTAGACATGACTTCAATAATAATTTTAATATTTCTGATGGAAATTTATATTTCAATGGTGAAAGAATTATTCTATCAGGTCAAGATAGTATTAAAGTAGCCCAAGAATTACAGGTGATTGATAAGTTGGAGAAACAAATGGAACCTCATTCTCAAAAGATAGAGGCACTTTCAAAAGAAATTTCCGTGTACAGTCAAAAAATAAATGAGCAAAGTAAACCTATTAATGATTTTTCAGCAAAGGTTTCGACACTTGGAAGTCAGTTAGGTAAACTAGGAGAAAAACAAGGTAAAATTGCTATCAATATGATTAATCTGAAAGAAGGCTCGCAAGCAAAGAAAAATGCTGAGCTTGAAATGAAGCAAATTGAAAAAGAGATGAAAGTATTGGAAGATCAGATTGAAAAGTATGGTGCTGAAATGGGAAAGATAGGAGAAAAGATGAATATTCATAGTGCTCCGATTGATAGTTTAAGTAAACTAATTGAATTTCAAGCAAAACCAATAGAAGCATTAGGAAAAGAAATAGAATTGCATGCAAAAGAGATTCAAAAGTATTTGCCAGCTTCGATAAGAACTAAAATGAACGGTGCCATCAACTTTTCGATGCCAGATGCACCAGAACCACCATCGCCACCGGCACCCCCAGCGGCACCGCCTGCACCACCAGTGAAAAAACAATAATAGACAGAAAAGCAAAAACATCTTTGGAATTTTCCAAAGATGTTTTTTTATGTGACAATGAGGAGACTCGAACTCCTACAGGATAACTCCCACTACCACCTCAAAGTAGCGTGTCTACCAATTCCACCACATTGCCTTTTTTGATGGTGCGAAATTAAAGAAAATTTACTTAATTGCAAAGATTTTCAGTGGCTAGACAAGTTTGTTAGCGGTTGCTTTAATTAAACCATTGAGAATCAAGGATACAATTAAGGAAAAAATAAAAAAAATAACACAATGGCATTAGAATTTGAAGGTAGTTTGATAAAAGTGCTCCCAGAAGTGAGTGGTCAAGGAAAAAATGGTGCTTGGGTTAAACAAGATTTTGTCCTTGAAACAGAAGAGCAATATCCTAAAAAAGCTTGTTTTACTGCATGGGGTGACAAATCTGCGGATTTAAAAACGTTTTCTTTGGGCGATAAGCTGAAAGTAACATTTAGCGTAGAATCACGCGAGTATAATGAAAGATGGTATACCGATTTAAGAGCTTACAGAATTGATTTAGCTAGTGATGCTCCAAGCCAATCAGCGGGGTCATCTCCTGTGGCTTCATCAAGACCATCAGCTCCTTCTAAGCCTGCTGCTCCTGCCGCAGACTTACCTTCATTTAGCGAAGATGATCAGGATTTACCTTTCTAAACAAGAAGAATTTCTAGGCGTTAATAGCACATTCATTGATGATATTAACGCCTAAAAAAATTAGCAAAGGCTCAATGCTTGCGATCTGAGCCATTCTGGGCGAGTTGTAGTCACTTTTGCTTTCAATTCATTCAAGATTGAATACAAACCAAAATATGTACGATTAATGTACAATCCATGCTGTGAACCACGAGCTACTTTAGAGGTTTTTAGCTCCTCAAGGTTTTGCAATTTCTCTGCATATAAATAAATGCTTTCAAAATAATTGTCGTCGGCAAAATCAAATTCTTCTACTGCAAAAGGTTTACCTAGCAAAAAAATCATTTCTTTAAACAAATCCCTGAAGAATACAGCTTCTTTTGGTGAATCGACCTTTGTGATAAAATCTAATTTTTTGAAAATCTCTTCTGTTTTCTCATTATCGTCTAACGTATCAAAATTGATTAGGGCAAAGTAATTATCATAGAACTCATCATTAATTACTTTTATACATCCAAAATCAATTACGCCCATTGTGCCATCTTTTGTCATTAAGAAATTCCCTGGATGTGGGTCAGCGTGTACTTGTCTGAGTGTATGTATCTGAAAATCATAGAAATCCCACAGGGCTTGCCCTATCTGATTCCTAATTTCTTGAGATGGATTTGTTTTCAAAAACTCGTTTAAGTGAAGACCATCCAGCCAATCCATTGTCAAGATTTTCTCACACGATAACTCTGGGTAATATTTTGGAAAGAATAAACCATTTAGATGTGCACAAGCCTCTGATATTTCCACCGAGCGTTTTAATTCTAGGAAGTAATCGGTTTCCTCAATTAGCTTTTCAGCTACTTCGCCCATATACCTATCAACATCATTTTCATTCAAACCAAACATGGCAATGGCAATCGGGCGAATCATTTTTAAGTCACTACCAATACTTTCTGAAACACCCGGATATTGTATTTTAACTGCTAACGATTTGCCATTTTTTGTAGCCTTGTGAACCTGTCCGATAGAGGCTGCATTACTAGCATTTATCTCAAAGGTATCATAAAGCTCAAGGGGTGATTTGCCAAAATATTTCCTAAAAGTTTTCATTACTAAAGGACCAGAAAGGGGTGGCGCCGAGTATTGAGACATCGCAAATTTTTCTCTGTAAGCTCTTGGCAACATTCCTTTGTCCATACTTAACATTTGCGTAACTTTGAGGGCAGAACCCTTCATCTCACTCAAAGACGAGTAGATGTCTGTAGCATTGTCTTGGTGTAATTCATCACGACTTATAGTGGGGTCAATCATTTTTTTGACATTATGCTTTAAATAATTGCCACCAATTTTTACGCCTGTTTTTACAAATTTTGTAGCACGTGCAACTTTAGAAGTTGGTATTGAATTTTGTTCTTTCATTATCATAGAGAAAATCTATATCCATGTTTTGTATGCCAAATAATAAATATGCTAAAATGTTAAGTTATTGACTATCAAATATGTTATGGATGTAATCCTAAATTAAACATTGAGAATATATTTTTCCTATTATCTATTTTGAAACATGAATTTTGCAAAGTCGATGACAGAGTCTAATGCTGATGAAGCCATCAAATCAAATGAGGTATTGACCGACTTTTCAATCATTGCATCTGTTTGTTGAAAGTCTTTTGTCTTATCTTTTACCCAAAAATTAAGTACCATCAAGAACTGTAACCAGAAGGCATCGGGGTATCTTTCATCAATAAATTTCCTTGGTTGAACCTCATTACTTTCCTTTCCTTCAAAGATTAAATCACGGGCAAAATCTTTAAATGCTACTTTTAAGTCAACCATAAAAGCAGGTGTTTTTAATCTGCGTTTATCAATCTGACGCCACGTCTCAGTAGTATAGCTTCTGTGTTGTTTTAGTACTTCAATCCATGTGTAGTAAAATGCTAAAAGCTTTTCACGAACACTATACGTAGCGTAGATTTCTTCAGCTTCAATTTTAGCCTTTGTTTCATTAAAAAAACCTAGCCAAATATCACTTTCCAATAGCTCGAACGAATTATAATATTCATAAAAATCACTCTCTTTCATTTTTAGCTTTTTTGTAAAAGCAAATACAGAAGGAGGTTGATTTCCATTTTCAAGAAAATACTCAATATAGGCTTGCTTGATTTTTTCTGTTTTATCCATGATTTTTATTTTTTGTAATTCATCAACAACGATTTTAACACCAGCTTATTGATTTAACAACATATAGTTGAAGAACTTTGTTCTTATTTTCTGTAATAAATTACCGTGTAATTAAAATCTTTTTTGAAACAGTTTCACCAGAAGCAGTTACATTAACGATGTAGTAGCCCGTAGCAAGTGCTTCTGAATCAAAATAATAATAACCACTTCTTTGTTGTGTCAAGACTTTCTCTTCCACTAAAATACCCCTTAAATCATGCAATTGAATTAATAAATCTTTTTCATCTTTAAAGGTTACTTTTAATTTAATATTACCATTAACAGTAGGATTAATCGGATTGGGCGTTACTGTTACTTGCAATCGTTCCGAGTCCGTGAGGGGTTCAGCATTATCTAATAATAGCTTCCTTTTCTTACTCAAGCTTAGCGCTGCTCTAGTTCTATTCTTTTGATCAACTGTAAATACATTCATACATCTATCAGGCGAATAATCCATATAATTTTCAATCATATTCGTAATACTAATATTATTACAGTTAGACGTCAATTTATCACAGGTTGTATTTAAATTCAAGCTTTCAATTTGAGGTGTATCATTACAATAGTCAGTACCACAATACTCATCACCATTCGGATGTAATAAACCCAGCCAATGGCCAACTTCATGTGTGGTAGTTCTCCCCAAGTTATAAGACTGACTTAATGTTCCACAACAATTCCCAAAGTTTCTATAATCAATAATCACGCCATCAAACAATTCTTGGTCACTAATATTTTGTGTAGTAGCGCCTAAGCCCTCTAATTTGCTATCATAAGGGAAGCTCGCATAGCCTATCACACCATTATTACCACGCGTTACCCAAATATTTAAGTACTTTGTATTATCCCATTGAATAAGGGCGGCAATCTTGTTTTTTTCCTCTACAAAATTAAATCCATTCTGTCTTACATAAGTACGGGTAATGCCAGTAGTGGGATTATCATTCGGGTCTCTGTCAGCTAATTTGAAATTAATTTCCATGTCGGTCCCTACAGGATTGGTATTGTAGCCGTTTGTTCCCAGTTTTTTTCTATAATCTTCATTCAAAATCTGAATCTGCGACATTATCTGTGCGTCAGCAATGTTTATGTTGTTTGCACCTCCGATAACATTGTTTGCGTTGTTGTGAATCACATGGACAACCACGGGAATAGTATAAATTTTATCTTCAATGCGGGCAAGGCTGTTTTTTCGTTGATTTTGTATTACCTGAATTTGGCTTTCAAACAAAGATTTTCGTTGATTCCAATCACTATATTTTTCTTGCATTTTTTTATCATCTAATGCAACACCACATTTATCTTGTGCCAACAGTATAGAAGGCATTAAAATGATTAATATGAATAATAGTTTTTTCATTTTGGGTAATGGTTTTGATTACTGAATATAAAAAACGGCTTTAACCTGCATTTTTTATAAAAAAATACAAATTAAAGCCGTTTTAGTGAGAGTCGTGTAATTTATTGGAATGTTATTTCAGTGCTTCTGATTTTTCGTAAGCCATGATAATGTCACGAACTAAGCGGTGACGAACCACATCTTTACCATCTAATTCTACAAAAGCAATCCCTTTGATGTTATCTAGTATTCTGCTAGCCTCCGCCAAACCCGATTTTACTTTAGTTGGTAAGTCAATTTGAGTTTTATCACCCGTAATAATTACTTTAGATTGAATCCCCATCCTAGTTAAAAACATTTTCATTTGCATGGGTGTGGTATTTTGTGCCTCATCCAACAAGATAAAAGCATTATTGAGTGTTCTCCCACGCATATATGCTAACGGAGCGATTTCAATAACCCTATTTTCGATAAAATATTTCAGCTTTTCAGGCTGAATCATATCGTCTAACGCATCATAAATAGGACGAAGATAGGGGTCTATTTTCTCTTTTAAGTCACCCGGCAAAAAGCCTAGATTCTCCCCAGCCTCCACAGCAGGTCGAGTAATGATTATTTTTTTTACTTCTTTATTTTTTAAAGCTTTTACAGCAATCGCAACAGCAGTATATGTTTTTCCAGTTCCAGCAGGCCCAACGGCGAAAACAATATCATTTTTTGAAGCCGCCTCAACCATTTTTTGCTGGTTAGGGGTTTTTACTTTAATAACTACCCCTTTGGTGCCATATAATAATACATCGTCTTCCTCTTTCAGATGTACATTGGGTTCAGTAGTAGGGTTTTTCTCAAGAGTAAGATAGGATTGAACTTGCTCTTTTGAAATCTTGCCATACTTTTGGTAGTGTTGGATGAGTGAATCCAAGATTTCGTTTATTCTTACTATTTCTGGCAATGAACCTCGGATGGTAATTTCGTTTCCACGAGAAATGATTTTACTTTGAGGAAATGCCGCAGCAACTTGTTTGATATTACTGTTTTCAACACCAAGAAAACCAACCAACTCAAGGTCTTCTAAGGTAATTATTTTTTCTGTCAAATCTGAAATATGTTAAAGTTTGAATAATATTCTACTTAAACTTAATAAAAAAAAGCGTCAATTGTTGCATAAATTTAGATTAAATCTCATTCAATGATTTTAAACTTTGATTATCAATAAATTATGAAATCTATGGTTTTATATTTTTCGGTTTTCTAAGAATTTCTTTGTAAAATTGTGTTGCGTAAAGAAAATCTCCTTTTTGAAATATTTTAAAATTTGTAAAATCTTGATAAAAAGGCTTGAATACTGAGAATGGAACAAACAAATCAAAATAACGGGAATTATAAAAAAAACGGTAATTATGCCGGTGGACGAATCTCTGCTCAAAACAGGTGGTTGGATACTGGATTAGGTAAAATTCCGCCCCAAGCCACAGACTTAGAAGAAGCTGTGTTAGGGGCTTTGATGTTAGAGCGTGATGCATTAACTGATGTAATTGATATATTAAAAGTTGAATCGTTTTATAAAGAAGCCCATCAAAGAATTTATGGTGCTATTACGCAATTATTTGCTAATTCAGAACCTATTGACTTGTTAACGGTTAAAAACCAATTAGTTACAACAGGTGAATTAGAAATAGCAGGAGGTGTACAATATTTAGCTGAATTGACACAAAGAGTAAATTCAGCAGCCAATATAGAGTTTCATGCCAGAATTGTAGTTGAACACTCGCTAAAAAGACAATTGATTACGGTATCATCTGAGATTCAGAAAATGGCTTATGAAGATACTACCGACGTATTCATGTTGTTAGATAAAATTGAGCAAGAACTTTTTAGGATTTCGGAAGCCAATATCAGGAAGAATTATTCTGATATGGGGCAGATTATGCGTTCGGCCTTATTAGAACTTGAATTAAAGAAAAATCAAAAAGAAGGCTTAACAGGCGTACCAACTGGTTTTACAGCCTTGGATAGGGTTACTTCTGGCTTTCAGAAAACAGAATTGATTATTATTGCTGCCCGCCCGGGTATGGGTAAAACAGCCTTGATTCTATCAGCTTGTAGAAATGCTGCCGTTGACCATGGGCAAGCAGTAGCTTTCTTTTCATTAGAGATGTCGTCTGTTCAGTTGGTCAATCGTTTGATTTCAGCAGAAGCAGAACTTGAATCAGATAAATTAAGAAAAGGAAATCTAGCTCCACACGAATGGGCACAATTGCATGCGAAGATTGGTAAATTGACCAATGCACCGATTTTTATTGATGACACGCCTGCATTGTCTATTTTGGAGTTAAGAGCTAAAGCACGTCGTTTGAAAGCTCAGCATGATATTCAGATGATTGTGATTGACTATCTTCAATTAATGTCTGGCGACTCTGGCGGAAAAGGCACAGGTAACCGTGAACAAGAGATTGCGAATATTTCTCGTTCATTAAAACAGCTTGCTAAAGAATTGAACGTACCTGTGATTGCACTATCGCAATTGAGTCGTGCCGTAGAAACGCGAGGGGGAGATAAAAAGCCTCAATTGTCAGATTTACGTGAATCAGGGTCGATTGAACAAGATGCTGATATGGTAATGTTTATTTATCGTCCAGATTATTATGGTATTACACAAGATGAATCAGGCAATTCGGTAGCTGGAATAGGAGAGTTGATTATTGCTAAAAACCGTGCAGGTTCATTAGATACTGTTCAATTAAGATTTATAGGAAAATATACAAAATACTGCGATTTAGATGCTGGTGATTATATGGGTTATGCTGGTGATAGTCTTCAATCTTTCCAACAGATAGATAATCCTGCTGCCGCTTTTGAGAGTGGGGGTAAAATGTTGGGTAGCAAAATCAATAATTTGCCGTCTCAAAATACAGGTTCTCCTTTCGGAACTACTTCTCCGAATCAAGATGTTCCTTTTTAAAAATATTAATGCATAAAAAAAGCTACCAATTTCGATTGGTAGCTTTTTTTATGTTATCTCAAATCTAACCTAACAACATTCTCAACGTGATGGGTCTGTGGAAACATATCTACAGGTTGTACCGCCGTTACTTGATATTTTTCATCCAACAGCGCTAAATCTCTGGCTTGAGTAGCAGGATTACAACTTACATAAACAATTCGTTTAGGTGAAGCCTCTAGGAGTGTCCTTACCACAGGCTCGTCCATTCCTGCACGTGGTGGGTCGGTAATAACGATGTCTGGTCTTCCGTGTTTGTTTACAAACTCACTACTCAATAATTTCCTCATATCACCCGCATAAAACTCTGTGTTGGTCACATTATTAATCTGCGAATTTACTCTAGCATCCTCCACAGCCATTTCAACGTATTCTAATCCTATTACTTTTTTGGCTTGGCGAGCTACGAAATTAGCGATTGTTCCAGTACCCGTATAAAGGTCGTACACAAAATCATTTTCTGTGATATCAGCATATTCACGCGTAATCTTATATAATTCGTACGCTTGTTTTGAATTGGTCTGAAAGAAAGATTTTGGGCCTACTCTAAACTTCAAATCCTCCATTTCCTCAATAATATATGGTAAACCCTTAAAGTTCACAATCTCTAAATCAAAGAAAGTATCATTGCCTTTGGTATTGATAACATAGTTCAAAGAGGTGATTTCAGGGAAAGTCTCCGCAAGGAAATTCATTACTAAATCAATATCCTCTGGCTGGCAATACGCAAATTGAACAACTACCATTAAATCCCCTGAACTAGCAGTTCTTATGATCAGGTTTCTCAAAGCCCCTTTTTCTTGACGAACTTGCTCGTAATAATCTAAATTATGTTTAGCCGTAAAATCTCTCAATGCCAATCGAATAGCATTAGAAGGGTCTGGTTGTAAGTAGCAATGGTCGATGTCTAAAATTTTATCATAACGCTTAGGGATATGAAAGCCTAAAGCATTTCTTGAGAAAGACTCTCCTGAATTAATTTGTTCCTGTGTTAACCAACGGTTTTGCGAGAAGGTATATTCAAGTTTATTACGATAATAGAATGTTTCAGCAGAAGGAAAAATAGGCTTAATTTCAGGTAAATCTACTTTCGCAATTCTTTCTAAGGCATCTACTACTTGTTTGTATTTGAAGTCTAGTTGTGTTTGGTAATCAATGTGTTGCCATTTACAACCGCCACAAGTACCAAAATGAGAACAAATTGTTTGGGTACGGTACTGAGAGTTGGGACGAATGTTATAAGCCACAGCCTCCATGAAACTTTTCTTGGATTTTAATACTCTTAAATCAGCATAATCTCCCGGTGCTACAGGCCCTTCAATAAAAATTACTTTATCTTCAATTCTACTGATACACTTTGCTTCAGAAGCAAAGTTTTCAATTAATACATTTTCAAAAATGATATTTTCTTTATTTTTCTTTTTCATACATTGCAAAAATACGAAGTATTGAAATTATTATTGACAATCAGCAAGGAGTTTTCAGAAACTTAGTTGAATTTTGTAGTATTAAAGACAAGTATTATAAATGTTTATCAATAACATTTATACCATTTTAAGAAACATTGCAACAGATTTTATTATGAAAGGTAAGGTTGTTATTATTACAGGAGCATCATCTGGTATCGGAAAAGCAATGGCATTTGCTTTTGGTCGTGAAGGTGCAAAAATTGTTATTACAGGTAGAAAACAAGATGCACTTTTAGCAACAAGCCAAGAGCTTACAGCACGTGGAATCGAAAATTTACCCATTGTTTCTGATGTAAGTATTGAAAGCGACAATCAAGATGTTGTTGAGAAAACAATTGCTGCTTATGGTAAAATTGATGTTCTAATCAATAATGCAGGCGTATCCATGAGAGCGATGTTTGAAGACTGTGATACTGAGGTAATCAGAAAGGTAATGGATATTAACTTTTTTGGAACAATCTATATTACAAAATATGCTTTGCCATACATCAAAGCAACGAAAGGCTCAATCGTAGGAATTTCCTCCATTGCAGGATATAGAGGTTTACCTGTAAGAGTAGGCTATTCAGCATCTAAATTTGCGTTGAATGGTTTCTTAGAAGGACTTCGCACAGAGCTTTTACACTCAGGCGTACACGTATTAACAGCCTGTCCAGGTTTTACGGCTTCTAATATCAGGGTAGCATCCTTGGGAGCAGACGGAAACTCGAAAGGAGAATCTATGCGTGATGAAGGGAATATGATGAGTGCGGAAGAAGTAGCTGATAGAATTTTATATGCTGTAAAACATCGTAAAAGAGACTTAGTTTTAACATTGCAAGGGAAATTTACAGTATTTATCAACAAATGGTTGCCATCATTTGCTGATAACTTAGTATTCAATACTTTGGCGAAAGAAAAAGACTCACCTTTGAAGAAATAAAGTAAAAAGGCTAATTCTGCACAGAATTAGCCTTTTAAAAACATTAACCGAATGTTCATTCTACTAGCCAAATGTCGCTTTCTTTTAAATAAAGGAATTTATCATTCCAATAAACGCGCTTCCAAATATCATTTCCTCCGATTAAGTTCAAACGATGACCTCTATCTATGATAGAGACCACTGGCGCTACTGCCGAGGGTTCAGCTCTTAACAAAACGCCATCTCTGTTAATAATGCCTTGATGATATTTATCAGGTAGATTTAATAATATACCAATGCCGATGATGTAAATCAGTAAAAATATTTTTTGACCCAAAGGAATATGATTGTTTTTGTATCTCTTGGTAAACAACACAAAGAAAATATAAATACTTAACACAAGCATGGTACCAATCAAGAAACCAGAATACTGTTTATAGAATAGGATAAGGAAATTAAAATCATTCAATTCATATCCTTTTAATTCATGAAGCTGTGCTATTTCATTGAGTTTTGATAAAATCTTCTCGTTGGGGTCTTGTTGATAAGCCTTATTTAGGTAATACAGTGTTTTTAAAAAATCTCCTTTTTTTTCTTTTAAAAAGGCCAATTTTAAAAATAATGCAGTTGAAGGTTTTTCGATTGAAGGCAAAAGTTGTTCATAAATTCGCTCTGACTGAGAGAAATTATCAGCTTTATACAGTGAGTCTGCTTTTTTCAGTGTTGCTACATTGCTTTGAGAATAAGCTAGTTGTAGAAATGCTAAAGAAAAACATAAAAAAAATATGACTTTTTTTAGATAGTATGCTTGCATTGTATTCTTAATAATCGTAGTTTTGCACCGCAATTAAGGGAAACAATATGACAAAAACAAAAGATGTTTAGTTAGTTTCATTAAATAGCAAATGATTCCGTAGCTCAGTTGGTAGAGCAATACACTTTTAATGTATGGGTCCTGGGTTCGAGTCCCAGCGGGATCACAAAGGAAAAAGCCATCGCTTTTGCTAAAGCGATGGCTTTTTTTACCCAAAAAAATAATTTTAATTACCGATTCCGTAGCTCAGTTGGTAGAGCAATACACTTTTAATGTATGGGTCCTGGGTTCGAGTCCCAGCGGGATCACAAAGATTACCAGTGGTAATTTTTCCTTCGTGCCAGAGCGCACATTTTATATATACAAACTTCGGTTTGAAGATTCCGTAGCTCAGTTGGTAGAGCAATACACTTTTAATGTATGGG
>NZ_JAVDUE010000017.1:0-144286 GCF_031456255.1 Arcicella sp. BE140 | reverse complement strand
CCTCTTCCCATCTCGAACAGAGAAGTTAAGCCCAGTTCCGTTGATGATACTGCAATCACATGCGGGAAAGTAAATAAACCCCAAAAATATTAGAAAAGAGCTACCTCGAAAGGGTGGCTCTTTCTGTTTTGGAGACTTGAAGACTTAAGGACTGAAAGACTGGAGGATTTGGAGACGATAAGACACAAGATAAAAGACACATGAATAGGTGTTGTAGGGACTTTAGGACTGAAAGACTAAAGGATTTGGAGACTATAAGACACAAGATAAAAGATACATGAATAGGTAAGTACAGGGGCATATTGCATATGCACTTGGGAAGAACAAAAAATAGCAGAGCTACATCTTATTTATGGTGTGGCTCTGCTATTTTCATTTAGGGGCTGACTTATTAGCTTTCATAAAATAACCGTTCCTTTTGTATTTTGGTTAATGTTTTACAGATTGTTCCAAGAAAGTCCTCTATGTTCAACAATCCTACGTCAATGATTTTGATGTGTAGTCAACAAAGGCTAAAAGAACGATTATTTCATGAATCTTAATAAGTCAGCCCCTAAATGATATTAGACTTAAAAACTGTAAGATGATAATCATCCTAAAGTCTTTAAGTCTAATATCATTTAGTCCTACAATCCTAAATCCTTAAGTCTTCAAGTCCTCAAAAAAACACCTACGAGAATAAATCAATGATATCATCCTGCGATAGTTTTTTCAAGAACCCATCTTCCGTACTAATAATATCCTTAGCAATGTCTCGCTTTTTATCTTGAAGCAATAATATTTTCTCTTCAATGGTGTCTTTACAAATCATTCTGTAAGCAAATACACTCTTCTTTTGTCCGATTCTGTGCGTTCTATCAATTGCTTGCTGTTCAACGGCAGGGTTCCACCAAGGGTCTACTAAATAAACATAATCAGCTTCAGTAAGGTTAATACCAACGCCACCTGCTTTCAAACTCATCAAAAATACTCTGCAAGTTTCATCATCTTGGAAATGATTTACTCTATCGGCTCTGTCAGTAGTCTTTCCATCTAAGTATTCGTACTTGATGTTATGCTTTTCAAGATGTTGTTTAATTAGATCCAACATTTTTAAGAATTGACTAAAAATCAAAATCTTATGATTTCCAGCATTCTCTTCAATCTCACGAATGATTTCCTCTAGCTTTGCCGAATTAGTATCGTATTCAGTATCATCATTTAATAGCGCTGGGCTATCACATATCTGGCGAAGCTTCAATAAACCTTCAAGAATCAAGAAAGCAGCCTTTTCTCTACCATCTACTGACATTTTATCCACCAATTTTTGGCGATAAATCTCACGGAAAGTATCATATACCTTTCGTTGTTTCTTGTCCATTTCACAGTAAATAATACTTTCTGTTTTTTCAGGTAAATCCTTGGCTACTTCTTCCTTAGTTCTTTTGAGCATAAAAGGATACACAATTTTACGTAACTGTGAAGCCTTTTCTTTGTCTTGGTTTTTATCGATTGGGTTTGAAAACTCAGCTTTGAAGAACTCGCCACTGCCTAATAATCCTGGATTGATAAATTCCATTTGAGAATATAAATCAAAAGTATTGTTCTCAACAGGCGTTCCTGTCATCACCAAGCGATTGCGTGACCGAAGTAATTTAACGGCCTTAGAAATCAAAGAATCTGGATTCTTGATAGCTTGCGATTCATCAAGGATAATATAATTAAAATCAAACTCACGAAATATTTCAATATCAGAACGCACCATGCCATAAGTCGTTAAAATAATGTCATATTCTCGCCAGTGGTCGTTGATTTTTTGTCGAGTACCTCCACGATGAACAAACAGTTTTAAATCTGGACAGAATTTTAATGCTTCAGCTTGCCAGTTAAAAATCAATGTTGTTGGCAAAACTACTAAGTTTACTCCTTGTGGGTTACGATTCTGTTGTTCTTGAAGAAAAGTAAGCATTTGAAGCGTCTTACCAAGCCCCATATCATCGGCAAGGATTCCACCCCAAGAAAATTCATCCAAGAAATTCAGCCATTTAAAGCCTTCTACTTGATAGTCGCGTAGTTGAGCATTGATGTTTTTAGGCAACTCAATCTCTGCCATTTCTTTAAAATTAAGCAGTTTTTGTTTTTTCTCATACAATTCCTGCTCAAACTCAAAGCTATCGATGTCTTTGCTCAATTCATCAATTAATGAAAAGTGCATTTTGGAAAGCTGTAATTGATCACCTTTTACTTTTCCTAGCTTCAATACACTTTCATATCGCTTTAGCCATTCTTCTGGTAACATTCCCAAAGAACCGTCTTTTAATTCAACGTAGTTTTGTTTTTTCAAAACAGCTTTTTGAATTTCCTTGATACCAATCACTTGGTCACCAAACTGTACTTCTATTTTCATATCAAACCAGTCGATGCCCGAACCTGCTTTGATATTAAACTCTGCTTTGTGTGGATTATACCTAAACTTCTTTAAATCTTTGAACCCCAAAATCGTGATATCATGGGCTTTCATGGCTTCGAAAAACTTATAAAGCCATCCATCTTTCAGAACATTATTGAAAGAAAGGAAGAAGAAAGGATATTGACTTTGATTTTCAAAAGAAGGATGCTGTTCTTTTATAAGACCATAATAGTTTTTCTCGGCTTCATAGTTTCTATGCAGAATGGTGATTTTTTCGTTCTCAAAATTTATTTTGTTTGTTTTTTGATCATGAGAAAACTCTAACCCGTTTTCATATTCATACATAGGTACAAAGAGCAAATTGCCTTCGTCTTCTTTCAGGTAGATTTTTATCTGTTGATAATTGACATATTGATTTTCAATTTCCTGATTGATTTGTAAATCAACAGTGAATTTATCAGCAAGAGGCAAAACAAAGTCTTGAAAGAAACCACCAAAATTAGATTTCTTTACCTTGAGTACGCCATTCTTTGGAAGATAACTTAATAAATTGGCTACCTCAGGATTGGCCAGCTTATACAAAACATTGCCGATACTACGCACCCAATAACTATTAGGATTTACTAAAGATGCAAGCTTTGTTTTTTTCTGATTGATGGTAGTAAAACCTTCTAATACAATAAAATCGTCTTCTTCTGACAACGTAAAAGCAGGGAAAATACGCTCTTTACCAATTTTTATTTCTTCTACATCAACTTGGCTACTGACAAAAGAGGTTTTACTGGTATGAACTTGTTTGTCTGATAATAGATTAAAAATCCTATCAAGCTTCTTGTTAATATATTCTTCTACAATAGGTAAATCGTTAGCAGATACTTCATCACGATTGAGATAATCATAGAAATACGGCAAACGCAAATCTTTTTTCTTACCAAAAGCTTTCAGTCCGTCATCCTTAATACTATTAATTAAGCCTATCACTTGGCTATCAGCATCGGTCAATACTGGGAAACTTTCAAAGTCACTATCTTTCAGCGAACGGATATAGGCCATTTTGCCATTTGCTCCTGCCTTATAGGAATAGGTATCAATCGCTACATCGTTTACAAATTCTATTCCCTTGAAACGTAGCACATATAAAATTTGACGAAGCTCTCTATCAACATCATCGTTGTTGATTAAATAAGAATTTTCAGGCGTACGGAAAATACGATTATTGATATTTCTCCAGTTCTGAAATTGACTGATTTTTTGAATACTTTGATCGATGCGAACTAACTGAACGGAGCCATCCGCTTTTAGTTTAAAATCAAATTTATCTTGTAAATCGTCTTCTAAAGTAAAGCCATATTCAGATAGTAGTTTGTTTTTTTCTACGGTATAATCACGCATTCTATCGAATGGATTATTCGGACCATAAGTATCTCGAATGGCAATCAATGCACCAATTTTATGGATGCATAATTGGTTTTCGATATCTTGCGCACAAGAGCAAGAAGTGGCTACTTCACTATTGAAACGGAGCTTTTCAAATTTTAAATGAAAAATCTCTTTTTTGTATTCTACATCTACGATGGCGATGCCATCAATTGCTGAAATAATTTGTACATTTTGAACACTAGCCCTGTTTTTCCAATCATCTAAACTAGAATGACTTTTCAATGACCAATCGTCGAAAGTACTAATTCTGATAATGTGGTATGATGTAGGATATGTTTTCTTTAAAGGAAGTGCTTGTATGATGGTTGGCTTGCGAGTAAGTAAATCTTGTTCTAAAAATAATAAGGCTGCTACTCTGTGTTTACAAATCCCACCCCAGTCGTAGTCGCAAGAACAACTAGAGCTTACAATGGCTGTATTCCAATTGCGAATATGAACGGTATAAAATTTTGAACTAGAATCACTTTTTACTTTAATAGTAGCTTCGCCTTTATCAGTGTAGGATATTTTTTCAAATGTAGTACCCCCTTTTTGATAAATAATCTTACCACGAGAAACACTTTGCGGTAAGGCATTTGATTTGAGGTATTTTCTTAATTTTTCTGCAAGGATTATTGACATTTTTCTGAATGCTTTGTTTGAAATCGGCTAATCCGCAAAGATACAGATAAAAGAAGTGGAAAAGTTAATTAAAAGAGAAAAGGTCAATAATTTACTTTTCATATAAATTTATTAATTTAGGCTACTATACCTTAAGTCGCTATAGATGAACTACTTCTCTACATTCCCTTTTGTCCGTTTTACAATTGCCTTGATTTTTGGCATTGTGATTTACAATTTTTTTACTCCTTTGAATATCAAGCTTATTTTTGGGCTTTGGCTATTCCTTATATTATTATATGTAGCCTTATATCTTTTCAGGCAACAAATTAAAAACCATATACTTACAGGCATTTGTGGATTAACCACCTTAGTTTTCACGGGTTACCTGCTTGCGTTTCATTCAACCGAAAATAATTTTCCACAACATTATTCACACTATGTTTCAAGGCTTAGCCATTATGAAATAATTGTGGATAACTTGGTTGAAGAGAAAGAAAATTCATGGAAAGCTATCGCTGAGGTTCGTTCGGTGGTTATCAATAAACGTATATTATCAAGTTCTGGAAAAATACTCCTCTATTTTGATAATCAAACTGTGGAAAAACCAAAGTATGGAGACGTCTTTTTGATTAAAGGAACACCCCAAGCGATTTCAGTACCCAAAAATCCAGAAGAGTTCGACTTTCGTCAATACATGGCTTGGCAAAATATAGGTTTTCAACAATATTGCCGTGCCTCCATGATTGAACAAGTAGGACATTCTGAACGAAATATTATCAAGGCTTTAGCCATTAAAACTAATTTATTGGCTGATTCTATTTTAACCACCTTTGTAGAAGGTAAAGAGCAATATGGTGTAGCGAATGCCATGATTTTAGGTCAGCGAGATGATATCGATAGCAATTTAATGCAAGCCTATTCTGCTACGGGTGCAGTACATGTATTATCTGTTTCAGGTTTACATGTAGGTATAATTTATGGTGTTTTGGTTTTCATACTTAGCTTTTTAAAGAAATGGGGCAAAAATGGAAAATTTCTTATATTAAGTATTACCTTAATTACGCTATGGTTTTATGCTTTCATTACAGGATTGTCGTCGCCTGTACTACGCTCTACCTTTATGTTTTCGGTGATTTTAGTTGCCAGAACATTTCAAAGGAAGGATAATGCCTATAACACTGTGGCTTTCGCGGCTTTCTGTTTGTTGTTGATAAATCCGCTTTTTTTATTTAATGTAGGTTTTCAATTATCGTATTTAGCTGTTTTTGGTATGATTTATTTTCAGCCAAAATTTAGTCCTTTCATAGTAATTGATAAAACTGAAAGTTGGCTACATTGGCTTGGTTTTCATCTTTGGCAAATAAGCACCGTAGCCATTGCAGCACAGATTGCGACTTTCCCAATTGCTATTTATTATTTCCACCAATTTCCGAATTATTTTCTGTTGGCTAATCCGTTAGTAATCTTACTTTCTTCTTTGGTCTTGATAGCTGGGCTATTCTTTGTGTTTTTTGCAGCATTGTTATTAGTCTTTCATCAACAGGAAATTATCTATGTTTTAGGTCAAGGTTTTAAGTTTTTGATTGTAGCACTCAATAAAATAGTATTATGGTTTGAAGGTCTCCCTTTTGCCATTACTAAGTTTTTGTGGATTTCACAGTTGGAAATGTACTTATTATATGCGCTTATTTTTGCCCTGATAGTTTTGTGGAAAACACAGTTGTTTAAGTGGGTTCGTATCAGTAGCCTTATTGTTTGCTTGTTAATAGTGTTTATTATCAGTAAAAATATTAGGCAACGAAGTCAAGATTTTTTAATAATTCATGCTATTCCAAAGCACAGTGCTTTTTCTATCATTAAAGGCAAAAAAGCAATAATATTGGCAGACAAATCACTTTTAGAAAGTAGAAAAGACATTGGTTTTAGGTTGAATAACCTTTGGGCGAAATATGGAGTTGTAGATACGATGAAAATTAACTTAATGGACAATCAACGCCTAAAAGATTTCGACATGATTTCCCAAAGCAAGGATTCAATTACAATATTGGCTTGGCATGATAAGACCTTTTTATGGATAGGTAAAAATTTAAAAAAGAAAAACATTGATGCTCAAAAACAGGTTTTCGATTATGTGATTCTAGCCAACAAATCTATACTTGATTTAAATCAGCTCATGGATAAAGTGCAATTCAAGTGTTTAATCATAGATGCTTCTTATACAGATTGGTATGCTGATAAACTGAGTAATCAAGCAAAACAATTAGGGATAACTTATCATAATTTGCGAAAAAATAATGCGTATCAAATAGGTGTTGATGATTAATACGACAAAGTATTAAGTAAACTATTACCACTCATCAAACAAAATTTCCAAAATACACCTTAATCACTTAATTTAGACCCCTTAAAATTCTAATAATTTAAAGTCATCATGCTAAAAACTCAAACAAAACTTTCTCTGATTGCTTTGTCATGTTTTGCTTTTACAGTAAATGCACAAGACAAAAAAGGAGATACTAAAGCCCCAGCGGCCGCCACGACAGCGACAGCTCCTAAACCAGCAGAAGCGCCTAAGACTGGCCCTAAACCTTATAAGGAGGTAATTACGGATAAAGCTAAAACTTCAAAAGGGCTTTTTACGGTTCACAAAATTGAGGATAAATATTTCTTCGAAATTCCAGACTCATTGATGGGAAAAGAAATCATGAGTATTACGCGTCTTGCTAAAACAGCAACGATTCCGGGTACTTATGGTGGTGAAATGTTGAACCGTCAGGTGATTCGTTTCGAGAAAGCACCAGAAAATAAAATTTTCTTACGTGCAGTTCAATACATCAATGTTTCTGCTGATTCTACAGCACCACTTTACAAAGCTGTTAAGAACTCTAACGTAGAGCCAATCGCTCAGGCTTTTGATTTAAAAGCTATCAAAAAAGATTCTATAAGCAAAACGAGTGCTTCGGTAATTGAAGTAACAGATTTTTTTAAAGGAGATAATCAGATATTTTCTTTACCTCCTTATGCAAAAACAACGTATAAGTTTACATCAATAGCCCTTGATCGTTCTTATATACAGTCAATCAAATCGTATCCAATCAATACGGAAATCAGGACGGTTAAAACATTTAATGCTGTTCCGCCAATGCCAGGTGGAGCACCAAGTCCAATTCCAACAGTAAATATCCCAGCGGCAGCGGCTACTGGAGCAGTTACGATAGAATTGAATACGTCAATGATTTTATTGCCAAGCAAGCCAATGAAAAAACGTTATTTTGATAACAGAGTTGGATACTTTGCTACTGGATATACAGTGTTTGATGATAATTCACAACGTACAGAGGACCAAACTTTTGCGGTTCGTTGGAGATTAGAGCCTAAAAATGCTGAAGATGCTGCTAAGCAAAAAAGAGGAGAATTGATTGAGCCTAAAAAACCAATCGTATATTATATCGACCCTGCGACACCTGAAAAATGGCGTAAATATTTGAAGCTGGGTGTTGATGATTGGCAAAAAGCTTTTGAAGCGGCTGGTTGGAAAAATGCTATCCGTGGAGAAATCTTGACAGAAAAAGATACAACGATTAGCTTAGAAGATGCTCGTTATTCAGCGATTCGCTATTTCGCTTCGGATATCGAGAATGCTTATGGCCCTAACGTAAATGACCCACGTTCTGGAGAAATCCTAGAAAGCCATATTGGTTGGTACCATAACGTAATGAAGTTATTGAAAAAATGGTATATGACTCAAGCTGCTGCAGTTGACCCACGTGCAAGAAAAAATAAGTTTGATGATGAGTTAATGGGTGATTTGATTCGTTTTGTATCATCACACGAAGTGGGTCATACTATCGGTTTACGTCATAATTATGGTTCAAGCAGTACTGTACCAGTTGAAAAACTTCGTGACCCGAAATGGATTGCAGAACATGGACATACTCCATCAATCATGGACTATGCTCGTTTCAACTATGTAGCACAGCCAGAAGACGGTGTGAAAGACTTATATCCACGCATTGGTGAATATGATATTTGGGCTATCAAGTGGGCATACCAAGCATTAGATGGTGAAACACCTGAAGAAGACCAAAAAACACTTAATAAACAATATATTCAAGAGTTTGCTAAAAACCCAAGAATTTGGTTCGGAACAGAAACAAACCCTTATGACCCTCGTACTCAAAGTGAATGTTTGGGCGATGATAATATGTTAGCAAGTGAGTATGGTATCAAAAACTTGAAAAGAATTGTACCAAACTTAACAGAATGGACGAAAGAAGAAGCACAGGATTATGATATGTTATCAGAGGCTTATAACGAAATTGTTACGCAATATCGTCGTTATATTGGTCATGTTAGCAAAAACGTTGGTGGTGTTTATGAAACGCCAAAAACGATGGATCAGCAAGGAGCAGTATATGAACCAACACCTAAGGCTGTTCAGAAAAGTGCTGTTTTATGGTTAAACCGTCAGGTTTTTGATACGCCGTCTTGGTTATTAGATGATAAAATTATTACAAAAATTCGTCCAGATTATGGTGTTGATGCTATCAGCCGTATTCAGGAAGCTACTTTGAATAATTTATTTACTTCAGACCGCCTACAACGTTTGGTTGAAATGAATGCTAAGAACCCAGCGAGCTATGGCTTAGATGAATTCTTTACAGATGTTCGTTCGTCTATTTGGTCTGAAGCACGTACACACAAAGTAACAGATGCTACACGCAGAAACTTACAAAAAGTGTATGTTGAAAAAATGATTAGCATCTTAAATGGTACTGCTGTAGGTGGTTCGGGCGGGTTTAGCTTCAGAGGAACTGTTGTTCCTGCTGCGGTTGATCCTCGTAAAACGGATATTACTTCGGTAACGCGTGGTCATTTATTAGCATTGAAAAGTGAGTTGAAAGCAGCCTTGCCTTTAACAAGCGACAAAATGACAAAATATCATTTTGAAGATGTATTATTCAGAATAGAAAAAGGACTAGATCCTAAATAACAATAGACCATTTGTTTTGATAATGAAATCCTGCCAGTACTGGCAGGATTTTTTTGTTATCTTTAAATATTAATAATTAATCAGATGGATTTCGGTAAACTACCTATACAAGAAATAGATAAAGTAAATTTCACCTTACAGGCAGACAATACTTTCAATGAAAAAGTATTGGGCAATGTGCCTGTCAAAAAACCTATTGTACACGTTGGCTGTCCGGTTTGGTCAAACAAAGATTGGAATGGGAAAATCTACCCACATTCAGCCAAGACGGCTGACTATTTGTCGCTTTACTCTAGACAATTTAATACGATTGAACTGAACGTTACTCATTATCAAATTCCAAGTGAAGAAACGATTGAGCGATGGAAAGAAGAAACGGTAGATAATTTTACCTTCTGTACAAAGTTTCCTCAAATTATTTCGCATGATAAAATGCTTCAAAAGGCAGAAAGTTTAACAGAAGCTTTTTGTCGTAAAATATTGGATTTGGATGAAAAACTGGGAATGCCATTTTTACAATTAGCACCCTATTTTACACCAAAACAATTTTATGCCTTAGAAAAGTATCTTAAAGATTTGCCTCCTGAATTGAGAATAGCTGTAGAGTTTCGACATGAAGACTGGTTTAAAAATGAAAAAATCTGGCAAGAAGCTTTGTCATTGTTAAATCATTATGGGCATGGTACTGTTATAACGGATGTAGCAGGAAGAAGGGATGTAGTACACCAGAGTTTATCAAACAAAATAGCCACAATCCGTTGGGTGGGAAATGAACATTCTTCTGACCGCCAGCGTGTAGATGAATGGATACAAAAATTAAAAACATGGTTTCATCAGGGTTTAGAAGAAGCCTATATTTTTGTACATATTTGCGAAAGTACCTTTGCACCAGAATTAGCTCTTTATTGGATTCAGCAATTAAATAAGCATTGTGGTTTAACCCTAAAAGAGCCAAAGTTCTTACCAAAAGTAGAACAGATGAGTTTGTTTTAATGAGGCTTTCAGCTTTCGGACATCGGCTTTCTGTTTTAAATTAGGAATAGACAAACGTTTAGAACATCATCTGAAAGCTGATATCCGACATCCGAAAGCTGACAGCTAAAGAAAATTTTATCCTATTTCACACTAAATACCAAATCTTTAGGAAGTAAATTTCAAAATAATAACTATTTTTGCATCATGATTTTCAAAGGCACACATCATTACCATCATGTAATTTCCTAAACAGGGAAGGCTGATGAGTATTGTGCCAATAGCAACGACACAAGTATTCGATATAAATAGAAGCCTGATTCCTGAAAAGAGTCAGGCTTTTTTTATGCAAAACGCTGAGTTTAAACGAGCATAACAGCGATTTACCCTTAATTCTGAAAAATGAAAACAGTAATAATCAAATACAATGCAGGGAATGTTCAGTCGGTAATGTATGCCTTGGATAGAATAGGTGTAAATTATCTTTGGACAGATGATGAGGATGAAATTCGTTCGGCTGATAAAGTGATTTTTCCCGGTGTAGGCGAGGCAAGTACTGCGATGGCTTATCTGCGTGAAAAAGGATTGGATAAGGTTATCCCTTCATTGAAACAACCTGTTTTGGGTACTTGTGTGGGTATGCAATTGATGTGTCGCCATTCTGAGGAGAATGACACTACCTGCATGGGAATTTTTGATATTGATGTAAAACGTTTTGATGCTACTTCCTTTAAGGTACCTCATGTTGGTTGGAATAACATTTACAACCTTAAAAGCGAGCTGACCGATGGCTTAAAAGAAAGTGCTTTTATGTATTTTGTGCATAGCTATTATGCCGAAATCAGTCAATACACTGTGGCTGAATGCGATTACGTTCAACCTTTTTCAGCAATGCTCCATAAAGATAATTTCTACGCTGCCCAATTCCATACCGAAATCAGTGGGAAGGAGGGGCAGAGGATTATTGAGAATTTTTTGAAGGTTTAGGACTGTAGGACTTTAAGACTAGAGGACTTTAGGTTTTGGAATTGTTGAATTATAAGACTATAAGGACTTGAAGACTTTAAGTTTTGAAATTCTAAGATTAAAGGAATTTTTAGAGAAATAGATTTTACACCGATTTATATTTAATAATCTACATGAGAGGACATAATTTTAGAGAACTAAATGGTTTGGAAACAGGCTGTAGCTTTTGTTACTGAGATATACATTTTAACTAAAACTTTTCCACAAGAAGAAATTTATGGCTTGACTTCTCAGATTAGAAGAGCTGCTATCTCTATACCCTCAAATATTGCCGAAGGTTCTGGAAGAAGTTCAAAAGACTTTACTCGATTTTTGGATATGAGTCTCTCTTCGGCTTATGAAGTAGAAACGCAGTTAATGATTGCGCAAAATTTAGAATATATTTCAACAGACGATTTTCAACGAATGATTGAAAATCTGAAAAGTATAGAAAATCAATTACACGGTTTGTCAAAATATTTAAATAAATGATTTTTTAAAGACTAGAGGACTTTAAGACTAAAAGACTATAAGAGTTTAATTATCTTCTAGTCCTAAAGTCTTAAAATCCTAAAGTCTTAAAGTCCAAAAAAATGATCCAAATAATACCAGCCATAGATTTAATTGATGGGAAATGTGTTCGTCTTACGCAAGGTGATTATGCTCAGAAGAAAATCTATAATGAAAACCCATTAGAAGTCGCCAAGTCGTTCGAAGATGCTGGCATTCAGCGTTTGCACCTAGTTGATTTAGACGGAGCAAAACAAAAACGCATCGTTAACCATAAAGTATTAGAACTGTTGGCGACCAAAACCAATTTGCATATTGATTTTGGTGGAGGTGTACAGTCTGACGAAATGATTGAAATTGCGTTTAACTCAGGTGCGAAACAAGTGACAGGCGGAAGTGTAGCCGTAAAGAATCCTACTTTATTTGAAGGATGGTTACAGAGCTACGGTGGCGAAAAGATTATTTTAGGGGCTGATGCTCGCAATGAAAAAATTGCTATTTCAGGTTGGGAAGAAGCTACTACCACTTCTGTATACGACTTTGTAGGAAACTATATAGAAAAAGGAGCAAAATATGCTATCTCGACAGATGTAGCTAAAGACGGATTATTAGAAGGACCAAGTTTTGAATTATATAAAAATTTACAAGACCAATTTCCTAGTCTACAAATTATTGCTAGTGGAGGCGTTTCGGTAATGGATGATATTTTGAAATTAGACGAAATGAATATTTTCGGAGTAATTGTTGGTAAAGCAATTTATGAAGGAAGAATTAGCTTAAAACAGATTGCAGCATTGCATCAATAACTGTGAGCTTTGAGATGTCAATTTTCGGAATTTTCTTTATTTTTTTAAGAAGAAAATATTTTTTACCCGCAGATTTTCGCAGAAAAAAATACGCTGATGTCGCTGATAATATAAGTTCCTAATGTCCTTTAGTCTTAAAGTCTTAAAATAAAAAAAAGGCTCAAAGCTCATTGCTCAAAGCCGATAGCTATAACAATGCTTACAAAAAGAATAATACCTTGTCTTGATATAAAAGATGGTCGTACGGTAAAAGGCACAAACTTTGTAAACCTGCGCGATGCTGGAGACCCCGTAGAGTTAGGGGCAATTTATGCGGAACAAGGAGCAGACGAATTAGTATTTTTGGATATTACTGCTACGGTGGACAATCGAAAAACATTAATAGATTTAGTAAGAAACGTAGCTCGTAATGTAAATATTCCTTTTACTGTTGGAGGAGGCATTTCATCTATCGAAGACGTGTCTGCACTGCTCAATGCTGGGGCTGATAAAGTATCTATTAACTCCTCGGCTGTGCGTAGACCAGAACTAATTGACGAATTAGCTTTGCAGTTTGGCTCGCAATGTATTATCGTAGCGATTGATACACGCTTTGTTGAAACGGATAAAGGTATTAAAGAACATATAGTACATACACATGGCGGAAGAAAACCAACAGAATACCGAACTTTAAATTGGGCGAAAGAAGTAGAAAACCGTGGTGCAGGAGAAATCTTATTGACATCAATGGATACGGATGGTACCAAAGCAGGTTTTGCCAATGAATTAACGGCAACTATCTCGGGTAATTCTTCTATTCCTATTATTGCCTCAGGTGGGGCAGGTACTATGGAACATTTTAATGAAGTGTTTACTATCGGTAAAGCTGATGCTGGATTAGCCGCTAGTATTTTCCATTTCAAAGAAATTGATATTATTGCATTAAAAGAATACTTGAGAGATAAAGGTATTTCGATGAGATTATAATGAAATGGTATTGATTATTTATTAAAATTCAAGAGAGAGTAACTGAGGTTGTTTTAATTCTTTTAGGAATTAGGATTGCTATTATTTCAAGAAAATAACCATAAAGAACCAAATTGGTTTGAAAAAAATGAAAGTAGACTTTGAAAAACAGGGTGGATTAATCCCTGCTGTCATACAAGATGCAAAGACAGAAAAAGTATTAATGCTTGGTTATATGAATCAAGAGGCTTTGGAAAAAACAGAGCGTGAAGGAATAGTAACTTTTTTTAGCCGTTCTAAACAACGTTTATGGACTAAGGGTGAAACTTCTGATAATTTTTTACATGTTGTAGAAATTCTAAAAGATTGCGACGAAGATACTTTATTGATTAAGGTAAACCCCGCAGGCCCTACGTGCCATACAGGAGCTGACACTTGTTGGGGTGAAAAAAATGAACCTGGACAAGCAGGATGGTTGAATCACCTAAAGGCTGTTATCCGTGACCGCAAAAATAATCCTTCGGAGAAGTCTTATACTGCAAGTTTATTCGAAAAAGGCACAAATAAGATTGCTCAGAAAGTAGGAGAGGAAGCAGTAGAATTGGTGATTGAAGCGATGGATAACAACGATGAGCTGTTCAAAGGGGAGGCTGCGGACTTATTATTTCATTATTTAGTCCTATTAGAGCAAAGAGGACTTGACTTTGATGAAATTATTGATGTACTTCGCTCAAGACATTCAAGATAAATGAATATTAAAAAACAAATAAAATTGTAAAATGATAAACTTCATTATCAAGTATTTAGTCCTTGCCATTGTCATTTTGTTTAGTACTAGATATATAAATGGAATTTTTATTGATGGTTTTCAGACTTCCTTTTTAGTTGTATTGGCGATGGGTTTTGCCAATACCTTTGTGAAGCCTATTTTAAAACTAATCAGTTTCCCAATTACTATTCTTTCGTTGGGTTTGTTCTTGTTAGTTATCAATGTAATAGTAGTATATATAGTAGATTATTTTATTGATGGATTTTCAGTAAGAGGTTTTATTCCTCCTTTGATTTTTAGTTTTGTATTATCAATTACCTCTACAATATTAGGATGGTTTTTTGATAAAGATTAATATCATATAAGTATTTTATATTACCCAAATTATGCTATAACCATTTGTTTTCCAATTATATATAATTTTCATTTAAAAATTTATATATAATTGGAAACATCAAAAAAATATTTAATTTTGTGCTTTCAATCCTTATCATAAGTTAATAAACTAGATAGACGATAGAGTTTAATTTTCCAGCCTTGAATAATAAGTATTATTGGATTGTTTGTTCAGAAAAGTACCATGAGAATTAATAGAAATTAGCCTGTTTTTTAAAATTATAAAATTCCTAAGTAGACGATTATGAAAACCTTTACACTATTGGGATTGGTCCTTTTATTAGGGATTAATAGTGCCCAAGCACAAAAAAGCACCATTTCTTCAGCTCCTTTTTCAGAAAAAGATAAAAATCTTATCGCTAGTGTTTTAGAAACTCATGTAAGTCTTGCCAACAAAAAAGATAGAGATAATCGGTCTTATTTTGAAAATATGACACTTGATTTAGACTCAACCTATTACGAAGTTGAAACGCTTGCAAAATTCTCAGAAAAGAATGATGAACTAAATAAATTTATCTCTCAAAACTTAGTTCGTCCAAGTGATTATAAAGGAGAAACTGTATTAGTGAGATTTAAAGTAGAGCGTTTTGGAGAAATCAGTAAGATTCATGTTTTGGATACAGGTATTTCTCCCACATTGAGTGCTGAGGTAATAAAACTAGTCAAAAAAATGCACAATTGGATTCCTGCTCAGATACATGGAATATCGGTTGCTTCATTTTATGTTTTACCGATAAAGTTTTAAATTATTCTTCGGGCATTCCTCTTTGAAAATTTACTTCTGTAGCCATGCCCATAGCACTGAACCTCACGGCCATCATTTGTGCAGAAGATTTCTTTTTGATGTCATCACAGTGGTTGCCGGGTTCTAAGAAATAAATATAGTATTCTTGGCTACGGTCTGCTAATTGTTGAATATCGGGTTTGCCTAAATAATCATCAATATCGTTAGAGCTTACGCCTTTTATTTCGTCTTTTAAAGATTTTAGTTTTTCAACCATTTTCAATCTGTCGCCTTTACAACCACCACGATCAGCACGCCATTTTTCAAGATCCAGACCATCTAGTTTAGGCTGTTTGGTACAGGCAATGCAACTAACAAATAGTAATATTATATAAATTGAATTTTTCATGTTTTCGGAAAATCAGTTTAACTTAAAATTTTAACACAATCTAATCACCAGCCCAATTATAAAAAAGTGAAATGCCCATTAATTAATTATCGAAACTTTATAGCCGAGTAGGTTTTTTAAAGTTTCGATAATTTCTCACCAGCCTTCTCTAGTGTTTCATCATCTTTCGCAAAACAGAATCGTAGTATTTTAAAATCATTTTTCTGGTTGTAAAATACAGAAACTGGAATGCTAGCCACACCAATTTCTTTAGTGAGCCTAATCGCTAATTCATAATCGTTTTCATCCGTAATTCTTTCATAATTTACACATTGAAAGAAACTGCCCTTAGCAGGTGTAAAGGTAAAGCGAGAATCTTTAATACAAGCTAAAAACTTATCACGCTTTTCTTGATAGAACAATGGAATTGAAAGATAGTTTTGAGGGTCTTGTAAAAAATCAGCCAAAGCATATTGAATAGGGGTTACCGTAGAGAACGTTAGCCATTGATGTACTTTCCTGAATTCTTCGCTCAATTGTTTAGGAGCCAAACAATAGCCAACTTTCCAGCCAGTAACATGAAATGTTTTCCCAAAAGAGCCACAAATAAAACTTCTTTCTTTTAAAATTGGGTGACGAAGCAAAGACCAATGAGCAAGACCATCGAAAATAATGTGTTCGTATACTTCATCGCCAATCAGGAAAATATTAGTGTCTTTAATGATTTCAGCTAAACTATTTAAATCTTCTTGTGAAAGAACAGTCCCTGTAGGATTATGAGGCGTGTTTAGGATAATTAATTTTGTTCGTTCATTAATCTTCCCTTTTACAATATTCCAATCAATCTTATAGCCATTTTCTGGGGTTAAAGTTACATACACAGGAATGCCACCATTTAAAGTAATAGCAGGGGCATAGGAATCATAACAAGGCTCGAGCAAGATAACTTCATCGCCATGATGAACAACTGCTGTTATGGCAGCATACAATGCCTCTGTAGCACCACACACTACGGTTACTTCACTATCTGGGTGATAGTGAACTTGGTACAAATCGCTTACTTTCTGTGCAATTACTTCACGGAGTGCCTGAATACCCGCCATCGGGGCATATTGATTCATCCCTTTTTTAAGGTAATGATTAACTAACTCTGTTAATATAGGAGAACAATCAAAATTAGGAAAACCTTGTGATAAGTTCAACGCTCCGTGTTCGGAAGCTAATTTGGACATTACCGTGAAAATAGTAGTACCTGTATTGGGTTGTTTAGAAATCAAATTCATTTTTACTTGATGCTTTCGGGATTCGGCTTTCGGATGTCAGATTTTAATAACTGCATGCTTAGAATTAATAAATTAATTAATAATATCTTCTCCCTTAATTCACTAACTCACAATTCACTCACTCATTCACAATTACCTAAAACCACTCTAAGCACCCATTTTCAACTAATCCTTTAATATTGAGGGAATCATCAAAGATAATCATGTTGGCTTGATAACCATTTTTGATATGTCCTAAAGAATGGTCTAGTGCTAACACTTCTGCGGGATACGTAGAAGCCATCCTGAGGGCTTCTTGTAATGGAATATTTACTTTTTCAACACAGTTGATGACTGCTTGAATCATCGTTAAAGCAGAGCCTGAAAGCGTTCCTTTAGTATCGGTATAATGCGTACCTGCATGAATAAACTTATAATCGCCCGAAACATCATTCGTTACTGCATCAGTAATGATAAACAGTCTTTTGCCCATTATTTTTTTAGAAATTTTCACACTAGCAAAATCAACATGAATGCCATCAGGAATAATACTTGCCCAAGCCTCAGAATCATAAGTAGCACCCACTAAGCCAGGTTCACGTCCTTGAAAAGCCGACATAGCATTAAATAAATGGGTTACTCTTTTAATTCCCTTGTTGAAAGCATATTTAGCTTGCTGATAAGTAGCGGAGCTATGACCAGCCGCAATTTTAATATCGCTTTGTAAGAGTAAGTCTAATTGTGTATCTGTAAACTCTTCAGGTGCGATGGTCATGTAAGTAGGCAAACCCACGCAAGCCTCAATAATGGTTTTCAGTTCTTCGTCTGTGGGCTTTCTGATAAATTCAGCCACATGTGCACCTCTTTTAGGAAAGCTAAAAAACGGGCCTTCTAAATGTAAACCTGCCAATCCTTGTCCACCGTTTTTGAGATAGCTTTTAGCTACTGCTATCGATTCAAGTATTTTATCAAGCGGTGTTGACGAAAGCGTTATCTGAAAGTGCGTAGTGCCAGATTTACGAATTTCCAGATAAGTATTATGAATAGTTTCCTCCGTTGTTTTTGAATTATACAAACTTCCACCACCGCCATAAATTTGAATATCTATTAAAGCAGGAGCAATATTGAAGCCTTTCAAATCAATAAGTTGAATTTCAGGAAAAAGATTGTCTAAGTCTTCAATGTCTTCTTCGTCCAATATTCTTGCAATCTTATTAGCTTCTATCACTAATATTTTATTGTTAAGAATTTCTTCAGAAGTAAATATCTGGCAATTTTTTAAAGCGTACATAATGGGTAAATTGAAATATGCTAAATTAAATACTTACGATTTCTAAGGTGATTTTCCAAACCCCTTTTGCTTCCTGACGCCACATTCTTAAATAACTTCCTGAGCTGCCTTTTCCCGATACTGTTCCGTAAACACACACTAAATCGCCTGATGCTGAGGCAATCGCCTTTAAGCCAGTATAGATAAGTTTTTTATCATAGCTTTTTTTCAGAAAAGCTCCAGCAGGGTCTTTCCCTACAATTGGCAGTTGGCTATTTCTATAAATCCTAACATTTTGAGATAAATGAGGCTCAAAGGGATTGAGAGCCGTCTTAGCATTTTTCCAAAAGAAATGGTCCTGCATAAAAACAAAACGTTCGGCTAAGGTAGCAGGATTTTTTAAATCGGCAGGTTTAAAAACAGGATAATTCTTGATGATTTGCGTGCTTTTACTAGCATTATCTGCATGACCTACGCCAATGTCAACGGCAACTTTCCATGTATCATCGCTTTGTTTTTTCCACAAAGTAACGAAGGTACCAAAACCAAAAGCTTTTCCGTCTGCTGTTTTATCATGAATTTGCCAATTCCCTGCAGTATAACCTAAATCGGCAGCACCTGAAATTTCTGCGAAATTAGGCTGCCAAGTTAAAACCTGCTGAAAATCCTGATTCTGCCATTTTTCTAGTCCATTTACGGGCATCCCTTTCTCAAAAACAATGGCATCTTTCCCCAAAAAGGATAAAAAAGCATTTTTTGTGCCTTTATCGATAGATGTTTGTGCAAAGGCTTTTTCGCTTTCTATCATTTTCTGTAGCGCCTCTTCTTGCTTAACATCTTGCGAGAAGGTGGCTAAGGGAAAACCCAAAGCCACAGTTAAGAACAATTGTTTAAAGTACATATCTTATAATTTAGGATGCTTCAAATGGAAGTCTGTGGCATCTTGATAAATTTTTGCTACTTGTAATAATTTGCCTTCGCCAAATAGTTTACCCATAAATGTAATGCTAGTAGGGCGACCTTCCGCACGAAAACCATTAGGTAATACTACACATGGGTGACCAGTAAGATTCGTCATTGTCAAATTTCTACTAGCGAAAGCTGGTGATAAGTAAACGTCAATTCCTTTCAGCCTATTGTTGAATTCTTGAATCAATAAAGTTCTATGACGATTCGCCTGTAAATATTCAACCGCAGGGACGAGTCGGGCTGCTCTAAAAGAAGTTGGCCAAGCATTTTTAACTTGACGAACCATTAAATCATCTTTACCAGAACGTGTCAGCTCATCGAAAGCTGCTGCTGCTTCCACAGTCAACAAAAAACTAATGTCGCTGGATGGTAGGTTTGGCAATTCTAAAGGAATTAATTCTGCTCCCAATTTTTTCATCGTGACCAAGGTAAGGGAATCTTGCGTCTTATTAGGATATTTCCCTTCAAAATCTTTTTTCAAGTACGCTATTTTAATGCCTTTCAAGTCTTTTTTGTTACCGTCAAACTGAAACGGTGCGTTCATAACGCTTTGGTCATGTCCATCTTCTCCAAGAATAGCATTAAATACGATGGCACAGTCTTCAACGGTTCTACAGATTGGCCCAAGTTTGTCCATACTCCAACTTAATGCCATCGCACCCGTGCGAGGCACGCGTCCGAAAGTAGGACGTAGACCTGTATCTCCACATTCGGAAGAAGGAGAAACAATAGACCCTAACGTTTCAGAACCAATGGCAAAAGGCAATAATCCCGCCGACACTGATGAGGCTGAACCTGCCGAAGAGCCAGAAGAACCACGCTTTAAGTCCCAAGGGTTTTTAGTAGTACCACCAAACCAAACATCACCCATGGCTAATTCACCTAAGGTTAGTTTGGCACATAAAACAGCTCCAGCTTTCTCTAAACGTTGAATAACGGTTGCGTCGTAATCCAAAACTTGGTCTTTGTAGGGTACAGAACCCCAAGTGGTTTTATAACCCTTTTTTGCCAATAAATCTTTTGCTCCGTACGGAATGCCGTGTAATAAACCTTTGTATTTTCCAGTAGCTATTTCAGCATCTGCTTGTGAAGCCTGTTTCAAGGCTAAGTCTTCAGTAAGCGTAACTACGCAAGCTAATTGAGTATCATATTTTTTCAGCCGTTCTAAAAAGAATTTGGTCAACTCTAATGAAGTAATTTGTTTACTTTGAATTAAAGCAGCCAATTGTCTGACAGAGTAAAAAGCTAACTCATTTTTATCTTTTGGCAAAGTGATTTTTACAATAGTAGATGCTTTGAAATAGGAAGCACCTTTTTCAAACTCGAATCCTTGGGGTAATGGATTAAAAACTAGGGCAGGAGCCACTTCATTTTTTAGTTCAACCTTTCTGTTTTCTTCAAAATTTTTGCGAGTAGTAGTAAGTTTAGCAAGCATTGAATCTGCTTCTGGCTGAGTAAACTCTAAACCAATAATTTTTTCGGCCTTTTTTACGATGTCAATCGTGATGGCTTCATTTTCGAGTGATTTAGTAATAAATGCGCCCAAAGCCATACTTCCGAGACAAAGGGATGAAATCAATAAAGTTTTTTTCATGAAATATTATTTTGTGGGATGAAGTGAGGAAAACAGCATAAGCTAAAGTTCTTAATGATGTTTTTATAAAATTACACTATAAACGAAATCTTTGTTTATTATCTTTGGGAAAAATTGGTAATTCAAAATCCTAAAATTTATGTATGAAATTTTTCAGTTAATCCATAAGACACTTTTCTTTGTCGTAATCATTCTTGGGCTAATCGTTTTAGTACGCGCAGCTATGGGGCTCACGTCGAAAAGTGAATTCACAGACACAGACCGTAAATTGGGTCTTTTCTTCCTTATCTCGAACCATACTCAACTATTAATCGGTTTAGTATTGTATTTGTTCTTGAGTCCGTTTGGGATAAAAGCATTTACAGACTTTGGTTCGGAAGTAATGAAAATTGCTGAATACCGTAAAATTGCTGTTGAACATATCTTCACAAACATCATTGCTATTGCTTTGATTACGGTTGGATATTCAAAGAATAAACGTGCGACTGATGCAATTGTTCGCCATAAAAATGCATTAATTTTCTTTGGCTTAGGCTTGATTTTATTGTTGAGTCGTATTCCTTGGGATAAGCTTTAGTATTGGCTTTCGGCTGTCAGCTTTCGGCTTTCAAATAATCAATTGCTGAAATCCGAAATCCGATGGCTGATACCCGAAATCAATAAATTCTTATATTTCTAATAGATTTTTTGTTAAAAACGCAGACTTATCAGAAAGTCTGCGTTTTTTTGTGAAAAATCTGAATACTATTCCATTAGATAAAAAAATAAAACTAATTGTGCAAAAAAATAACAAAATAGTTATATTGTGCTGTAGTTTTAGCTTTGAACCAAATTATCCTGATTTTCAAAGCCGTTTTGTTATCTATTGACTAAATTTATAAGTGATGAAGAAATGTATTTTTTTAGACCGTGATGGCGTATTGAACATAGACCGTGTAGATTATGTGTACCGACTTGAGGATTTGATTATTCCTGATGGCGCCATTGAAGCATTGAAAAGATTTAAAGAAGCAGGCTACTTATTAATTGTTATTACCAATCAATCAGGAATTGCCAAAGGAATTTATACGCGCGAGGATGTGTGGAAATGTCATAACTATTTTCAAGAACAATGTGGGAATCTGTTAGATGATATTTACTTTAGCCCACATCATGAAAAATTTAACTCGGCATCATTGACGCGTAAGCCAGATTCATTAATGATAGAAAAAGCGATTGCTAAATATAAAATAGATAGAGATTCCTCTTGGATGATTGGCGATGCTCATCGTGATATTAAAGCAGGAAAAAAAGCAGGCGTAAAAACGATACATTTAACGGAAAAACCAGAAGAGTCATTTTCAGAGCTAACAACTAGTAATTTGTTAGCAGCAAGTGAATTGGTTTTACAATAAAAGAAAAGAGATAGCCAATTAGCTATCTCTTTTCTTTGTCAATTCTCTTACCTTTTTTTCTTTCTATCTCTGCTTTCTCCTCCGCTACCCTTTGTGCGTCTATCGCCTCTTGGAGCAGACTTAGCATTTTTAGATTTATGTCTTGAGTCTCCACGATGCGATGGCTTTGTTTTTCTTTTACCATCACCGTCATTGCCTACTAAAGTCAAATCCATACTTCTGCGACCCAAATTACATTCTTTTACTTTTACCTGTAATTTGTCTCCAAATGTAAATACTTTGCCATTTCTCTGTCCAACAATTCTGTAGTTATCGCGGTCGAAATCATAGAAATCATCTTTCAAATCATTCATTCTGATTAAGCCTTCCGAAGCAGTTTCGGTAATCTCTACAAAAATTCCGAATTCCGTAACGCCAGAAATGATACCATCCCATACTTTACCTTCTTCCATCAAGCTCATAAATTCTACTTGCTTGTATTTGATAGAGGCACGTTCAGCTTCGGCAGCCATTTTCTCCATTTCAGAACTATGCTTACAACGGGCTTCCCAAGGAGCACGTTCTAAAGGCTGTCCGCCATCTAAATAATGCTGGAGCATTCGGTGCGCCATCATATCTGGATAACGACGAATAGGACTGGTAAAATGCGAGTAAAAAGGAAATGCCAAACCAAAGTGACCGATTGGGTCGGTGCTGTATTTTGCTTTAGACATCGTTCTTACTGCCAAGTTCTCCAAAATATTCTGTTCTGGTTTCCCTTCCACATCATGCATCAAAGCATTAAACGAAGTACTTATCTGCGATACTTCCGTTTGTACATTGTAACCAAAACGTTTGGCAAATGTCGAGAAGTTTTTCAGTTTTTCTGGGTCTGGGGCATCGTGTGTACGATACACCATCGTATTTCTAGGTTCTGTTTTACGCAAATTGAATACATATTCCGCTACTTTCTTATTAGCCAATAGCATAAATTCTTCAATAAGCTTATGAGAATCCTTTCTGATTTTCTGATAAATTCCTAGCGGTTTCCCGTTTTCATCTAAGTTGAACTTTACTTCAACAGTTTCAAAATTTACGGCTCCTTTTGCAAAACGTTCATCACGAAGTTTATGTGCTAATTGATTCAGTGTCAAAAGTTCTTTTGGGAAAGTAGGAAGTGAAGCAACGTCGTCCGTTTTCTTTTTACGTCCTTTTTTCTTTGGTTCTTCTTCGGGTGTTTCAACAGGTTTTGCATCCTCTACAGCAACAGTTCCGCCTTCTATTCCATCTAAAACCTCTTGAGCTTCTTCGTAAGAGAACCTTCTGTCAGAATGGATAATAGTTCTACCAAACCATTCGCCTACTACTTTGGCATCAGGAGTGATTTCAAAAACAGCCGAGAACGTCAATTTATCTTCATTAGGGCGAAGAGAACATAACCCATTAGATAACTTCTCAGGCAACATTGGTACTACTCTATCTACCAAATATACCGAAGTAGCTCTTTTAAAAGCCTCCGCTTCAAGATTAGATTCTGGTAACACATAATGAGTAACATCTGCAATGTGTACACCCACTTCATAATTGCCATTTTCTAAGAAGGAAAAACTGAGGGCATCATCAAAATCTTTGGCATCTACGGGGTCAATCGTGAAAGTTGTAGTTCCTCTAAAATCACGACGATTTTTGATTTCTGCTGCTGATATTTTTACAGGAATGTTTTCGGCTTCTTCTTCAATATTTTTAGGAAAACTGATTGGCAAGCCAAATTCTGCTAAAATAGCATGCATTTCAGTATTATTCTCGCCAGCTTTTCCTAAGACCTCTATTACTTGGCCTTCCATTTTGCGCTCTTTTTCAGCCCATGTAGTAATCTTTACAATTACCTTGTCGCCGTTCTGAGCATCACCAATATCATACTTTGAAACAAAAACGTCTTGGAATATTTTCTTAGCATCAGGAGTCACAAAAGCATAGTTTGGTAAAATCTCGATAGTACCTACTAATTCTTTTCTGCCTCTTTCTATAATTTCTACTACTTCGCCTTCCGCACGTGTTGTTCCTTTTTTATTTTTGGGGAATACCAATACTTTTACGATATCGCCATCTATGGCTCCGTTTAGTTCACGGGTATTAATCCAAATATCATCTTCTCTGTCTTCAACCACTACAAAAGCAAAACGAGCGTTTACATGGTCTATTCTTCCGACTACAAATTCTGTGACAGTATCTACTATATAACTTCCGTTTTGTTGGCGAATGATTTTTTTGTTTTTATGAAGCTCTTCAAGCAATTCTCCATATAAAGTTTTTGTACTACGGTCACGAACGGCAAAGGCTTTATGTACTTGGTTTAGCGACCAAGCTGTATCTTCATTTAGGCGAAAGAACTCAAGAATTTCTTCTTTTATCCTATCGCGAAAAGTTTGTTCTTTAGATTGTTTTGGTTTAATCATTTAGCAATTAATATGTTTTTCTCAAATATACGCAAAAACAACCCGAATTCTCAGGAATAGCAATAATACTATATTTATGTATAATGATTAAAATGAAATGTATATCATGGTTCAAATAAGGGTATTACATCTACAGAAACAGATAAAGTATGTTTGCCAGAGCTAAAAATAATGCCTTTTAGCGGAGGTACATCGCTGTAATCTCGTCCATAAGCTGTAATGATATGCCTTTCTTGAGGAACTAAATCATTGGTAGGGTCAAATTCGCACCAACCAATGTTGGGAATAAATACTGAAATCCAAGCATGGGAAGCATCTGACCCTTGCAGTTTTTTCTTGCCCGGAGGAGGCAAGGTTTCTAAATAGCCACTTACATACCGAGCAGCAAAGCCCATACTTCTCAGACAGGCAATGGCTAAATGAGAGAAATCCTGACATACGCCCTTGCGTTCTTTCAACACAGTTTTAATAGGCGTATTGATATTGGTAAAATTAGAAACAAAGTCGAACTCTGTGAATATTTTATGACAAAGGTTCTTGACGCTTTCGTAAAGTGATTGATTTTCAGGGAAAGAAGCTTCTGCAAAGGCATGGATTTCTTCGTCCCAATGAATAAACGGACTCGGTAATAAATACTGTAACAATTCTATTTTTAAAGCATTATTGGTTTTAAATGCCTCGCGGGCCTCTTTACAAGATACTGAAAAATTAATATTTAAAAACTTAGGAAAGGTCTCTACTTTACTTTCTGTCTTAACAATCAATTCTCGATGAGCCGATTGTATAGAAAAATAATGAATAGTATTACCAAAAAAATCGACCCTTTCTACAATTTCAGAAGGCTTTGGAGTAACTAACAACGAAAAACTATGACATATCTGTGTAGATATGTTCAGGGGTTTTAAACACACTAAACTATGATAGCTGTTTACAGAATCATGATATTTATATTTTGTTTGGTGAGTGAGTTTATATTTCATTGGTATCACTATTTTCTGGATTTTCCATTAATGAGTGTTGAATCACAGTATGAGTAAAATACACATCTGTCAGACAAACAGTAACAGACGAAATCAAACTAAAAACATTAGCGAGTAAGTTATCTAAATTTTCTCGATATAAAGTTTCTGCATCATAAGCTCCAAGCGTAGCAATATCTGTTAGCTTAATTTTAGTTGAAGCCTCCAACACTGCTTTTTCAGCTTTGGTTAGCCTTTCATTGCTTGATGTTTTAGGCAGTTTAGAAAGACATTCGGCTAAGGCATCCAATTGATAGCTGAGTGAATAAGGCAAACTTTCTTCCAACAGAATCATATCAAGCATGGCTTCTAAACTTATATGCGATTTATACAATAAACGATAATGAACTAATAAATGATGATTGATTAATACAGCCTCAACCAAATCATTTTCTACGTTAAGGTCATTTTTAAAACTAAAAGTAGAACGAATAATGCTAATTCTTGATAAAATTCTCTCAATAAGTTTCCCAGCTTCTAATAAATAAAAACCGCTGTCGCGTGGCATAGACTCTGAAATGATTCCATAGAAAGTAAATAGACGAGTATGCAACTTGTCTAAAATCTTTTGAATCATGTTCGGATTGTTAGCATCAGGGTCCGAGCTTTTAATCTTTTTTAAGCTATTTTCAATTAAATTAATGATTCTCCATGTATCATGGCTCCATTTATCACTTACTGTAATTACGCCCCTCAAAAAATATTCTACACTATAAGCTATTGTTCCTGCTTTTTTAGCATTAAAAACTAAATCATGAATACCTGGATAAGGATTTTTCAATAATTCAGGATTATCGTCGTCAATAAAGCCAGGATAACTGAGGGTAAGGTGTGTAAGAGACTTTAGCAATATATCAATGTGCTCTGATTTAACAGAACCACCAAAGTTGACATTTTCTTGCAAGGCATTAATCGTAATTTTCAAAAACTTTGTCGTAGCCATTGTTCTTTCACAATACCTTCCTACCCAAAACAGGTTTTCGGCACTTCGGCTAGGTAACGATGTATGATGATGAACAGATGCTGCCGTTGGAATGATAATCCGCGGAGGAGGCTGTAAAACGGTATCAGATACAATCCAAGTGTCTTTAGAAAAACCACCATACTGATGCGAAATCTCAAAGCGGTCTCTTACGGCTGAACTACGGGTTAAACCGCCATCCATCACGTGATAATCTTTGCCATCTGAAACCAAATAAGCACGTAATGCTGCAAAACGAGGCTCAATTTTTCCATCAACCAAGGCTGGCGTAGTAGAAAGACTTACTTCTTCTTGGGCAACGTATTCAGTAGGATTTTCAATAATAAGCTTACGGAGATCATTTAATTGTGCTTCCGTTAATGACTTTCCATAAACTGACCTTATTTTTTGTTTACGATTAGTACTTTTTATAATCAATTTCGGCAGATTCGCCAATACATGATTCATCTCTTTGGCTTGTCCGCACCACCAAGTAGCCACTGAAGGCATAATCAGGCTTTCACCTAAAAAGAACCTAGAAGCGGCATTCATAAAGGGTAATAAACCATTGTTTTCGAGCACACTTGAGCCAGGAGGATTAATCACTGAAACATTTCCAGAACGAATGGCGTGTAATAACCCCGGAATTCCTAAACGAGAATCTTGCCTAAGCTCCAGAGGGTCGCACCATTCATCATCAATCCTTCTTATGATAACATCTACTTTTTCTAACCCATCGATAGACTTTAACCAAACGAAACCATCGCGCACCAATAAATCATCACCTTGTACTAAAGTGTATCCCAAATAAGCCGCCAAATAAGCATGTTCAAAATAAGTTTCGTTATTTGAGCCTGGTGTTAGGTAAACAATGTTAGGATAATCTTTTGCTTTGACGGCCAAAGAAGCTACTGTTTGTTGAAGACTGGTAAAAAAAGGAGAAAGCCTGCTTACATACATTCCATTAGTAAGTTCAGGCAATATTTTACTCATCACACTTCTATTTTCAAGGGCATAGCCTGTTCCAGAAGGTGCTTGTGTTCTATTATCTAATACCCACATCCTGCCGTCGGGTCCACGAGCGATGTCGGCAGCATATAGGGTTAATTGATTTTCAGAAGGTAGCTTTATATCATTACAAGCCCTAAAAAAGCCTCTATTCCCATATACTAATTCAGGAGGTAGGATGTTTTCTTTGATTAACCGTTGACGACCGTAGATGTCTCTCAACATTAAATCTAAGACTAATGCTCTTTGTTTAAGCCCTTTCGCAACAACGTTCCATTCTTTTTGTTCGATAAGAAAGGGAATAGGGTCTAGTTGCCAAGGTCGATTTAAACTTCCTGAATTTTCATAAACATTATAAGTAACACCATTTTCACGAAGTTTGTTGATAATTTCAAAATTTCGAGAATGGAGTTCCTTCATACCTATTTTTTCTAAAGTAGAAAAAAGTGTTTGCCAATGAGGTTTTACTTGACCGTTTGCTCCCAAGATTTCATCATAAGAGTTAATTTCTCGCTGATAGGCTTGAAGTAAATTAGGTGATTTTTCTGTAATCATCGCTCATTGGTTGAAAATGAAGTATTTTAAAATTTATTAAAATTAAGGCTTTTGTAGGAAAACCTTGCACTACTCATTTGATAACTTCATCAATTTTAGCATATACTTTGTTCCAAGTGCTATCGCCGATATTAAAATTATGGTCTGTATCTACAAAAAATAAGTTGATTTGTGGGCTTAAATGATACTTTTCCTTAATCTCAATACCTCCATATTCATCATTAATTCCCTGAATAATTAACATCGGCGTTTGTAGGTGTGCTAAATGTAAATATCTTTCGGGCTCTACACCATTATTAGGATTTTGAAATGGATACCCCAAACACACAATGTGTTTAATATTCAATTCATCTGCGATGAGAGAAATAGCTCTGCCTCCTGATGACCTTGAAAAAACTATTAATTCATTGTTAGCACTCAGGTTTTGTATCCGCTTTTTTAGTCTGGGACATCTAAATTCGATAAACTGATTAGGACGGTTGTATAAATAAACTGCATAACTCCAGTGAGTAACCAAATACAACAGTTTAACCAGCTTAATGTTGAATGCTTTGATAGATTTTGGGAGCCATTTTAGATGACTTTCAATGGACTGAAGTTTATAGATAAAACTTCCTGCGGGGTGTTCCCACATTATTTTGTAGTTGTTCTTTTTGAGGTAGTTTCTTAAGATATGGTTCAAATGAGTGTCCTTGTGCCAATCGTCTCTTCCTACCAGTAAAACAACCTTTTTAAGAGATTGAGTTTTCATCACCTTTATTATTAGCAGTATAGTAATGGTTATTATTAAAATAAAAGTAATAAAAAAAATATCAAAAAATATTAGTATTATCCTGTAATATTTCCAATTCAATGGCTTTACATTACTGTTTTCGATAAATAATCCTTTATCAATATTTAATCATTCATAATTGTAAGCATTAGAATACATTGTTAAATTGGTAACTATTACCATCTTTTAAACATCATCATCAAATGAAATTATCAATTCAATTATTTTCTAGCATTTTGTTATTCATGATTTGTATAAACAATATTCATGCCCAGAAAAAAGATACAGCAATTTACGTCAATCAACATTTTAAAAAATCATGGAAGAATGGGCCACTTATTAGTGGACACCGTGGTGGATTTGATAGTAATTTACCTGAGAATAGTCTTGCTCGTTTTAATATGATTGCTAATGCCTTCAAAAAATCAGCAGTAATGCTAGAATTAGACATCAGACAAAGTGCTGATGGAGATTTGTTTATCATGCATGATGAAACCATTGATAGAACGACCAATGGTGTTGGTGCTATTAAGCAATTGACATCAACGTATTTAGAAAGCTTATACCTAAAAGCACAAAAGGGTGATCCTACACAAGAACGTATTCCAACTTTTGATGGAGTTTTAAAATGGTTATCGGCCCATAAAAACGTTTATCTGATGGTAGATGTAAAAGATGATTTATGGCAAAAAACAGTGCAAAAGATAAAGAAAAAAAAACTAGAAGACCGATGCTTAATTCTGACGTTTTCACCCATCAATACACAGAAAGTATATCAGCTTTCTTCTTCAATTACTATTTCAACATTAATCAGTAACGAGGAGGATTGGGAAAGAATAAAAGCCTTGAATATACCTTTCAGTAACTTGGTAGCTTATATTAATGCTAAAACCCCTGTGTCATTAATTGAAAAACTCAAGAAAAATGGGATAGTGTTAACAAGTGATATTAGCGAAAATGTTCAAAAACATCCTGATGCTTTTGATAAAGGATATTATACGGAATTTCTAAAAACGAAGCAGGTAGATATATTAATTACTGATTATCCTTTTGCGGTGAAGGAGTTGTTGAAATGAAAATACTGTTGTTCATTTGAATGATGCAGTATTTATATATGAATTTTGACAACCAGAAATAGATTTGTAATTAAAAAATTAATGGATACATTCGTACTTATTTTTTACATAACCCAAATACTAACAAGTACTAATCTACCAATGAAGAAAATTATATTATTATTCTCTACTATTCTATTATTTGCCTCATGTGTCTCTCATAAACTTATTAATGTTAACTCATCTGAAATAATTCAAGCCACCCAAACAAAAAATGTTGCATATTTAGAGCCATTATCATTTGTTAGTTTGATTGAGAAAGGGAATAAAACAACCCCTAATGATTCTTTATCTTTAGTATCAAAAATGCTATTAGATTCTATTATATCCAACAATAATAATTTTAAAATCACTCAAAAAATCAATATTCTTGATGAAAGAACTAAGGAGACCGTTGATGTTGAATTGAGTAATATTTTTTTATCTGTAATAAGGTCGAATAAAATTGAAGGACTTAAACTGACCCCAATTATTGATTCAGTATTAAAAAGCAATAAACAAAAATTTGTCTTAGCAACTATTGCTACAGGCTTTGGGAGAAGAAAAGGAAATTATGGAGGACAAATTGCAAAAGCTGTAGGAATAGGAGTATTAACGCTTGGTATGTATGCTCCTGCACCAATTAAAGCAAATACGACTCTATATGCAATAATTATTGATACTGAAAAAAATGAGATTGTTTATTTCTCTAAAGGAATATCAGTCGAAAAGTCTCCTACAGAAAGGGAAGTATTAGAAAAACAGTATAAAAACCTATTTGATGGCTATTTGTATAATATACAACAACCTCAATACTAAGGAAGATTATCAATAACTTGTATAAAGGCGTTTTAAAAAGAACTATTAAGTTCAAAAAATCAAATCCTTCTAAATATGACTAGCGAAGGACTTAAGTCCCTCGCTAGTCATATTTAGAAGGATTGAAAAAATGAAATTTATATTACCTTCTTTTCCAGTACTTTCTTAAATCTAAAGTATTTGGATATTCTGGATTAATTATTTCTATAGGCGTATCGGCCTTAAGATCCTTTTTGTTCTCTGCCACAAACCTAGAAATCGTTGGCGTGTTTCTGATTGGTGCTGCCTCTTCTGTTTCTGGTGCATCTGGTGTATGTCCAAAACCCCAGAAACGGCTAATCATCCTTGATTCTGCCTCGTAACTATTAATTGGGTATGTATCAAAACTTCTACCGCCTGGGTGCGATACAAAGTAGGTACAGCCTCCAATTACTTTATTATTCCAAGTATCCAAAATATCAAATACCAAAGGTGCATCTGCGCCAATAGTAGGATGCAATGCCGAAGGCGGGTTCCATGCTTTGTAACGAACACCTGCTACAAATTCGCTTTTTACACCTGTGCTTCTTAATGGAACTCTACAACCATTACAAGTTAAGATATGACGACCTTCTATAAAGCCAGTTACTTTTACCTGTATTTTCTCCAAAGAAGAATCTACAAATCGAGCAGTACCAGAGTTTGACAATTCTTCGCCTAGTACGTGCCAAGGCTCTATGCCCGAACGGATTTCTAGTTGAGTATTATCAACGGTAATACCGCCATAATAAGGGAAACGGAATTCAAAGAAAGCATCAAACCAAGAGATGTCAAAATTATACCCTGCATCCTTCAAATCATTCACAACATCAAGCATATCTAAATAAGCGTAATGTGGCAAAAGGAAACGGTCGTGTAATTCTGTACCCCAACGTACTAACTTTTTCTTGTATGGTTCTTTCCAGAATTTAGCAATCAACGCTCTAATCAATAAGGTTTGAACCAAGCTCATGTGTTTATGAGGAGGCATATCGAACCCTCTGAATTCTAAAATGCCTAAACGACCCGTTGATGAATCAGGAGAATACATTTTATCAATACAGAATTCTGTACGGTGTGTATTGCCAGTCACATCTACCAAAAGGTTTCTGAAAATCCTATCAACCATCCAGAATGGTACATTTTCACCTTCAGGGATTTGGTCGAAAGCAATCTCCATTTCATACAATCGCTCTTCTCTACCTTCGTCAAAACGCGGTGCTTGACTAGTTGGTCCAATAAAAGGGCCAGAGAATAAATAACTTAATACAGGGTGATGTTGCCAGTAGGTAATCAAACTACGTAATAAATCTGGACGGCGCAAGATTGGGCTATCCTCTGGTTTGGCACCTCCAATCGTTACGTGGTTACCTCCGCCAGTACCTGTATGTTTGCCATCAACCATGAATTTTTCTGTACCCAAGCGAGCAAAGAAGGCTTCTTCGTATAAAGCAGTGATGTTGTCAACTAACTCCTGCCAATTTTTGGCTGGATGAATATTTACTTCAATTACCCCTGGGTCTGGTGTAACATTTAGTTTTTCTAAACGATAATCAGACGGAGGAGGGTAACCTTCAATCCTAATCGGTAGTTGAAGCTTTTCACAAGTTGCTTCAATACAAGCAATCAAATCTAAATAATGCTCTAAATACTCAGTAGGAGGTAAGAATGCATACAAAATACCTTCTCTCTCTTCAATTGTTAAAGCCGTAGTGAACGTAGGAACTTCGAAAATAATCTGCTTTTCGTTCCCTTTTTCTTTTTCTCCCTCGCTCACTTTTTTAGCAGGAGGGAGTTCATAGTCTGGAGCAACAGCACCATAACGTTTTTCCACAACTCCACTAAAATCACCTAATGGTGCTAAATCTTCAAAGGGGCTACGTTCGGCTGGAAACTCTTTTCTGTCGTCTGATAACGCAGGCAATGAGTCCAATGGCAAACGATAACCAATCGGAGAATTACCCGGAATCAGGTAACAATGATTCCTTCTGAAACTCCAAGCACAGCTTGTCCAAGTATTGATACCTCTATCCCATTTCAAAGGAAATACAAAGCCAGTAGGATTATTCAGTCCTTTTTCCAACAGTTTGGCTAAGGTGCGTCTTTCTACTGAATCTTTTAAATTTACTTTTAGAGGGTCAATATTAACAGGAATCTTACCTTCTTCTAAAGCCCAATAAATAGGGTCTTCATAAGCAGGAATAATATTATTGCTGTTGATGCCTAAGTATTTTGTCAGTTCAAAGGTGAACTTTTCTGCATCATGGAAGGTGAATTTTTGGTCGTTTTCTTTGGCGACCAATGCATCATTTTTCCAAATGGTATGTCCGTCTTTTCTCCAATATAGCGCATATTGCCAACGTGGAATCAATTCGCCTGGGTACCACTTCCCTTGTCCGAAGTGTAATAATCCACCATGAGCAAAACGATTTTTTAGGCGTAATGCTAAATCATAGGCTAATTTTCGTTTTAAAGGGCCATCCGCAGTAGAGCTCCATTCTGGCGATTCATAATCATCTACTGAAACGAAGGTCGGTTCGCCTCCCATCGTCATCCGTACATCTTCTTCTTGTAAATCCTTTTCTACATCATAACCCACTTGCATGATGTCTTCCCACTGCTGGTCTGTATAAGGCTTCGTTACCCTTGGGTCTTCATGGATTCTGGTAACTTTATTATCAAATTCAAACGTAACATTACAAACATCGGTAGCACCTGTCACAGGGGCAGCACTTGCATAGTCTGGTGTACACGACAAAGGAATGTGTCCTTCGCCCGCAAAAAGCCCAGAAGTAGGATCAAGGCCAATCCAGCCAGCACCCGGTATGTAAGCTTCAACCCAAGCGTGCAAATCGGTAAAATCAGCTACGGGTCCAGAAGGCCCATCTAAAGATTTAATATCTGACGTAAGCTGTACTAAATAGCCAGATACAAATCTGGCTGCAATACCGTGCTGTCTTAGAATCTGAACTAACAACCAAGATGAATCGCGACAAGAACCACTTTTGATAGTAAGGGTTTCTTCACAACTCTGTACACCCGTTTCCATACGGATGTTATATTGTAAATCATTAAAAACTCTTTGATTGAGGTAAACTAAAAAATCAACAGTATTGATTTCAGTGTAAACCTTATTACTTTCAATCCAACTCATTAATTTTTCGCCAGATTCTCTTTGTTCAAAATACGGGCCTAGTTCTCTTCTTAACTGTTCGTCATATTTGAAGGGAAATTTTTCGGCATATTCTTCTACAAAAAAATCAAAAGGATTGATTACCTGTAATTTGGCAATAACTTCTACCTCTACATGCAATTCTGTGGTTTTTTCGGGAAAAACTACTCTGGCTTGATAATTACCGAATGGGTCTTGTTGCCAATTGATGAAATGATTTTCAGGAAATATTTTGAAAGAGTATCCTTCAATCACTGTTCGTGAATGTGGCGCAGGACGTAATCTAAAAATGTGTGGAGATAGACTGACGCTTCTATCAAACTTGTATTTCGTCTTATGAGAAATGGCAACTTTTATCGACATATAGATTGAAATTGAACGTTAGTTTTATGATTTATGTAAAAAAAGCGAAAAATAGTGTTAAAATGAAGGGGATAGCTATAAAATTATATTTTTGCTTGAAATAGTTTATTTAAAAGTGAAAGTAATTGAAGAAGGCTTTTAACTTTCAGCTTTTGGACATCAGATTTTGGGATTAGGAAATAAACTTTTGGATATTTGAGAAAATCAGTCGTTTAAAATCTGTGGAGAATTGTGATGAGAGAATGCTTGAAAATTTACTAACCATTTAGCATCATTAAGGGGTTAATTAATAAAGTAAAGCGTTTACATTCAAGCCTTATCACTAGCGAGGGACTTAAGCCCCTCGCTAGTGATAATAAAAGATTTGATAATAATATTGTTAAACAAATAAGGACGAATGCAATTAGTCCCTACTGTTTTTTAAAAAGCCTACAGCCTATTGCTTGAACCTATTTCGATAATTCCGTCGCTCTTTTCTGAGCAGCGTAAATTCCTTCTTGTAAGTTTTGTGCTAAAAGTCCTTCTTCAAAACGTTTCAAGGCAGCTTCTGTAGTACCCCCTTTTGATGCCACCGCTTTGATTAATTCATCTAAACTTTTTTCAGCATTATTAATTAAATGGAAAGAACCCAACATGGTTTGTTTTACTAACAAAGCGGACATAGATTCTTCAAAGCCCATTTTTTTTCCTGCTTCAATCATCGCTTTTACTAAATAAAAAAAGTAAGCAGGCCCGCTACCGCTCAAAGCTGTTACGGCATCTAATAAACTTTCATCTTCTAAGAAAACGGCCCTACCAGTTGAGTTAATAAGATTTTCTACCTTTTTTAATTGACTTAAAGTAATATCGCCAGCAGCCGAGAAAGCAGTCATACCCATTCCTAGCAAAGCAGGCGTATTGGGCATAGCACGGACTACCAAAGGGTGATTTAGGGTGCTAATGATTTTTTCAATAGAAATCCCCGCCATGATACTTAGTACCAATTGCTTAGGCTGAATTACGGCACGAAGTTCTTCTTGTAAAGACGGGAAATCCTGTGGTTTTACGGATAAAATAATTAAATCATACTCTCCGATTTTAGAAGAAATGGTGTCAATAACAACTCCTGCTTTTTCCAGTCGTAATGCTTCGGCACGGTCTGAGTTTTTTTCAATCAGAAAAAGGTCTTCCTTTTTTACTAAATCATATTGGATAAACGATTTGGCAAATGCCATTCCCATATTTCCTGCTCCGATGATGGCTACTTTCATTTCAAAAAATTGATTGTGTGATAGAATCTCTGAGATATTTTTCTCAACATTCTGTTTTGATTGTTTGGAAGAACAAAATTACATGAAAAATCCCTGACAGTTTTATAAAAAATGTCAGGGATTGAAATATGCAGAATAATATTTTGAGAATTGCTTATTTTAGAATCTCTTCCAATTTCTTTTCAAGCTCTTCTCCTCTCAGGTTTTTTGCAATAACTTTTCCTTCTTTGTCTAATAAGAATGTTGCAGGTATTCCCTGAACGCCATAGGCTACGGCTGCTGCTGAATTCCAATATTGTAAATCAGAAACATGATTCCAAGCCATACCATCTTTTTCGATAGCAGTCAGCCATGATGTTTTTTCTTGGTCTAAGCTTACTGAAAAAATATCGAAGTTTCTGTCTTTGAATTTATAATATATCCTTACAACGTTTGGATTTTCTCTGCGACATGGTCCACACCACGATGCCCAAAAGTCAAGTAATACATATTTTCCTCGCAAAGACGATAAAGCCAACACTTTATCATTCGGCGTTTTCATCGCAATTTCTGGTGCTTCCGAACCTACACTGACACCTTTCAACCGCATTACTTGTTGCAAGAAAGTCTTGATATGAACATTAGGAGAATTGCCCTTTTCAGCCTTAAATTTTTCTGCTACTTGTAATAACGTTTCCGTATCGTTCTCAGGATTTAAGAAATTGCCAGCCGTCCACAAAGCCACCAAATGCGTACCCATTTCTGGAAGGAGGGTTTTTATTTTGTTAAGGTTAGCTTCTTGTGCCGCTTGAAATTCGTTCTGAATTTTTTGAATAGTAGCATCATCTTTTTTTGCTTGTGCCGCTGTTACTTGTAAATTCCAAGATTCTACTTTGGTTTGTAACTCTTGGCTAATTTTCAGAATTCTATTGAAATATTCAATATTCTTAGAATCTCCAGTCAATTGAAAACTTCCTCTTTTGACAGGGGTATCCATGCCATCAGCAATAAGGTTAACAGTTTCGCCACCTTCCAGAATCAGCAATACTTTCTGGCTGAGTTCCATGCCAAAGAAATTGATTAAATAATAACCACCACCATCAGGTATTTTGCTATTAAACTTGAATGATTTGTCAGCAGCTACTACCGCAGAATCTACCGTGATGGCATTTCCTCGGCCGTTAATTACCTGTAGTAATACCTTTTTATCAGGCACTACATTCATTACTTTCCCCGTAATATTAACCACTTTATCCTGAGCAAAAGTATAGATACTCGTCAGTACAAATAAAATGATGATTGATATTTTTTTCATGTTTTGTGAATGATAACTCAATTTATAAGCTAGTTATAAATTGTCTAAAGTTTTTTGCAATAAAGCAGTGGTTACTTTAGGATCAGCCGAACCTTTAGATTTCTTCATGATTTCACCCATGAACATACTTAAAAGCCCTTTTTTGCCATTTTTGTATTCTTTTACTTTCGCTGGATTATTGGCTAAAACCTCATCAACTAACGTTTGAAGTGCATCTGTATTGCTTTGTTGAATCAGATTCTTAGCTTCAGCAATTTGTAATGGCGTTTTAGTGGTATCGGCAATCATTTCTGGGAAAATCTGGTGCGCAGCCGTTGAGTTACTCACTTTACCATCATCAACCAATTGTATTAATTTCGCCAATTGCTCGGGAGTAATGCTTAATTGTCCGATTTCTAAATTATGGTCGTTCAGATATGATTTTACCGTACCCATTATCCAGTTTGAAACTGCTTTATAATGTTTTGTAAATTGGCACGTTGCTTCAAAATATTCTGCTACTTCTCTGGTATCGGTTAATACATGGGCATCATATTCTGGCAGGCCGTATTGCTTCGTAAATTTCTCTAATAACTCCCACGGTAAAGCAGGCATTGATGCCTTTACTGACGAAAGCCATTCTTCCGAAATCACTAAAGGAACAAGGTCTGGCTCAGGGAAATAACGATAATCGTTCATTGATTCTTTTTCACGCATACCCGATGTACGCCCAGTGGCAGGGTCAAAACTACGTGTTTCTTGAATGATTTTCTCGTTATTTTCAACGGCATCAATTTGTCTTACAATTTCATATTCAATGGCTTTTTGAATGAAGCGCATTGAATTCATGTTTTTGATTTCGACTTTTGTTCCGAAAACTTTACTACCTACGGGCATGACCGAAATATTGACATCGCAACGGAGCGAGCCTTCTTCCATGTTGCCATCACAAATACCAAGGTAACGCACTAGCTTACGTACTTCGGTCATAAAAGTAGCGGCTTCTTCGGCTGACTTGATTTCTGGTTCGGTTACCATTTCTATCAATGGCGTTCCTGCACGGTTATAGTCTAATAAACTATCGCTTGAACCATCAGTATGTAATGATTTTCCTGCATCTTCTTCAAGGTGAATATGATGAAAACGAACTGTTTTTTCGCCTGTCGAGAGTTTCACATGCACACCACCACCCATGCAAATAGGGGTTTTATCTTGTGTGATTTGGTAACCTTTAGGAAGATCTGGATAGAAGTAGTTTTTTCTGTCAAAATACTGATTTTCAGTTATTGCAGACTGGCAGGCAATACCCATTTTCATGGCAAATTCTACCGCTCTTTTATTTAGCTTTGGCAGAGTACCCGGATGCCCAAGTGTAATGGGTGAAATATGGGTATTAGGTGAAGCACCAAATGACGCAGCATCGGCTGCAAAAATTTTACTCTCAGTTTGTAACTGAGCGTGTACTTCTAAGCCGATAACGACTTCGTATTTATCTCTTATTTCTTGATTCACAGAAGGTACAATTTCAAATTTTAGAATGCAAAGATAATAAAAAGCAAATAGTTAGTGGCTTTAGAACAGATAAGTAAGTGGTGACAGAGAAAAATATAATTTTTTTTAGTTCTTTTCCAACCGTTTAATAAGAATAAACGTCTTTATACAAAAGCTCCATAAAACTTAGTTATAAAGTAAGTAGAAGAAGTATTTGTGTGATTAAGGTTATCGGGTTACCCGTGGCTGGTCTATTAGCCAATCCACCAATGCGAAAGCAATTTACTAGACTAATGAGGTCTGGTGAAGACACCAACTTTGGCTAAAGGCTTTCGGTTGTCAGTCATTTTAGGCAGCTTTTAGCCGACTGCTTACAGCCGAAGTCCGACAGCAACAATAAAATACACATAAGCCTCTTTAATTAACAATAAATTTTGGAAAACGAAGAACAGCTCATACAGGCCTGTCTGCAAAATGACCGTAACGCCCAACGAAAGCTATACAATGCTTACGCTGGTAGAATGTTGGTGGTCTGTGCTCGTTATATGCAAAGTAAAGAAGAGGCTGAGGATGTATTGCAAGAGGCATTTATTAAGATATTTCAAAATTTAAGTAAGTTTAGAGGTGAGAGTACCTTAGGAGCTTGGATTAAGAGAATCGTTATCAATGTTGCCATCAATCATATTCGTGCACAACAGCATTTTCAAGGAATGGATAATGTACAGGAATATGAAAATCAATTTACCGATGGCTTGAATGGTATTGAAGGCATTAATTTTCAAGAATTAATTGAAATGATTCGGAAATTACCAAAGGGCTGTCAGTCTGTTTTTAACCTTTATGCCATAGAAGGATATCAACACAAAGAAATCGCTGAGATGCTAAATATTACAGAAGGAACATCAAAGTCACAATATGCAAGAGCAAGAGCCATTTTACAAAGTCAATTATCCGTAAATAGCTAATGATGAACGATTTTACAAATAATTCATTTGAGGAACAATGGCAAAAAGCCTTTGAAGATGCCTCTTTGACTCCATCTGATGCCGTTTGGGATAAGATAGAGCAAGGCTTGAGCATTGAGGCTACGCCAACGGCTCCTCAAACCCCTAAAAATACATTTCCATTCTATTACATAGGTACTGTTCTGGTAACATTACTAGGGATAGGATATTGGGTTTTTATTGCCAACACTGACATTACCAAAGACATTGAACCTGCCGTACAGCAACAAATAAAGTTAGAAAAACAAATATTGGTGAAAAGTCCTACGCCTACTATCAATGAAAAAGAGGTAAGAAAAATTCAACCTCTAGCCCCACAATTACCAGTTAAAACCAAGCCTCTTCCTATAGAATTATCGGAAGAACAACCTTTGGAAAATTTGCCAGAAGAACCTATAGAAAGAACTAAACTGGCAGATAGCATTGAGATGATAACGCCGTTATCAACAAAAAATACCACTCATACATGGCAACAGCCTAATATTGTTGTGCCAGTAGAGGCAACACCATATTACGAACCAGCAAAACCAAAACCTCCTAAAAAGTCAATTTTTAAAAATGTAAAAGTATCAGTTGGAGTAGGAACCTATCAACAATAATTAACATGAAAAGACTCACATTATTATTAGTTTCTCTAATGACATTAGGGATGCTATCATGTTCAGAAAATGAACTACAAACGCCCAAATCTTCTGAAGATATCAGCGCAGAAACACTTGATAATTACCTAGTTTTTAGCCATGTTGGTTTAGGCTGGGGTTGCAGAGCATCAGTTATTTATATGGTAACGAATAGCGGAAAAGTATATGCCGATACTAGTGGCAATTTCTGTAAAGACCAAGAGAAATATTCTTTTGTAGGATACCAATTGCCTGATAGTGAGTATGCTAAGGTGAAAAACGTAATACCTGAATTCCCAGCGGACTTAGCTAATCAAGCAAGTAAAACATTCGGTTGCCCAGGCTGTGCCGACGGAGGGATGTTATTAATACAAAGAAAAGAAAAAGGCAAAGCGATTAAAACTTGGAGAGTAGATGATAGCGTTTTTTATAGAGAAACAGATGTTAATAATCAGACTTTCCCGACTTATTTATCTAAGTATGGTAAGATACTAGGACCAGTGTATACAAGTATAAAATATAAATAATAGCCATGAAATCATCGAAAATGCTTTATGTGTTTCTTGTTTTTGTACTATTTTATGCCTGCAAGAATAAAGATGTATTTGGTAATGAAGAGGAGGATAATGCAAAGTTAGCACAAATGGCATCAGACATAGAAGCTTTCGCTATCAACAAGGCTTGTGCTGGCGATGACTGTAGAGTGATGCCAATGGGGGCAAAAGCCTGTGGTGGACCTACCCGATTTATTGTATATTCTTTGTCGAAAACAGATGAGAAAGTATTAACTGAGAAAGTGAAAAGCTATACAGATTTTCAAAAAGAATTGAATGCAAAATACAACAGGGTTTCTGACTGTTCTATGATACTTATGCCTACCGTGGATTGTGTAAACGGACTTTGTACAACTAAATAATATCTGATTGAGTAAAGCTGTTTAACCTCATAAAAAGAGTTGTGGATTTTGATTTAAAATTGTTGATATACACAATTTTAAATTCAGGATTCGCAACTCGCAATTCAAAATTCCAACTTATCACTCTTACTTAACGCCTTTTTAGGCTTTTTGCTCATGAAAAAAACTTTACTCCGAGCAATTCACTTCTTTGCTTTGTTAATTGCTTTTGTTTCTTGTAAAGACCATTGTCAAGAAACCAATACCTACAGAGGAACTGAATCAGTGTTAATCTCATTAAATGAACTCAGGAACAGTGTAAAAGCTTTGCCTGCACAAGACTTAGTGAATCCTGGAAAAATTTATGTCAAAGATAACTATCTGTTTATCAATGAAATAAAGAAAGGTTTCCATGTGATAGATAATTCAAATCCAGCATCACCCAAAGCCATTGCTTTTATTCAAGTATTAGGGAATATTGATATTGCCGTGCAAGATAATATCCTATATGCCGATAGTTACACCGATTTTGTAGCTTTTGATATTAGTAATCCTACTGCTATCAAAGAGGTATCAAGGGTAAACGAAGTATTTACTTATGGAGTAGCAGATGGAATTAGTTGGAGTTATAATGCGAACAATCAGACTATCTATGACTATAAATGGAAATGGTATACTACTACTCAAGAAGTATCATGCGACCCTTCCTATTACCCAATTGCGTATTATGATAGTTGGTCGCTATATTCAAGCTTTTCATCAAGCAGTTCTACAGGTTCAGTAGCTAAAGGAGCAGGAGTTGGAGGATCGACAGCAAGATTCACGATTGCGAATAATCACCTATATGCTGTTACGCAAGATGAAATGAAACTCTTTAGCTTGGCTAATCCTGAAAAACCGACCAAAGATGCTAGTATAAAACTTGGTTTTGGTATCGAGACTATCTTCCCTTATAAAAATAAATTATTCTTGGGTACAACAACAGGAATGCAAATATGGAACAATGAAAACCCTAGTAACCCTACGTTTTTATCTCGTTTAGACCACGTGCGTGCTTGCGACCCTGTAGTGGTTGAAGACGATATCGCTTATGTTACCCTTCGTTCGGTAAATAATTTTAGCCGTTGTGGGGCAGCTATTGCCAATCAGCTAGATGTTATCAATGTTTCAAATCCAGCTACGCCTGTGTTGTTAAAATCATATAATATGGATAGCCCTTATGGCTTAGGAATAGATAATAAAAAACTATTTATCTGTGAAGGTAAAGGGGGACTAAAAACGTTTAATGCTACCAATTCAATGGATATTAAGCTAATTCAGCATTTTACAGATATGAATACTTATGATGTAATTCCTTTGAATGGTACTTTAATGCTCATTGGCAAGGACGGTTTATATCAATATGATTATAAAGATGCCAATAATTTGAAATTGTTGAGTAAGATATTGGTAAAACGCGAAAACTAATAAGCCGTAAAAAACATGAAAAGTATATTAACAATAATAGGTTGCCTCATCTTTTCTGTGGCTTATACACAAGAAAAATCGAGCAAGAGTTTTTTGAAAGATAAATACGTAAATTTTACAGAAATAGGAGGGTTGTTTGGTAAGTCTTATCAAATAACACAGGCATCTTATTCTACTCCTGTTGAGGGACGAACCAATTTTACGATTCAATCATACAACGGGTACAAAATATCGGATAAACTTTCAGCAGGGGTTACCGTAGGGGTCGATTGGTTTCATTCAATGCAGATTGTTCCTGTATCGTTAGGAATAAGAAATACTTATGGAAGAACAGATTCCAAAAAAGTAAGACCTTATATCGGCGTTGATGCTGGATATGGTTTTACATGGCTGAATGATGATTCGTCTGATAACCAAACCGCTAAGGGAGGTTTGGCAATTAGTCCTGTTCTGGGATTACTGATTCCAACGGGCGGGCAAGCTAACTTTGTATTGAGTATCGGTTACAAGCATAATGCTTTTACTACAACTACCAATACGGGTAATGATGATTACCCTTCTAGTAGAACAAAGGAATATGAGTTGAACAGAATGGCGGTAAGGTTGGGGGTGAATTTCTAAATTAAATAATCTTCTCAAAAAAAAATCCTTTCAGTATTATACTGAAAGGATTTTTTTTTGAGATATTCTAAAATCAACAGTCGCAAGACTTTTCTTTAGCTTTCCAGTTGATATAATAAGCAGAAGCAATTAATAAACCGCCCAAGCCACCAGTGATAAGTTCGTATTTGTCGGCAAACCAAACTATTTCACTAAGCTTTATTAGTAAACTTAACATAAGAAGCAAAAGTGGAATAGCATTCAAATGTTTTTTATAATCTATCATCAAGATAATATTTGCTAGAACAAGACTCCCACCAATAAACCATAGTTCCCAAGTATGGTCAGCAAATAGACTTCCACCCAAAAACGGAATCAGTGTAATTAATAAGGGAGTAGCTATGCAATGTATCGCACAAAGGATAGAAAGGTAAAAACCAACCTTCTCTATTTTTAAAGTATGACGATGTGTATGTTCCATTGTTGTAATCATGTTGCAAAAGTAATACAATGCAACGTTATTGCAAATAAAAACGCTTAGTTTTTTGTTTTGTTGTTGTTAAATAAGTGAATGAGAATTTAAAATTTGCCTACTAATGTCAAGTATTTTTATTTTATAGATTCCTCAACGCCTTCAAATCATAATATTTGTTGTGTAATATTTTGTAAATCAGGTCTTTATGGTAATTTGTGTGTTTTGTCTTTTGTGGATTTTTAAAGTGAAAAATAGCGCTGAAAATATAACTTAAATTTTAGTTTTCATTTTGAAAAGACAATTATATAAACTATTTTTATAGTTATATAACTATGTTTTTAAAAGATGAAGACACCGAAATTTTACATCGTACTATTATTAATATTGATGAGCCAGCAAAGGGTGGTAGGTCAAACGGAGATGGAAACCCAAAGTTTGATTCGACAATACCAATTTGAAAAGGCAATTGTAAGCTTGAGCAATTGTTCTACCACGGGCTGTCGTTTAGATTTAGCATATTGCCAGACAAAGGTTGGTAGGATAAAAGAAGCCATAGAAAATTATCAGGCTATTTTAGACCAAGACCCCAATAATGCTTTGGCAATGATGAGCTTGGCAAATCTCTACGAAAAAACAAATAAATTATACCAAGCCAAGAAAAGCTATCAGTCTTTACTTAATATAGATTCTACTAATGCATTTGTTTATAAAAGCTATGCGATGCTTTGTTTAAAGCTAACAGAAGATTCTCTTGCAAAAATATATTTCAAAAAGGCGATAACTATTAGTCCATCAGATGCTGAAAGTATTGCAGAACTAGGAAAACTTTTTGTAAAAGCGGATAGCTTATCAGAAGCCAAAGTATTAATTAAAAAAGGTCTTCTTTTAGATTCAACCTATATTACCTTTTGGCAGTTGAATGCCAGAGTAAATTATCGAGAAAGCAAATTTAAGCCTGTTGTATCGTCCATCAAAAAAGCAATGGCTTTAGGGGATTCTTCTGTTGGGTATCAGCAACTGCTAGGATATGCGTATTTTTATCTGGATAGTATTCCGCAATCTGTAGCTTGTTTTGAACGCGTATTGAAAGTAGAGATGGAGTCGGAGCCTGCTTTCTTTTATCTTGGCTTATGTTATACTAAACTGAAAAAAGAAGATTTAGCCATTCAATATTTTCAACAAGCAATTAATGCAGGATTATCAGACGATTTACCAAAGTATTATGAACGAATTGGCTTTATTGATGAGAAGAATGCTAGATACAACAATGCGCTAGAAGCTTATCAAAAAGCATTGGAATATTCTGGAAAGGCAGATTATTTATATTTAATAGCTCGAGTAAATGATTGGAAATCAACCGATAAGTCAAAGGCTCTGAAGTTATATAAGCAATATATGCTATCTAAAAACAAAAAAAATAACGAATATATTTCTTTAGCTACCGAGAGAATTAAAGAATTGGAGACGGTCAATATTGCAAAGGCTAAGCCATAAAGATAGGATTTATTACTAGCGAGATAATCAAACCCTTATCCATATCCATAGCGAGGGACTTAAGTCCCTCGCTATGGATATGGATAAGGGTTTGATTATTAGATGTTTATAATGTTTTGAGTAGTCTGTATAAGTCAAATACTTTGACTGAAAGTTTATTCAGCTTGTAATTTCTCAAAAACAGCTTTTGATACTTCAACCACTGTTCCATGACGTAGCCCTTTAGGGAAAGTCATTTGGTCAGAAACATCCTCCCAAGTCTTGTAATCTTTAGAACGGATAGCACCATACTTATGCTCAGTATATTTATCAAAATATACATAAGTATATTCACCGATTTTTACACTTGTAGGTCCTTCTGCCCAATATTTTCCAGTGATGGGTGCTGATACCTCGGTAGGATATGGCCCTTCAGCTTTTTTAGAACGTGTAATCCTGATATTTTTTTCTGCTGGCTTAGGATTTTCGTTTTTCACAAACATATAATACCATTTACCATCTTTCAGAATAGTAGCGTCAATGGCACTAAAAGTAGGGTTAAAAAATAACTTAGTTTCGCTAAAAGTCTTGAAATCACGTGTTTTTACATAATAAATACGGTGATTTAAGCCTTTTTCACGCTCAGTTTCTCCAATTTCTGAATGTCTTCCTGGGATAGTAGTTGCCCAAAAAATCAAATAATTTTTGGTCTTATCATCATAAAAAACCTCTGGAGCCCAAGAGTTTTTGGCAGTTGGCTCATGTTCCATTACTGGAATGGCTTGTTGTTCAGACCAGTTGATTAAGTCTTTAGACGAAGCATAGCCAATAATTCTATCGTTCCAACCACTAGTCCAAACCATTTTAAATTCGCCATCAGCCCCTTGAATGATACATGGGTCACGCATTAATTTATCTTTGCCAACGTTTGGTTTCAAGAACGATTTACCAGCTTTTAGGGTCTTCCATGTTAAACCATCTGTACTTGCTGCAAAATGGAGTCCGTCTTGGCCGTTATCCACAAAGTAAGAAAATAGCAAAAATTTGTCTTGAGCCTGTGTTTTTGAATAAACAATTGTAAAAAGGAGTACTAATAAAAAGAAACTTTTTTTCATGTGAGGTAATAATGCTAAAGGGTGTTAAAAAGATTTTTTACTTGTTCAATCGTGAGGTTTTGGTAATCTTTCAAAAATAATTTAATGTTCGAAAACTGCTCAAATTCAGCTTCATCATGCGTTGTTGTTAGTATAATTGTTGTACAACCAGCATTTTCAGAAGTTTTAGCACCTGTTGGCGAATCTTCAAATACAAGGCTTTTATCTAGTAAAATGCCTAACTCTTTTGCTACTTTTTCAAAAACTTCGGGGTCTGGCTTGCCTTTATCTACTAAACCAGAGTGGACTACTGACGAGAAGTAATGACGAATACCTAAATTATCTAATACAAAATCGACGTTTTCAGCAGGAGCAGCACTGCCAATACCCATAGGAATGTTAGCAGCCTTTGCTTCTTCTAAGAAATTCGCAAGTCCGTCTATCAATTTCAATTCATCTTTGAATACTTTACGATAATGTTCTTCTTTTTCAAAAGATACTTGATAGCGTTCTTCAGTTGTAAATCTATGAGGGAAGAGCCTTTCTATGATTTCTTCGTTCTTTCCATGACAACGTTCTTTTACTTCTTCAAGCGTTAGATCAAGTCCTAATTCCTTTAATTTTAGTTGCCATGCACGGTGGTGTACCATCATATTGTCCACCATTGTGCCGTCCATATCAAAAATGAATGCTTGCATACGTATTGTTTTACCGTAAATTATAATGTTTTTGGAAGGGAAAACCTTATGAAAAAATAAATCGTGTAAACTTAACACGATTTATTGAGTTGAGCAAAGTTTCAATAAATGAAAAAGCAACAGTAAAGAGATTAACCTCTACTGTTGCTTCGAATGCGTTAGCGGAAAGTATTAATTTCGTCCTTTATAAGTTGGTTTGTCAATACTTGTGCTTCCATATGCGGGGCAATTATTTTTCCTTGCACATGATGCTAAAGACAAAACTGCCATAAAACCAATAATAATAGTAGCTTTTTTCATGATTAAAATTTGAATGTAAGTGGTACATAAAGGTACTCTTACGTTAAATTACGAAAAAAAAGAATAAATATTGTTTCGCAAATGATTAATTTTCAAAGGATTGTGAGATAGCTATCGGCTTTCGGTCATCAGATTTCGGATTTGAACTAACAGCCAATCTCCATTATTCCTAACGAGGGAATGAGTTCCCTCGTTAGAGATTTTTTGTCTTGTATGAATTTGAAATTACTGTAAGAAAGAACTCCTCATTCCACACTCAAAACTCATCACTTAGAAAACTACTGTTCAACCATCGAAAGGTTTTCGGCCAATGTCAATTCATCTTGGCTAAGAATAAAAACTTTTTCTTCTCCTTCTGCATTAGCTTTTTCGCCATAGCCCAAGATTGTCATCATACCTTCTTTGCCTTGTTCGTCAGCAAAGAGGCGAGTTGTAATCGTGCCGTTTTCTAGTCTGTCCACAATTACGTGCTTTGGTGCTGGAATCAAACAGTGTTGAATACCACCATAACCACCCAAAGATTCCTGATAAGCACCCGTATGGAAGAAACCAACAAACTGACGCTCTTGTCCTTCTTCAAATATTGGTAAATACAAATCTGAACTGTGGGCTTCGGTATTATAAAAATCCATCGAATCGCAAGTAAGTCCACCTAAATTTACTTTTTGGTATGGACTTCCCCAGTTATTCACAGGCAACATGATGTATTTTTGGTTCATACCCCAAGAATCTGGTAATTGCGTAATGAAAGAACCATTAATCATGTACCATAATTCTTTATCATTTTGTAGCTTCTGGTCGATGATTTCGTATAAAACTGCACCACTTTCACCTACAGTATAAGAGCCAAATTCAGTAAATAAATTTGGTACAGGTACGTTACTTTTATTACAAATCCATGAGATAGACTCTACAATTTCATCAATCATCGCCTGATAATCGTAGTTGAATTGTAACGAAGTTTGGATAGGTAAACCACCCCCTAAATCGATAGAATCTAGTTCTGGACAAACCTTTTTTAGTTCACAATATTTATAGATAAAACGGCTCAATTCAGACCAATAATAGGCACTATCTTTAATGCCTGTATTGATGAAGAAATGTAACATTTTTAATTTATAACGCTCGCTATTTTGGATTTTGTTTTTGTACAATTCCATTACATCTGAATAGCGTAAACCCAAACGAGAAGTATAGAAAGCAAAGTCTGGTTCCTCATCTGTTGCGATTCTGATACCCAAATTTACGGTTTCAGTCGTTACAAATTTGTCGTAAAAGTCAATCTCTTTAAGGTTATCTAGAATTGGAATACAATTAAATCCTTCATTGATTAACTCGCTGATATACTGCGTATAAAGAGGTAGCTTGTATCCGTTACAAAGAATATACGTTGACTTAGAAATCTTATTTTCTCTGTATAAATCACGAATAAGTGAAATGTCGAAAGCAGAAGATGTTTCGAGGTGCACATTGTGACTCAGAACCTCCTCGACAATAAACTTAAAATGAGATGATTTTGTACAATAACAATAAGTATAATTTCCCTTATAGTTGTACTTTTTGATGGCGTTCTTAAACATCCTTTTGGCATTTTCGATATGCTCGCCAACTTTGGGTAAGTACGTAATTTTCAAGGGTGTACCATATTGCTGGATAATGTCCATAAGTGGAACATTATTGAACAAAAGTTCATTGTCTTGGTCAATGTTGAATTCCAAGGTTGGGAATTCAATGGTTTGGTCAATTAGGTCAATGTAATTTTTCATCCTACTGCGAAAAGCATAAATGCGGGGTTTTGATTAAAAATACTTATATCTTCGTGAAACTTAATCTCAGAAGTTTTTTTTAGTAAAGGTAAATTTTTGTTGTTTACTATTAACGAAACTGCTACATAAAAAGCGTGCAAAAGTGCAATAAAAGTATGACCTTTGCAAGCATAAAAATTGGATTTATTCTATATTTAACGTTCCGTTTTTAGAATTAGTTTCTACGGGGAGTACTTTCCGTAAACAGGTTTCATGAAAAAAATACATTTTATTGCTATCGGAGGTGCAGCGATGCACAATTTAGCCATTGATTTACATAATAAAGGCTATCATATTACGGGTTCGGATGATGAAATCTATGAGCCTTCTAGAACCCTATTGGGGGAAAAAGGTTTGCTTCCTGCCGAAATAGGCTGGTTTCCTGATAAAATTACGAGAGATTTAGACTGTGTAATTTTAGGAATGCACGCTCGGGTAGATAATCCAGAATTAGCTAAAGCCCAAGAATTAGGCATAAAAATTTATTCGTATCCTGAATTTATTTATAGCCAAAGTTTACATAAACAAAGAGTAGTTATTGCGGGGAGTCATGGAAAAACAACCATTACTTCGATGATATTGCACGTACTGAAATACCATCATCGCAAATTCGACTATATGGTAGGTGCGAGAATAGAAGGTTTTGATACGATGGCAAGCATTTCGGATGCACCTGTGATTGTGATTGAGGGCGATGAATACTTATCGTCACCTATCGACCGTCAGCCTAAATTTTTGCATTATCACCCTCATGTAGTATTGATGTCGGGTATTGCTTGGGACCACATCAATGTCTATCCAGATTTTAACGATTATGTACATCAGTTTGAATTACTAGCAGACTTGCTTCCCAAAGCAGGTAGTTTTATTTATGATGAAACAGACAAATTGGTTAATAAAATTGGAGAAAAAGAATACGAAAGCGTTAAGAAGTTTCCTTATAAAGCTCATCCGCATAAAGTAAAAGACGGCAAAACATTTTTGATTTTGCCCGATAAGAAAGAGTTAGCCATTGAAGTATTCGGAGAGCATAACCTAAAAAATTTGAATGGAGCTAAGTTAGTGCTTTCGCAGATTGGTATTGAAGAGGATGAATTCTATCAAGCGATTCCATCTTTCAAAGGTGCTGCCAAACGCTTAGAATTGGTCGCTGAAAATGCAGAGACAATTATTTATAAAGACTTTGCTCATGCACCCTCTAAAGTAGAAGCAACGACCAAGGCCGTAAAAGCACAATTTCCTCATCGTAAATTGGTAGCCTGTTTAGAACTACATACTTTTAGTAGTTTGAACAAAGATTTTTTAGGAGAATATGCCAACAAATTGAATGCCGCAGATGTTGCCATCGTGTATTTTAGCCCGAAAACGCTAGCACATAAAAAACTACCAGCTATTACGCCTGAGGATATTAAAACCCATTTCAATAACCCTAATTTATTAGTTTTCACAGATAATGCTTCCCTCAAAGATTTTCTATTAGCAGAGCGATGGCGTAACAGTAATTTGTTAATGATGTCATCAGGGACTTTCGATGGACTTGATTTTAAAGAATTATCTCAAGGAATTTTAAAATAAAAAATAACACCTCATTTCATCTCTGAAGGATAGTTATTAAGTTCTAATCATTTACTATTAGCGGGTGACTTAAGTCACCCGCTAATAGTAAATGATTTTCAAAATTATATTATCAAAACACACGTTTTAAGAAAATATTATTTCATTTTTTACATAGTATTTTCTCAAATAGGGTAGATAACACAAGAACTTAATAATCCTATGCTAAAGGAGAGATGGGTGAGGTAAACCATATCATGAACCGTATTTCAGCACTTTTTTCAGTAAAAAAGAATAACTTACTTAACGTTTATTTTACAGCAGGCTTTCCGAAAATCAATGATACTAAATTGATTTTGAAATCATTACAAGAAAGCGGAGCGGACTTAGTAGAAATAGGGATGCCTTATTCAGACCCTGTGGCAGATGGAGAAACTATCCAGCAAGCTAACCAAGTATCACTCGACAATGGAATGACGGTAAAGCTTTTGTTTGAACAACTAGCAGGTATCCGTCAGGAAGGTATTAGTGTGCCTATCTTATTGATGGGTTATATTAATCCAGTCTTACAATTTGGGGTAGAAGCTTTTTGCCAAAAATGCCAAGAAGTTGGGGTTGATGGCTTGATTTTGCCAGATATGCCTGCCAGTGTGTATGAAGAAGAATACAAAGCTATTTTTGATAAATATGGTATTCTGAATATCTTCTTGATTACGCCACAAACTAGCGAAAGTAGAATCAGACATATCGACGAAGTATCACACGGTTTTATCTATATGGTTTCGTCGGCAAGTACTACAGGGGCAAAATCAGGCATTTCGGATGTCCAAGAAGAGTATTTTGAACGAGTAAACAGTATGAATTTAAATAATCCACGACTGATAGGGTTTGGTATTTCGGATAATGAAACCTTTAAAAAGGCCTCTTCACACGCAGCAGGAGCTATTATAGGTAGTGCATTTATTAAAATGCTAAGTAATTCAACAGATTTAGATGGAGATACCAAAGCTTTTGTAAAAATGGTGAAGGGTTTATAACAATTCTGTAGCACGAGTTTTCAACTCGTGCACTTTATAGTATTTTGTGCACGAGTTGGAAACTCGTGCTACAGATACAGTTCTACTCAAAAAATATGAAAAAACAGTTCTATAGAAGAAGTCTACCTCATTTACAACCTCTTGGTGGAACATACTTCGTTACCTACAATCTTTATGGGAGTATACCTCAGTCAGTATTAGAACAATGGAAAGAAGAATATGCTAGGGCAAAAGCTAATATTATTCAATTTTCCAAAAATTATGAAAATGATTTAGATAAACTAGGAAGACTAGACTTTGCTAAACGAGATACCTTTTATAATACTTATAAAGGGGGGAATCATTACCTAAAAAGTCATGCTATGGCTCAAATAGTCGCTGACTCTTTACATTTTTGGGATAATAAAAAGATAGAATTATATGCGTATTGTATCATGTCCAATCATGTCCATGTTGTAGTTCGTTTATTTGATGAATCAGAAACTGACACCCCATTTTATTTAGAAGATTTTATGCATTCCGTCAAACGTTATTCGGCTTTTGAATGTAATAAAATTTTAGAACGTACCAGCCAGTTTTGGCAAAGAGAAAGTTATGATAGACTGGTACGTAATAGAGATGAACTTCATCGAATTTTGAATTATGTATTAAATAATCCTGTTAAAGCAGGTTTATGCCAAGCGAAAAAAGACTGGAAATGGTCTTATATCAAAGAGATTTACAATGATATTATGTAATGAAAGCAAATGACGACATATACACCACAGTCGTTGCCTTTTATTACCCCGCCCAGTTCTCTCTATCCAAACTTCTATACTGTATCGCTTCGGCTAGATGTTCAGCACGGATGTCTTCTGTGCCTGCTAAGTCGGATATTGTACGAGCCACTCTTAAAATACGGTCGTAAGCTCGTGCCGAAAGTTGTAATCTTTCCATCGCTTTTTTCAATAAAGCAACGCCTGCCGTATTAATTTCGCATATCTCTTTCACCATTTGCGAAGGCATCATGGCATTACAATAAATAGCAGGATGGTCTTTAAAACGAACAGTTTGTATTTCTCTCGCTTTAATTACCCTCTCTCGAATATCAGTAGAACTTTCAGATTTTCTGTTAGACGATAATTGTTCAAACTTCACGGGTGTTACTTCTACATGAAGGTCTATTCTATCTAATAATGGTCCCGATATTTTATTAAGGTATTTTTGTACTACACCAGGCCCACAAACACATTCTTTTTCGGGGTGATTGTAATAACCACAAGGGCAAGGATTCATCGAAGCAATCAACATAAAACTTGAAGGGAATTCTACTGCCCATCTTGCCCTAGAAATAGATACTTTTCGTTCTTCTAAAGGCTGACGCATTACTTCCAAAGCCGAGCGTTTGAATTCTGGTAATTCATCCAAAAACAATACGCCATTATGGGCTAATGAAATTTCTCCAGGCTGTGGGTTTCCTCCTCCACCAACCAAGGCCGCATCTGAAATAGTATGATGTGGTGAACGATAAGGCCGTGTAGAAATTAAGGAAGCTTTCGTCCCTAGTTTCCCTGCTACAGAATGTATCTTAGTAGTTTCCAAGGCTTCTTGTAATGAAAGCGGAGGAAGGATAGAAGGAATCCTTTTTGCCAACATGGTTTTGCCAGCACCGGGAGGGCCAATCATGATAACATTATGCCCACCAGCTGCCGCTATTTCTAAGGCTCTTTTAATATTTTCTTGTCCTTGCACGTGCGAAAAGTCTGCATCGTAATCATTCTGAGAGTTAAAGAAAATATCACGCGTATCAGTAATCAAAGGTTCTATCTGAAGCGTTCCTTTCAAAAAATCAACCGCTTCTCTTAACGTATTGACACCGATGATGTCTAAATTGTTGACGATAGAAGCCTCTGAAGCATTTTCAATGGGAAGAATGAATCCTTTCAAACCTTTTTTTCGGGCTTCAATAGCAATGGGTAAAACTCCTTTTATAGGTCGTAAAGCACCATCCAAGGCTAATTCGCCCATAATTACGTAGTCTTCAAGGCTTTTTAAATTACTTTGTCCAGAAGCATGGATAATCCCTAAAGCAATGGGTAAATCATAAGCAGAACCTTCTTTACGGATATCAGCAGGAGCAAGGTTTACAACAACTTTGGTACGAGGAAAGAAAAAATCTGTTTGTTTGATGGCGGATTCCACCCGATGAGTAGATTCTTTAACAGCTCCGTCTGGAAGCCCAACAATAAAGAAATTTTGTCCTTGGCCTTCGCTCACTTCAACAGTGATAATGGTAGCATCAACACCATGAACGGCACTACCGAAGGTTTTTGCAAGCATAGAATGTGGTTTTATAGAACTTAGTTGAATAAATAATTGGCTAAACAAAGATAAGATAGTTTTACTTTGTTTGATTGTGTTATTGGGAATAATTATGAATGATTTGTAGCACGAGTTTTCAACTCGTGAAGGGACATACCCACGAGTTGGAAACTCGTGCTACTAATTATTACAATTTATTTTTAATATATTTACAATACATCTAATTAATATCTACCAAATTTAATACAATGAAATCTACTCTTTTCAGTCAGGGAATTATTGCCTGTATTCTTGCTATTTTAAGTCTATCAGATTGTGTAGGGCAATCAACACAGGTTATCATTCAAGACACTTCTTCGAATCATAAGGTTCGCTATTATGATGATCTACTTGAACAAATCTCAACAGTAATTGGGAAAGGTCGTTCCAATAATTTTACTTTTAATATATCCTATCCAACTCAAGTTTATATAGGTTGGGAAAGGAAACTGACACCGTTTTTACTTTTTCCAAACGATAGTTTAATTTTTAAAGAAAGAGCCGATAAAACATCCTATGAATGTGTAAATAAGGCAGACTCATTATTTGGTGTTCTTACGGCCTTAGAAAAGGAGGTAGGCTTAGAACTTGCAACACATTCTGGCTATAAGGTTCAGGATGTGTTAAAAAGTGAATATGAAATTTTGATTGGAAGTATTTTCAACAAAATGCATCGACAATTAAATGTATTATCTAGGTATAGGGACAGCACCAATACTATACTTTATCAAGCGACAGAACAAGAAATAAAATGTTTTACTTTGGTAGAGTTACTATCACCTTTCATTTATGGAAATACATCATGGAAATTTTTCCCTACATGGTATACTGATAGTTTGACAAAGTTTAAAGACGAGATTTTTGGATTAGATACAACAGTTGCGGGAGTAGAATATAAAAGAGCATTATTTTCCTATAATCAATTTTTGTGCAGAGATTCTTTGAATGGTAAAAATGATTTCCAAGTACAATTCAATTCTGCTGTTAGAAATTTCAAGGGCGACCAGCGAAATTTCTTGATGGCCTATATCCTTAGAATAAACAAGCCATATAACCCTGCTAATTTTTATGATAATGTAGCTACATTTTATAACCTCTGTAAAAACGAATACTTTTTAAAATATGTAAAAGATAAATTAGATGACAAGGACTTCGTTTATCCAGATTATGTATTAAAACAGACCTTGCTAAAAGATGATAAAAATACAATTACATGGGCTGAACTACTCAATAAAAACAAAGGGAAACTAATTTTTATAGATATGTGGGCAAGTTGGTGTCCACCTTGTTTGATGCTAATGAAACCCCTAAATGAACATATTAAGTTTTACAAAGGGAAACCCATCACTTTTATAGCATTGTCCATAGATAAAAAGAAACAGGCGTGGTTAAAAGCATCTAAACGTTATGACGTATCTCAAGAAGGCTCAGGAAGTTATTGGATAGGGCAGTCAGATAAATTCACTCAATTTTTATTAACCCGTAGGATTGGTGAAAAAATGCCTTTATGGATACCAAGATATATAATTATTGATGCTAATGGCAACCTTATAACAGTCAATGCAATCCAGCCTCATAATCCAGCATTAAGATGGCAAATAGATTTGTTTTTGAAAGATGTGAAAACTGATTAAGAGTAGGGATTGATTCATTGCGTGGTCGGAGTTTAGATTACGTTGTTAATTGACTAAAACAAAAAAATGAGGACAAAAGAATTTCTTCCTTTGTCCTCACGTCTCACAATCTTTTAGTCTTCAAAAAACTACTTTTTCTCTGGCAACATAATTACTTTAATGACATTATCACCAAAGTATTTTTTAGCCGCCGTCTTAGTACTTTCAACAGTTACTTTTTTAAGGGCTTCTTCTTCCTTCAAGATGTATTTTACATCGTCACCTTCTTGATACTGAGATTGTAAATAACCCATCCAAAAACCATTGTCACGCAATTGTGTTTCCGTCTGACGCTTCGTTTCTACCTTAAACTTATCAATGTCTGTTTGTTCAGCACCTTTTTCTTTTACTTTTTCAATTTCAGCCAAAGTACGAGCTACCAACTTCTCTACATTTTCAGGGGCACAACCAAAAGCAATTCGGAAGTTATAACGTTTAGCAGGAATCTTAGCAGTACTGCCACTTACACCTACACCATATACTCCTGATTCTTCCTCTCTTAATTTCTCAATCAATTTGATTTCCAATACTTCTGATAAAGCTTCAACCTGTGTTTCGCTTTCGGCAGTACCATCAAAGTCACCAGACCAAACCAATGTTACACGTGCTTTAGGTTCTGTACCTTTATAAAGTGTTTTTTCAACCTTTCCTTTTGGTGGGCGAATACCTAAATCTTTATAAGTTTCCTTGCGTTTAGTTGATGGTAAGCCTCCTAAATATTTTTCTAATAAAGGTTTAACTTCTTCATTTTTAAAATTCCCAACAAAGAAAAACGTAAAGTCAGAAGCATCTGCAAAGCGTTCTTTATAAATCTGGAAAGCACGAGTAGCATCAATCTTCTCCAATCTTTCTACCGTCATTGGTAAATTACGAGGAGCGTAGTTACTTAAAATCGCTGTCAAAGAGTCACTATATACTTTCTCAGGCGTCAAAGTTTTTTGTTGACTCGCCAAAGCATCACGCTGATTTGCCAAGAAACCTTTTACTACATCAGCATCAAAACGAGGCTGGGTAAAATAACTATACAATAACTGCAATGCCGTTTCTAAGTCTTTGGGATTACTAGATCCTGAGATGCCTTCTGTCGTTCCTGAAACAAATGGACTAACCCTCGCTACTTTGCCTGTTAAGGCTTTACGGAGGTTTACTGTAGAGAAATCTCCTAAGCCACCCATAGAAGCGATAGCAGATGCTACACGAGCATTATCAGCATCTTTATTACCATATAAATTCGACCCGCCAAAGCTATAACCACCAATCAAGATTTCATCATTTTTAAAATCTGTTGGTTTCAAAACAGCCTTTACTCCATTCGCAAAAGTATACTCTGTAAGACCCACTTCTGGAATTTGTTTAGTAGCAATTACTTTAGAGCCCGTCGGCAATTTAGCAATCAGAGGTTTGTTGACAGTTTGGTCAACATACGCTGTCACATCTTTTCCAGCAGAATTTAACCACTCTCTAATTTGAGCTTCTGTAGGCAAGGTAGCTTTGTCTTTTTCAGGAGCCATCAAAATCACGGCACGGTTGGTATCTGTAATCAATAAATTACCCAACGCATTTACTTCTTCTAGTTTTATACCTTCCAAATATTGCTTGGTAAACTCATACCCAAATTCAGTTGAAGTGAGGTTTTCATCTTCTAAGAAAGCGCCTACTAATCCTTCTACCAATTGTTCCGAATCAGTCTTATCTTTTTCTTTATAAGCCTGTTCCTGACCTACCATGTACTGAGTTTTGGCTCTTTGTAATTCAGAAGCATTAAAGCCGAATTTTTTAGCACGAGCTACTTCTTCTAATATGGCTTTTAAGCCTTTTTCTACGTTACCACCTTTGGCTACAACCACGGTGTTGAAAGCATCTAGGTTACCTAAAAAACCGCTATAACCTGCATAACCATATTGGAAAGGAGGGTCAGCTTTTTGAGTAAGCTCTTGGATACGTCCAGAAAGCATTTGATTGAACAATGAACGAAGCATTCCTTCACGACGGTCTTGATAAGTAACGTCTTTGCGTTTTTCCTGCTTATTCATAATCTGGACAATCGTATTCGGTTGCTCAGGGTCGGTGATGATGGCTACATCTGTACTACCGCTTAAATCAATTTTATACTTTGTTCTTGGTTTTTCGTTGGCAGGATTTTGAATACCGCTAAATTTTTCGATAATCATTTTTTCTACCATCGCTACATCTACATCACCAACTACCGCTACAGCTTCTAAATCTGGGCGATAGAAATCTTGATGAAATTGTTTTAGCACATCATACTTGAAGTTCTTTAGAATATCATCTTTACCAATAGGCAAGCGTTTGGCATATTGCGAATTGTTTAGAATGATAGGGAAGAATTTATCACGCATACGTGCCTGAGCTCCTTTGCCTGTACGAGATTCTTCTAATACAACGCCTCTTTCTTTATCAATTTCGGTAGGGTCTAAGGTAGCGTTATGAGCCCAGTCTTCCAGAATTTGAATTCCCTTTTTGAATACTTCTATCGAATCTGTTGGAACGGGTAACATATACACCGTTTCATCAAAACTTGTGTAAGCATTCAAATCTGCCCCAAAACGGACACCAGATTTTTGCAGGAAATCAACTAACTCGTTTTTCGGAAAGTTTTTCGTTCCATTAAAATTCATGTGTTCCATAAAGTGAGCAAGGCCTTGTTGCTCATCATTTTCCAATACAGAACCCGCTTTTACCATCAAACGCAACTGTGCTCTATTTTTAGGCTCAGCGTTTTTCATGATATAATACTTAAGTCCGTTTGGAAGAACCCCAACTTTTACTTTTGGGTCCATTGGAAGAAGCTTTTTACTCAAATCTTCTTGAGCCATCACTGTAAAACCCGAGATAAAACTCAGTGCTACAACAGCGATAAGGGTAGTAACTTTTTTCATGGCAATAGAGGACTCTCTTAACCCCTTAGAGAGGGTGCTTGTTTAATGTTTATTGTATTTTGGGGTTATACAAATAATAAATACAAACTCGACTAATTTAATAAAAATGCAAGTTAGCATTACCGATGTAGAATAACGGGGTTGATATAAAAAAATTATCATAGGGTGAATGATAAAAAAACGTTTCTTTGTATTGACTAAGCTAAAAATGATAACCAATGTATCAAGCCTGTATTCGAAACCATATTTATCACTTTGCAGACCTAAAAAACTTGATGGCAAAGGCCAGTCCTTTGCGTTCTGGAGATGAATTAGCAGGCGTTGCTGCCTATTCAGCCGAAGAACGTGTAGCAGCACAAATGGCCTTAGCAGAGGTGCCTCTGAAAACGTTTTTGACTGAACACTTAGTGCCTTACGAACAAGATGAAATTACACGGTTAATCATTGATACCCATGATATAAAAGCGTTTAGCCAAATCAGTCATTTAACCGTAGGAGATTTTAGAAATTTTTTGTTGGAAGAAACTACCGACACTAAGGTTCTCCAAGCTTTACAAAGAGGATTAACGCCCGAAATGGTAGCGGCCGTTAGTAAATTAATGCGCATTCAAGACTTGGTCACTGTTGCTTCAAAATGTGAAGTAATTACGCAGTTCAGAAATACCATCGGTCTAAAAGGACATTTCTCAACGCGATTACAACCCAATCATCCCACTGACGATTTTAAAGGCATTGCCGCCAGTATGATTGATGGACTTTTTTATGGCAGTGGCGATGCCGTCATTGGCATCAATCCAGCTACTGATAATGTCCCTACGGTGATTCGCTTGCTCGAAATGCTGGATGGTGTTCGTCAACGCTTTGATATTCCGATGCAGTCTTGTATTCTTAGCCATATCACTACGACCATTCAAGCGATAGAACAAAATGCTCCCGTCGATTTAGTATTTCAGTCTATTGGAGGCACAGAAGCGACCAATACTTCGTTTGGTGTAAACTTGAATATTTTACAAGAAGGCTATGAAGCAGGACTTTCTTTGAAGCGTGGTACACTAGGCAATAATTTAATGTACTTTGAAACAGGGCAGGGGAGTTCGCTTTCGGCAAATGCTCATCATGGCTTAGACCAGCAAACTTGCGAAACCCGTGCGTATGCAGTAGGAAGGCATTTCAATCCTTTATTAGTCAATACGGTAGTAGGCTTTATTGGCCCTGAGTATTTGTATAATGGCAAACAGATTATACGGGCAGGACTTGAAGACCATTTTTGTGGAAAATTGTTAGGGCTACCCATGGGTGTAGATGTTTGTTATACCAACCATGCCGAAGCCGACCAAGACGATATGGATACGTTGTTGACCCTGTTAGGGGCAGCAGGTTGTAATTTTATCATGGGCGTTCCCGGTGCAGACGATGTGATGCTGCATTACCAAAGTACGTCTTTTCACGATGCGCTTTATATCCGACATCTGCTAGGTCTAAGACCCGCCCCAGAGTTTGAAGATTGGCTTATGAAAATGAATATTTTTGATGAAAATATGCGTTTGAAATCGGGGAATAAACAATTAATCAATGCCTTGTATTTAGAGAAGTAGTAAAACTAAAATTAACATATCATAAGATGCAATCCCCCTTTAATGTTTTATAAAGCCTTGATAAACATTGCTTTTACCGCATAATAAAATTAAGAAATTCTTTAAGCTTTTATTTTTTTATTTCAGTAAATTGGAGTGCATTGGATATAGATAGCATATTTGTATCCAATGCACTCCAATTTTAGTTATCAATAAAAGCCCCCAAAATGTATACTTCTCCTCTGGCAATATATGTCTTATGGCATCCTAATTTTAGTGATGGACTTTTTTTTGCTAATAAAATCTATCAAAATTTCAATAGAGATACTGATTATGTATTAAGTAGAAACTTAAATATCCCTGTGTTTTATAGAAATAAGGCTAATAGAAACAATGAAATCCTTTCTATTAATTTTCAAGAGTCAGATAAAAATGCTATTGTTTTATTAATAGACAATAATATGTTTAATGATGCTATTTGGGAAGAATATGTATCAAATCTCCTTTCGAATTTAGATGAGAATAATCGTATTTACCCTGTTGAACTGTCTTCTGTCTCCAATTATTTTCTGGAAGAGAAAAAGTTTCCCCGCTTTCAAAGTATCAATTTGATGAAAACTAATGATTTAGATAAACAATGGGAAATACTTAAAAGTAGGTTATTGCATGATATTGCCAGAATGATGTTAGACCTTCAATCTGTTAACGAAGTCGTAAAAACAAACACAGTAATTACACCAAGACCGCCCGTAAAGCTTTTTTTAAGCCATGCCAAAGCAGATGGAGAAGAATTGGCGATTAGTTTCAAGAATTACATTGAAAACAATTTAAAAGCCAATACCTTTTTTGATACCAATGATATAGCAGATGGATATGATTTCTCTGATGAAATCAATCGCAATATTGATAAAAATACTGCCATGATAGTCTTTCTCACGGATGCTTATTCTACAAGAGAATGGTGTCAGATTGAAGTATCTACTGCCAAAAGGAAAAAGTGTCCCATCGTTGTTGTTCATCATATACAAAAACAAGAAAGAAGAAGTTTTCCTTATTTGGGAAATGTCCCCACCATCAAATGGAATGGTAGTTTTAATGATATTATAGATTTAGCAATTATCCAAGTATTGGTAAACCTGTTTGCTCAAAAGTTTTTAGAAAAACATATCACTCTTTATAATTTAGAAAAAAAATATCATTGTCATATTCTAAGTAATCCCCCAGAGCTGTTTAATTACCTTGATATTTTAAAGCTTCGTCAAGAAAATACCGATAAACCTGTCTTAGTTTTATATCCTGACCCACCATTAGGTAATGAGGAACTAAAAATTCTTAATGAAGTAAATAATGACATCAATTTTGTAACACCGTCACACTCATTCCAATATTTATAAAGATGGAGACTAATATAGACAAGCAAGAAATCAATATTACTGGGGTTTCAACGCAATTGTTGGAAATGATAGAAACTGATTTAAACACACTTAGTCCAAATAATGCAGCCCCAAATCGAAAAAGAATAGCCTTCTCTATTTCAGATTCTGAGGATTTAGAAGAACTCGGAATGTCATCATTACATTTGCAAGACTCTATTATTGAATTGACAAGGCACTTATTGGTACAAGGAGCAACAATTGTATATGGTGGAGATTTAAGAAAAAATGGCTTTTTAGAAAAGTTTTTAGAATTATCTTTTCAATATCGAGTAAAAGACGATGCTCAATATTCCCCTTTCATTAACTATTTTTCATATCCAATTTATTGTACACTTACTTTAGAACAAGAAGTGAAATTTAAGAAAAACAGAGTGAGGATTGTAAAGGTTAAACCAGAAGCCATCTTCTCACTTGATGAAAAAGACTATCAAATTGTTTCTCATGATACCATTGAGAATACTTTTTTATGGGCAAAAAATTTAACTAAAATGCGTATAGAAAAGAATCTTAAAAGTGATGCTCTGATATTAATGGGTGGTAAATTAGGAGGTTTTATAGGTTGTTATGCAGGGATAATAGAGGAGGCTTACGAGGGTTTGAAAACCCAAAAACCAATCTATTTAATAGGAATGTTTGGAGGAGCAACTCGTTGTTTAATACAGAGCATTACCCAAAAGACTACATTAATTACAAGCGAACACAAAGATTATTTTTCTGAAAAGTACAAGGCTTTACAACATCTCTATCAAGAAAAAGACCCATCAAATATTCCATCAGTTGAAGCAATCAATACTTTCTTTCAAAATCTATCATGGAAAGACCTTCATAATGGACTTACAGAAGAGGAAAATATAAGACTATTTCAAACGAATCATCTGATGGAAGCCATATATTTGGTGATGAAGGGGCTTAGAAATTGTCTATAAATCAGTTACAAACGTATGAACAATTATAGTTTTTTTGACCGCCTAAAAATAAAGCTCTTTGGTTGGGACTATTTTATCTCATATCGTAGGGCGGATGCTTATGGGTATATGAAATCATTGGAATCCAGCCTATTTAGCAAAGGAATTTATTGCTTTGTAGATGAATCTGAAATTCTTCCCGGTAATGCTTTGCCCAAAGAGATTAAAACAGGACTAAGACGAAGCCGTAAAATGATTTTAATTGCTTCTCCACAAGCGGCAGAACCTTTAAGTATTAGAAATACAGATTGGATTGATGAAGAAATAACAACATTTTCCAAAAATATCATTGCCATTAATATCAATGAATCCTTGGCAAAGTTTAAAAACCCTAAAATTTCTAATAATAACAGTTTTGTTTATATTCCAGAAACACTTGAAAATCTTAGAGGCTCGAAACCCTCCAATGAAGTAATTGAAGATATTGTTAGGGAACGTAATTTTAGAAGTGTAAACCAAAAAACGATAATTTTGGGGGTTGTGATTTGTATTCTTTTGAGTCTATTTGGTTGTATTTTTGGGTGGGTCTCTACACTGGAAAAGAATAATACAACAGCTTTATATTGGGCATCAGAAGCAGATAAGCTCAATCCTATACAAGGAATAGCATTATTGGAAGGAGCCTTGCATAAAACCAACGATGTAACAGCATTACAAACTATAAATGAAGTATTTGAAAGGTTGTTTAATCAAAGCAATATTCATCAGTGGCAAGAAAAAAGAAGGTTTGAAAAGGCTGCAAGAGTCTCATTTTCTCCTGATAGTAAATGGCTTGTAACAGAAGATAAGAATGGATACAGCAACATTTGTACATTAGACAAGAGTCAACAACCTGATTTTTTAAAAGAGGAGGAAAATATTCGTGATGCTTATTTTTCTCCTGATAGTAAATGGCTCGTAACTGTAAATGAGAACCAAGATACCAAAGTATGGCAAGTAAATATGGGAGTGCTTTATGACTTTCTAAAAGAAGAGAGAAATATCAGTCATATATATTTTTCTTCCGATAGTAAATGGATGGTAACAACAGATAAGAATGGAGATTGTAACGTATTGTCGCTAGCTAAGTGTCAGCAAGCAGCCTTTTTAAGGCTGGAGAAAAGCATTCTTAATGCCGATTTTTCCCCTGATAGTAAATGGCTTGTAACAAGAGGTGAAAATGATTACAAAGTCTGGTCAGTGGAAAAAGAAATACTTTATGACTTTTTAAAAGAGGAGAGAAATATTAATTCTGCTACTTTTTCCCCTGATAGTAAATGGCTCTTAACAAAGTACAAAGATGGTACTGTCAAAATCTGGTCGATGGATAAGCGAATACTTTATGACTTTTTAAAAGAGGAGAAAAATATTAATTCTGCTACTTTTTCCCCTGATAGTAAATGGCTCTTAACAAAGTACAAAGATGGTACTGTCAAAATCTGGTCGATGGATAAGCGAATACTTTATGACTTTTTAAAAGAGGAGAAAAATATTAATTCTGCTACTTTTTCCCCTGATAGTAAATGGCTGATAACAAGAAGTGAAAATGATAATGTTAAAGTATGGCAAGTAGATAATGGAATTCAGGCTAAATTTTTAAAAGACGAAGTAGAAATAAAAGATGCCTATTTTTCTTTGAATCTTAATGATAAGTGGTTAGTAACACTTGATGATTATGATTTTATGAGCAGAAGTAGAGCCAAAGTATGGCAAGTGGATAAGGGTGTACAAGTCGACTTTTTAAGAAGAGAGACTAATCTTCATTCTCTTTATTCTTCATCTAATAGAAAATGGCTTGTAACATGTGATGTAAATGGTACTGCCAAGGTATGGCAAGTGGATAAGGGGCTACTTTATGACTTTTTAAAAGAAGAGAAAAATATTGAGGATGTGTATTTTTCACCCGATAGTAAATGGTTAGTAATATGGAATATAAATAACCAGTTCAAAGTATATCAAGTTGAAAAAATGCAACAAGTTTCTTTTTTAAAGGATGAGAAAAACATTGATGATACTTATTTTTTCTCTGGTAGCAAATGGTTTATAACAAAAAATGATAACAGAATTATCAAAGCATGGCAAGTGGATAATGGTATCCAAGTCAATTTTTTGAATAATAAGAAAATCATAAATTCTATCTATTTTTCGCCTAATAGAAAATGGACTGTAATAATAGATGAGAATAATCATGTTCAAGTCTTGCAAGACTCCAAAGTGATACCTTATGATTTCTTAAAAGAGGAGCAAAGCATTCGTAGTGCTTCTTTTTCCCCTGATAGTAAATGGCTGATAACAAGATATAACGATGGTACAGTCAAAGTCTGGTCGATGGAAAAAGGGCTTAAACATGATTTCTTAAAAGAGGAGAAAAATATTATTGATGCTTTTTTTTCCCCTGATAGTAAATGGCTAATAACAAAATATAATGATGATATCGTCAAAGTCTGGTCGATGGAAAAAGAACTTGAACTAAACTTTTTAAAACAGAATCAAAGCATCCGTAGTGTCTATTTTTCGCCCGATAATAAATGGCTGGTAACAAAATACAACGATGGCATAGCCAAATTTTGGTTGATGGAAAAAGAGCTTGCCCAGAGCTTTTTAAAACAAGAGCAAGGCATTAGGGATTTTCATTTTTCACCCGATAGTAAATGGTTAGTAACTTGGGATATGAATAATAATAATCAAGTCTGGTCGATGGGAAAGGGAATACTTTATGACTTTTTAAAAGAGGAAAAAAATATTAGTTATGTCGATTTTTCACCAGACACAAAATGGCTAGTAACAGTAGATAAATTATTGGGAGGTACTCACAAAATTTGGTCTATGAGTAATAAGAGGCAAGCTCACTTTTTAAAAGAGGAAAAAAATATTATTGTTACCTATTTTTCTCCAGATACTAAATGGCTTTTAACAGTAGATAAATATCATAATTATAAAGTATGGTTATTGACGGAAGGTAAACTTCATTACTATTTAAAAGAGATAAAAAATCATAAGCTATTAAGGTTTTCAGGAAATGGCAAATTTTTATCAATTACCCAAGTAAGCCAACACCAAGTAAAAACTTTCGAAGTAGCCACAGGCAAATTAATCCAAACTTTATGGTTAAATAAAGTACCAACAGATATTGATATTATAGACAATCGCTATCTCTATGTCACGGCTGGCAAAGCCATTGTTAAAACAGATTTACAAACACAACAGGATAATTTGATGAGTTATGGAGATGGCGAAGAGTTGGATTACAAATATGAGGAAATACAAGAATGGATTAAGGTTTTTGGCAAAGTGTATTTATTGCCTTTGGATGAGGAGACAAAGAAGAAATATGGAGTTGATTGAGTGATGAGTTTAGAGTGGAGAGTGAGGAGTTTTTTGCTGTTGCTATCAATAGAATTAGACAATAATTTTCTTAATTCAATGATTAATCACTAAATCGTTCATTCATTAAATCATTCAATGAATCACAACATGGAAATCAACAAAGCCGACCAATGGCAATTTTTACAAAACTATACACCTGCCCGGATCGCTCGTGGGCGAGCTGGGCATAGTTTGCCAACGGCTGAATTATTGAAATTTCAATCTGACCATGCTCAGGCAAGAGATGCCGTTTATTCTGAAATACAGATAAGCAGTTTACAAGAGGCTTTTATGTTAAATTTTAAGATAGAAGTATTACCGTTACAAAGTGAGGTAAAGTCTCGTTCACAATATCTTCAACGTCCCGACTTAGGAAGAACTATCAGCCAACTATCCAGAGAAACGTTGAGTAAAAAAGAGTCCACTGAAGCTGATATTTGTTTTGTCATTGCCGATGGACTCTCGGCGAAAGCCATTAATGAACATTCCCTCCCTTTTTTACAGTTATTACTTCCGAAACTTCAAGCTGATAATTGGAAGATTGCACCGATTTGTATCGTTGAACAAGGGAGAGTAGCCATTGCTGATGAAATAGGCTTTTTATTAAAGGCAAGCATCGTAGTTATTTTAATTGGCGAACGCCCTGGGCTTACTTCAGCAGATAGTATGGGTGCTTATATTACTTACCAACCTCAAGTGGGACTGACGGATGAAAGTAGAAATTGTGTCTCTAATATTCGTCCAGAAGGATTAAACTATGTGTTAGCCACAGAAAAGATTTTTTATTTGTTAAATGAAATAAAAGGGAAAAAAATAAGTGGTGTACAGCTAAAAGATGAAATGGCTAATTATAAATTACTTTAAAAAATTGAGTCTTTTTATGCGGGACATAGATACTATAATTATGATGGGTAATAAGAGGTAAAAAAAGAGATAAGCATGATTGTTTTAATGAATTAACATAAGTTAATATTATAAACAAGAAAATATAATATTAAATCTGAAAATAGTTTTGTAAAGATGAGTTGCTTGCTAGCAATTAATTATCAAAAAAACTAATTTATAAAATTTAAGTAGAAAGATTTTGGCGTTTCGTAAACAAATTCGAGGAGTTCATAAAGAAATATTCTTGGTTCGTGTAATATTTTATAAGTTTATACAAGGAATTCTTTAAAAATGCTTGACTTAAACTCCATTTTTTCTATCTTTGTAATGTGTTCTTCGAACGCAGATTTTTTAACCTAATAACGTGGCGGCGTTATTAGGTTTTTTTATGCTTTTAATTCAAAATCAATTTTTGATACTCTTTACTAACAGATTCTTGGCTACTTCGTGACTGATGAAAAGACTAGGGGCTTCGCCAAGACTAACGCATAGCGATTTATCAAATTCATTCAATTCTTTTACGACAATATGACAACCTAAGGTTAGCCCTATCTTGGCCAAGTACTGTAAAAAAGTAGGGGAGTGTTCAGACACACCAACCATTACAACATGCTGTCCGACTGCAATTTCTGATAGATTTTGATAGCGTAATTCAGGCATCACTCCGAAAGTATCTGGAATTGGGTCACCGTGTGGATCAAACTTTGGAAAGCCTAAAAATTCGTCAAGTCTTTCAACCAACTCTTCTGAATCAATATGTTCTAATTGCTCTGCAATTTCATGTACTTCATCCCAATTAAAGCCTAATTTCTCAACTAAAAAAACTTCCCATAAACGGTGTTTTCTAATCACCTTTAATGCCACAGCCTCGCCCAACTCTGTTAGCCTCACACCTTGATATTTTTGGTAGTTAACCAGTTGTTTTTCAGAAAGTTTTCTAAGCATATCCGAAACAGATGCTGCCTTTGTAAGCGTCAGTTCTGCCACAGCATTTGTGCTGACTTCACTGCCAGTTTCCGCAGAAAGCTTATAAATTATTTTAAGGTAGTTTTCTTCCGTAAATGAAGTCATGACGAATATTCTTTGAAGGCAATAATAGTAGTTGTTTCTATGACAAAGATATTATTTAATAAGCGAAAAAATAAATTTTAGATTAATCTAAAAAAATATTTTGAATTGTAGTTGACAAAAAATAAATTTACATCATATATCTGAGACATACCTTACAATTTAATACAATATTCAGCATGGACCTTAAGAATACAATTATAAATCAGTCGTTACCAGAAGTATATGGTTCAATACATGTGCCTAAAACAGGTTCTTTTTCCAAAAAATTATGGGCTTTTACAGGCCCAGGCTTGATGGTTGCAGTGGGTTATATGGACCCTGGAAACTGGGCAACAGATATTGCGGGGGGGGCAAAATTTGGCTACACACTCATTTCGGTAATCCTTATTTCCAATATTTTTGCGATGCTCCTACAGCATCTATCATTAAAATTAGGAATTGCCACAGGACGAGACCTAGCTCAGGCCTGTAGACATGCGTATTCAAAACCTGTTGCCATAACATTATGGGTTTTGTGTGAGATTGCTATTGCCGCTTGCGATTTAGCAGAAGTCATAGGCTCGGCCATAGCCATTAATTTGCTTTTTGGCTTACCGCTCACAGTAGGAGTAGTGATTACCGTTTTGGATGTCTTGGTACTGTTATATTTCCAAGGAAAGGGCTTTAGAACACTAGAATCTATTGTGGCTGGATTAATCTTTATGATTTTTTGTTGTTTTGGGTATGAGATATTTGTATCTCAACCTTCCATCAAAGAAATTTTTGGGAATATTTTACCTAAACCCGAAATACTGACTAATCCTGAAATGTTGTACGTGGCCATTGGTATTTTGGGCGCTACGGTAATGCCTCATAATTTATACCTACATTCTAGTATTGTACAAACCCGAAATTTTGAAAAAAATAGTGAAGGGAAACGCTCGGCCATCTTTTTTGCGACGATAGACTCAAACTTATCATTATCAATAGCATTCTTTATCAACGCTGCTATTTTAATCATTTCTGCGGCTACGTTCCACCATACAGGAAATCAAAATGTGGCAGATATCAACGATGCTTATCACTTGCTCGACCCTGTTTTGGGCGTAAAGTTTGCTGGAATATTTTTTGCTGTAGCGTTATTGGCTTCTGGACAAAACTCTACGTTAACGGGAACTTTAGCAGGGCAAATCGTGATGGAAGGCTTTTTGAATTTGAGATTAAAGCCTTGGCTGAGAAGACTAATAACACGCTTAATAGCAGTGATTCCCGCTTTAGTGGTAACAATATTGTATGGAGAAAAAGGGACGGGAGAATTATTAGTACTTAGCCAAGTGATATTATCATTACAGCTTAGTTTTGCAGTAGTACCTCTGATTCTTTTCACAAATGATAAAACCCAAATGGGCGAATTTGTTAATTCCAAATTGATGAAAATTTGCTCTTGGATAGTAGCAATTATCATCATTGTATTAAACGGATATTTGCTTTGGGATACTATTTTTTAGTTATTTGTATTGCAAAATTAACTAAGCCATGAAGATACCAGAGACAAACGGATTGATTGACAACATCTATAAGTATGTACAAACGTATGTAGAAATTGCGAAACTTGAAGTAGAAGAAAGAGTTCAGGAAACGATTAAAAAGTTGATTATCGGAGCAATACTTGTATTATCTGGACTATTGCTTCTCTTATTCTTCCTTCTTACTTTGGCATTATTTTTAAACCATGTTTTCAAAAGCGAATACCTTGGTTTTCTAGTAGTTACAGTGTTACTCGCCATTGTAATAACGTTTGTTTTTTATCTTGGAAAAAAACTACTAAAACCCGATACAATTACAGAAAGTATTGAAGTAGAAACTCAATCCACTTTTCAAGAAAATTAAAAGATAATTCTTTCTTTAAATTTTTACTCAAAAAAGCAATTTTTATTACTTTTGAATAGTTTTACATACATACACAGTTATTGTGTCAGCGATTTGTGCAATGAATTTACTCGGACAATAACAGAATAACGTAAAGATTATGTTTCCAACAGTTAGCCCCAAAAAAATCTCTGAACGTAAGCGACAATTACATTTAGAAGCGAAAGCATATAAAGAAACGATTGATGGACAGGTTAGCAACCTTAAATCAGAAGCTACCCGTATAGGTACGAGAGCCCTTATTATTGGTGGTGTTTTAGCTACTAGTTATTTACTATTTAGCTATTTGACCTCGGATAATGAAAAAAAAGTATCTGCCAAAATATCAGAAAACGGTAATTTACCTGTTATTGTAAAAAAAGAAAAAGCGAAAGAATCGTGGCTTGTTTCATCTATCAAAGGGTACATGTTGTCATTTTTAATGGCCATTGCTAAAGATAAAATCATAGAAGCCCTTTCGATTTTAAAAGAAAATTATGCAGAGAAATCTTCTCAATAAATTTTATGAGCTGAAGGCTCAAGGCAAAAAAGCATTTGCTGTCTTGATTGACCCCGACAAAGTCAATGAAGACAGCTTTTCGCATTTAATAAGCTTAAGTAAAGAGCAAGCAGTAGATTTCTTTTTTGTGGGTGGTAGTTTAATTACTAGCTCTATCATGGAAAAGGTAATTACGGATATTAAGGCAAACAGCGATATACCAGTGGTACTATTCCCTGGCAATAGCCTGCACCTTAATAATAAAGTAGATGGTGTATTATTCCTGTCATTGATTTCGGGTAGAAACCCTGATTACCTCATAGGGCAACAAGTAATTTCTGCCCCTATTCTGAAAAGAAGTGGGATAGAAGTATTACCGACGGGCTATATGATTATTGATAGCGGTCGCCAAACTACGGTTTCGTATATTTCTAATACCACACCCATTCCGCATGATAAACCAAGCATTGCTGCGTGTACGGCTATGGCAGGCGAAATGTTAGGCTTGAAATTGATTTATATGGATGCGGGTTCGGGCGCTTACAATGCAGTTTCGCCAGAAATGATTGCCGCAGTACAGCAATCTGTTGATGTTCCCATCATCGTAGGAGGAGGAATAAATACTGCTAAAAAAGCGCATGATGCTTTAAGGGCAGGTGCAGATATTATCGTGGTGGGTAATGCCATTGAAGAACGAATGGAATTAATACAAGACATTGCTAAAACAGTCAGAAGTTTTAATGAAGTGAATTTACTTGCCTGAATAAGACTGTTTGAAAATCAAAAATCCATCCCTAGCGAGGGACTTAAGTCCCTCGCTAGGGATGGATTTTTAGTATTAATTGATTAATCAATACCCTCCACGGAATTTATAAGTATCAGCTACTTTCTTAATCGCTACGATATAAGCCGCAATACGCATAGGTACTTTAAATTGTTGGGATGTCAAGAATACCTTATCGAAAGCATCTTTCATAATTCTATCTGAACGACGATTGATACGGTCGAGATTCCATTTATAACCCATACGGTTTTGAACCCATTCAAAATAAGATACCGTAACGCCTCCGGCATTCGCCAGAATATCTGGCACTACTAATATCCCTTTCTCATTAATAATGTCATCAGCTGAAGCAGACGTTGGGCCATTGGCTCCTTCAACAATCAATTTTGCTTGGATATAAGGTGCGTTTTCGATAGTGATAACATCTTCTTTAGCAGCAGGTACTAATACATCCACGTCTAAAGTCAATAGCTCTTCATTCGAGATTCTTTCAGCCCCCGGGAAATTTGCTAATGTACCTTTGTTTAAGTCTCTGAATTTAATAGCCCCTTCAATATCAATACCGTTTTCGTTGTAATAAGCACCAGAAATATCAGAAATGGCTTTGATCATTACGCCACGTTCGTGTAATAAGCTAGCAGCATGAGAACCCACATTGCCAAAACCCTGAACGGCGGCAGTAGATTTATAAGGGTTGATTTTAAGTTTATCCATGCCAGCCAAAGCCGAAACCATTACCCCACGACCAGTTGCTTCTGTACGACCTAACGAACCGCCCAAAACCAAAGGCTTACCTGTTACAACGGCATTGACCGTCATTCCTTTTGCTTTAGAATATTCATCCATCAGCCAAGCCATTTCGCGAGGACCAGTGCCCATATCTGGTGCAGGGATGTCTCTGTCTGGACCAAACACATCTAACATCGATACCGTATAAGCACGCATTAAACGTTCCATCTCGCCAGCCGACATTTCACGAGGATTGCAGGCGATTCCACCCTTCGCTCCGCCATAAGGAATATCTACTACAGCACATTTCCATGTCATCCAAGCAGCTAATGCACGTACTTCATCAATATTTACAGCAGGGTCGAAACGAATTCCCCCTTTTGATGGACCAAGGATGTTAGAGTGTATCACTCGGTAGCCTTCAAATACCTTAATACTTCCATTATCCATTGTAATGGGTAATCCTACTGTTACCTGACGAGCAGGCACTTTAAGGATATAATACATTTCATCAGAAATTCCCAATAATTCAACCGCTTTGTCGAAGCGTTGCATCATGGATTCTAGTGGGTTTTCTTTGTCCTTGATAGGAGCGGGCTCTAAGTAAGTCATTGTTTTTATATATCCGACTACCATTATTATAGGAGATTGAAATATTAGGAAAATACTATTTCCTGTTTTTCGCTAAATAAGTGGTAATCAGGCCTTGAGATTTGTTTTTGTTGATTATGCACAAACATAACACACTTGAAACGACAAAAACAAGTACTTTGTATGTAAGTATAAATACCTGATTTTTAATCAAAAAACATAAATTTGAGGTATTTTTGCTTTTTGCTTTTTAACTTTATGGAAGATAGATGCGTTTGCCAAATAATCGTTGGCTAATTCTAAAAATTAAGAAATTATAAAATTTTAGAAAAATTTAATTTATTCTTGAAATATTGCAAATTTTAAAATCAACAACTTATCTTTGCAAAAATTTTAAATGCTATTAATTTAATATTCAACCCAAACAGCCCTATTGAATATGAACACTATTGTAGAAGAAAAAACGCGATACTCTGAGGAAGAGCTAAAAGAATTTGAAGTGCTTATCACTAACAAATTGGAAGATGCACGTGGCGAGTTAAACTACATTCGTGAAGCATTACATAAACGTAATGATCCAGGAACAGATGTGACGGCAGGTAGCTCTAAGCCAATGGAAGATGGCGCTGATACTTCTGAAAAAGAAAGTATGAGCCAATTAGCAGCACGTTTGCAAAAATTTGCTACTCAGTTAGAGAATGCTTTAATCCGTATCAAAAATGGCACTTATGGTGTATGCATCGATACTGGAAAATTGATTCCTAAAGAACGCCTAAGAGCTGTGCCTCATACACAACAGACGATTGAAGCGAAGTTGATGAAACAACGCTAATTATCTGAATGGCAATTTTATTGTTAATAATGATAGAGTTTTTCTGATAAAATCTCTATACACTATTTATTGTGCCCTTTTATTCAAAATTCAAAAATATTTTAATGGCTATGGCATAAATATTATAGCCTACTTTAATTGTGCATCATCATCAAACTAATCAATATGACAAACAACTTTCCTCTTTACATTCCTAGCAAAAAGCGGTTAACCGCTTTTTTGTTTTTTATGCTTATTCGTACTTGCTTCGGACAAGTACCTAATAGCTACTTTCTGCCACAGAATATTAGTTATGACCCTAAAATCCCTACCCCACAGCAATATCTTGGGTATCAGGTAGGCGACTGGCACATTCAGCATGAGCAACTGATGGGCTATATGAAAAAAGTAGCTGAATTATCTGACAGGGTTGAGTTGAGTGAATATGGTCGTAGTTACGAAAACAGACAATTGTTATTATTGACGATTTCGTCTCCAAAAAACTTAGCAAATGTCGATAAAATTAAAGCAGACCATCATAAGTTAGTAGAACCCGACAAATCGTCGAGTTTAGATACTAAAAATATGCCTATCGTAATGTGGATGGGCTATTCGGTACACGGAAACGAGGCCAGTGGTACAAATGCTTCAGTATTGGCATTATATTATTTAGCGGCGGCTCAGGGTGCTGAGATAGATTCTATCTTGAACGAATCGGTCATTTTACTAGACCCACGCATTAATCCAGATGGTGGCGAGCGTTTTTCAAGCTGGGTGAATGCTAACAAAAGCGTGAACATGGTATCTGACCCAAACAGTAGAGAATTGAATGAGATGTGGCCGGGGGGACGTTATAACCATTATTGGTTCGACCTTAACCGTGACTGGCTTTATACGCAACATCCAGAAAGTAAAGGCAGAATACAGAAATTTCATGAATGGAAGCCAAATATCCTGACTGACCACCATGAGATGGGGCCTAATTCATCATTCTTCTTTCAACCCGGTATTCCAGCCAGAACGCATCCACTTACGCCAAAGAAAAACATCGATTTAACCGAAGTAATAGGTAAGTTTCATGCGGCAGCGTTAGATAAAATCGGGTCATTATATTTTACGAAAGAAGGGTACGATGATTTTTACTATGGAAAAGGTTCTACTTTCCCAGACGTGCAGGGAAGTATCGGTATCTTGTTTGAACAAGCTAGTTCTCGTGGACATTTACAAGAAACACAGAATGGCAATATGAGTTTTGCCTTTACCGTTAGAAACCAATTTGTTACTACGCTTTCTACTTTGCGTGCAGCCAAAGCGATGCGTCAGGATTTGTTAGATTATCAAAGAAGTTTCTATCAAGAAAAATCTACTTCGGCTACCAAAGCTTATGTTTTTGGCGGAGGTGCTGATAAAGTAAAGGTTTGGGAAATGATTAATATCCTTCGCCAACATGAAATAGATGTTTTCAATGTATCCAAAGATGAAACATTGGATGGAAAAACCTTTAAAAAAGGGGAGGCCTATATTGTGCCTTTAAGTCAACCGCAATACCGTTTGGTTCAAGGTATTTTTGAAAAACGTACTACTTTTGAAGATTCTCTTTTCTATGATATTTCGGCGTGGTCTATGCCTCATTGTTTTAATGTACCTTATTCAGAAGCCAAAATTGCTTTAGCTTTAGGGGATAAGTTAACGAAGAATGAATTTCCAAAAGGAAAAATCATTGGTAATACCACTTACGGGTATGTGTTTGAGTGGGATAGCTATTTTGCCCCAAGAGCAGCCTATGAATTACAGAAGAAAGGCTACAAGCTAAAAGTAGCTACTGAACCTTTCACAGGAGTATTTGAAGGCGGGACAAAAGCATTTAGCTATGGTACCGTAGAAATCACCGTTGGGTCAAATCAACAAGCTGATTTTGTTGCCCTGAAAACATTGTTACAAACACTTGCTGAAAGAGATGGCATTGACTTTTATGCTTTACAAACAGGTTTAACACCATCAGGAATTGATTTAGGAAGTAGCTATTTCGCACCGATGCGTCAACCAAAGGTTTTAATGCTGACGGGAACGGGTGTAAATCCAAACGATGCGGGTGAGATTTGGCATTTATTAGATACTAGGGTAAACATTCCTTTATCGATGTCGGATATTACGCAAGTAAACCGCATGAGTTTAGAAAAGTACAATACGTTGATTCTTTCGAGTGGTGAATACAGTACTTTGAATGAAGAGAAAATAAAAACATGGGTTAGAGGAGGTGGTACTTTAATCGCTTTAACTGATGCGGTAGAATGGGCTTCTGCAAAAGGCTTATCTCCTGTAAAAATTAAAAATATTCCTGCCGATACTGCTACTGCTAAACCTTATGCGTTGGCAGAACGCTATAAAGGTGCACAGCAAACAAGTGGTGCTATTTTCCAAGTGAAACTAGACCCTACGCACCCAATTGGCTATGGATATAAAGACCAAACGTTAAGTGTTTTCAGAGATAATAATATTTATTTAGAGAAAATTAAAGACCCATACAATGCTCCATTGATTTATACTAACGACCCTCTGGTAAGTGGTTATATCACTGAGCGTAACAAGAAGTTAATGAAGAATACACCATCGGTAGTAGCAACAGCTTATGGAGCAGGAAAGGTGATTGTGATGACGGATAATCCAAACTTCAGAGCATTTTGGTATGGTACTAACAAATTGTTTTTAAATGCTATTTTCTTTGGTTCAACAATACTTTCAGGAGTACGTGGAGGAGATGAGGATTAAGCTTTCGGCTATCGGATTTCAGCTTTCGGACTTATTTTAGCTTTCAGAAGTCGGCTTTCGGTTTATCGGAAGCCGACTTTTTTCTTTTAGGATTATCAAACCGTAGGGACGAATTGCATTCGTCCTTTGTAGCAAAAAAATATTAGGGCGAATGCAATTCGTCCCTACATTCTATTCAGATAAAAAGCCGATATCCGAAGACTGATAGCTGAAACCCGACAGCCCAAAAGCTACCAAGCCACCGTAACAGCCCCTTGTTTTTTTAATGTACCTCTTTCAGGAAAGTATTCAGCAGTATAAGTAATCTGCCAAACGAATGAATCTGGTTTTACTAATACCCCTTTGTATTTGCCATCCCAACGGTCTTCTGGACGTTTAGAGATGAATAATAACTCGCCCCAACGGTTAAAAATCTTTAATTCAAAATCTTTGATATGAGCTGTAAATACTTGAAATGAATCATTCTGGATATCCCCATTAGGCGTGAAAATATCAGGCACTAAAATGCTCGGTTCGCATCTATCTACCACATTAGTACTTGCGCGACTAGTACAACCTAACGTATTGGTTACTTCCACGGTATAAATCCCAACATTTGATACAAAAATACTTTGGTCGGTTTGTCCAGTAGGAAACCATCTATACGTTTGCCCTGCTCCGCCACCAGCATCCAATTTTATCGGTAAAGCATCTGGCACACAAAGTGGTAATTCAGATTTTAAAGGAATAAAAGGAGAGGGCAATAAGCGAACAATAATATCATCACTAGCTCTGCAATTGCCAAGATTAGCATTTAACGTATATAGCCCTTGCTGTGTAGGATAGATAAAATTAGTTGTTTGTCCAGTATTCCAGCGATAAGTAACGCCCGATTCAAGATTAGTACCAATAAAATCAATACCGTTTCTACAAACATCCCTGTCTGCTCCTAAATCTACTTTTGGTGATTGAGCTATTTTAATCATGCTAGTTGAACTACCGACACAACCATTTGTACCTGTTACTTCATAACTTACAATATCTGTTTTTGGATAAGGAGAAGGCGTATAAAGTCCGCCAGGAGTTACATTCGCTCCTTTCCAAACCCCTGCTGCTGGACTCGCTAATAACTGTATCGGGCGACTATTTTCGCATACTTCATTCGGAACACTAGGATTGATAACAGGAACAGGCTTGAAAGACACTAAAGATTTAGCGGTGCTGATACACTTTCCTGTAGCATCCATAACTGTTACAGTATACTGACCAGCCCTAGAAACCTTAATTTCAGGCGTATTTTCACCCGTGCTCCATGATATTGTTCCAGTGCTAGCATTAGTAGCCTTCAGAACAATTGTATCGCCTTGACAAACCAATGGAGGTACCGTAATGCTTGTAACTGTTCTTGGGCGAATGGCGATGACTAAATTACTTTCAATATACTTACAGCCAGATGGGTCTGATAATTCTAATGTATAAGTGCCAGCGCCAAGACCGCTAATTAAGTAATTCCTAGATGATACCAATATTGAACCCACAGAGCCACTTCTAACAGAAGCGTCAGGATTACCATTCAATTTTAAATCATACGTGGTAGGTTGAACACCACTATTTGTGTTAACAGTGAAAGCGATTGAACCACTATTGAGTACGTCGCAATAGGTATCTGTTGGTCTTACAATAATGTTTGGATTAGAACCCAAAGCCAATAAAGTAATATTGAACGTAGTATCACAAGAAATCGTGCTTTGAATAGATACACGATAGCTACCTGCTTCTATACCTTTCAATGAACTTTGCGTTTGACCTGCTATAGCAATCCCATCTTTATACCATACAAACGTATAGGTATCAGCAGGAGAGAGGTTTTGAATATCAATTTGCCCGTCTTTAATATTACAGCTACTCGGCAATTTTCTATTGACAATGAAACTTGGCTTAGGCAACGTTCGTACTGTAATCTGGTCTTTTACTTCACAATTCGTCGTACTTTCTTTGACAGTTACCGCATAAGTACCCGCGCTACTTACTACGATGCTTGGTGTTGTTTGTCCAGTATTCCATAAAAAAGTAGTAGTTGTACTAGTACCAGCATTGCTTGCAGATAAAACGAAGGAAGTATTCTGGCAAATGGTAGTATCTGCACCTAAATAAAAAGGCTTGGCTGCATACAAATTTACATTTACAGAATCTTCGGCAATACAACCATTTTTCTCTACCAATACCGTATATTTTCCAGACTTCGTTGCTACTAAAGTACGAAGGGTATCTTTAGGTGAAAAAGTACCATCTATCAACCATGCATAGTGGCTATCAGGAAGGTTATTCGCTGCCGTCAGAGTAGTAGTATTCTGACAAAGATTAATGTCATTGCCTAAATCGGCAGTAGGTATGGCAAAAATTTCGAACTCCTGTGGAGGTAGTAATGTATCGGCCAAGCATTGATTACCCATGTTTACAAAAACATGGTATTTTCCTGGGGCAAGGAAAGTGTAAGAAACCTTTAAGCCTGCATCGCCAGCACCACCATTTACGGTGTAAACGGGCGAACCGACGGGGGTATATTTTCCATCATTGCCAGCCTGAGGAGCAGGACCAGCATAAAATCTCCAGTCTGTTTTAGTATTTTTAAAGGTCTCTCCCTCACAAAGATGATTCGTCTGAAAATTAGAAGGCGAACCAAAACAAGTATCTGAAGCCATAATACCTACACCAGAATTTTTGGTAATGACAACCGTTGCCGTAGTGGGTAACCCCAATTGACTAGTTTTGCCACTTAAGCTGAAGGCATCTCTTTGGTAATATGAAGTATCAATTTTTATTTTATTGGCATTGGTATAAGATACAGTATCATTAGGCAGTTTTATCACGCCCAAGGTATCAGTACCTTGAACAGCAAGATAAATTTTTCCATCAGGGCCTAGTTGTACCGAACCATAGTATTCTTTTTTAGAAGAATCTAACGTGATTTTTGATTTAGCTAAAGAAACAGAGTCTCCTTGAGTTAAATCATAGCGTAATAACGAAGAATACGAATCGGGCTTTTTAATGGTATCCGCCTTCATCGTCACAAACAGGGTTTTACTATTTGGAGAAAACTCCACGCCATACACCGTTGGTGGAGCGGGGCCTAAATCAATAATCCTTTTATTGGTAATTGCTCCTGTGGAATCTGCAAAATCATACACTTCTACAAGATTTCTGGCACCTCCGGGGATGGCAATGGCTAGTTTAGTAGCATCTTGCGACACCTTTAAATATCCCTGAGCTTTCTCTACGGAATCTATTTTGGAGCCAATATTAATCGTTTTAGAAATAGAAATACCATTCTTTGTCACACGATACATACGGTAAGTATTTGTATTATAATCGTGTGAGATGACCCAATAAGTAGAGTCTTTTTTAACAAATGTTGAAATAAGATTCTCAGTAGAAGAAACGTCGTCTAAGGGAAGGTTTTTTTGGATAATTTTTCCTTTTCCTTGATTCAATCGGATATCAACAATTGAATACGTTAATTTCTTTTCACCATTAATTTCTGTTGTGGTAAAGATATAATAATATGACTGACAGCCTTGACAACTAGGCTGGGGAACAATCACAGCCGATTGGGTAGAATACGAACTTCCCTTTAAAGTATCAGCAGGGTTGATTGCCGCCATTTCATTCCCATCTTTGTCATATACTTTTCGCCCGTCGGTATAAAATAATAAATTACCATTTTGGTCTGCTATCGACGATACCCCTTCTACTGTATTTAATTTTCCTTCAGTATCTGGTGTAGCTGAACCATTTGAGAACTTGATACCAGCATTATTCCCAAAGAACCAAGATGTTTCTGGTGGTTTGGGAGGAGGAGGTACGCAAAGTTGAACATTGATTTTGTTTTGAGCCGAACATCCAGTTATCGTATCGGTTACTTGTACAGAATAACAGCTTGTTGTATCGGCAATAAGCGTCTGCGTAGAATCGCCTTTAGGAAACCATCGATATTTATATTGAGGTTGTGCGCCCCCATTTCGATAAGGGTCTAAGAGTATTGTACTGCCCTTACAAATAGTCGTGTCTTGTTGTGATGGTGTTTGCCCCAAAAAGAAAGCTTGTGGAGGAGCATTAATCGTAATTGTTTTTGTATAAGTTACTGGAACACCATTTTCTGTACGAATAAGTGTTACTAATTTAGGACCGGGGGTAGAATATAAGTGTGCAGGGTTTTGTAAAGTAGAAACGTTTTTTAGTGTACTGGTAGGGTCACCAAAGTCCCATCGCCAAGCAGTTGCCACTGTTGTACCTAAATCTTTAAAAATTGTTGCTGCTGTAGAATCCGAACATTCCGACAAACAAGTTTTTGTTGCACTGAATTGAGCACTAGCCGTGTTTGTACAAACCCATGTAATAAAAACACAGGTGATGAGCAAAAAAAAACGTTGTATGCTACTAATTCTAAACATTCTTTCGTTATAAAAATATAAATACTCTTTGCTTTGATATAGACAGGTATTATACCTAAAAGGTTGGATGTGAAAATAGTTATTATAAAAATGGTTTTTAATAAAAAAATCTTCTTTAAATTTAGATTTTTCTGTGTTAAATAAACTAGAATTTATTGTTCATCGTTCAAATAAATAGAATTATCATCCGCCGATAATATAAACGAAATTTATAAGAGTATAGCACTTTTGTAACGGAATATAATGCTTAAAATAATAGAAAACACAAAATGGTACAAAAATATGTAGATAAAGTACATTTTGTCAATAAAAATATTATCTGAATAAAAATATCTTATTAAGATTTAACATTATGATTTACTGTTGATAAAGATGCATTTAACCATTCCGAATTCCATGTTGCAAAGAAGTTTCCTGTTTGTATTTTGTATGTTAACTTGGTCTTTTGCTAAGGCGCAAGACCCTCAATATTCACAGTTTTATGCAGCACCTATGTTCCTTAATCCAGCTTTTGCTGGGTCTGCAAAAGCAGCTCGTGTCAGTTTAAATCACAGAAATCAGTGGCCATCTTTAAGTGCTAACTTTGTGACCTCCTCCCTTTCTGCTGATATGTATTTAGATAAAATCAACAGTGGCGTAGGGATATTACTTACCTCAGACCGTCAGTTTACTAACTTGGTAACTACGGATATTGGTGCGTTATATTCTTATCACCTTAAAATCAATGATGGATTAAGAGCAAACTTAGGGATACAAGGTTCGTATGTAACACGTGGGGTCAATTTTGCTGACTATACGTTTGGTGATCAAATTAATACTTATTTGACGACAGGAGCATATCCCCGCTATTCGTCTGATCAGATTTTACAAGGGGGTAACAATTTGACTCCTCAATTAAAATATTGGGATTTTTCAACGGGTGCTCTTTTATATGGAGAACAGTTTTGGGTGGGGGCTTCATTCCACCATATCAATCAACCTAACCAGTCATTTTCTAATTCAAATGCAGCCTTGCCTATGCGAATAGGTATTCAGGCAGGGTTTAATATTCCTTTGGCCGACTATATGTTGGGGAATAATCTTGGCGATGCAGTTGATAAAGAAAAAAGTATTACCCCTGTGGTTCACTACAGACGTCAAGGGCAATCAGACCAATTAGATGTAGGTGCTTATTTAACTTATTCCCCTATCGTAATTGGTGCATGGTATAGAGGTATTCCTTTGAAATCGTATAAGAAAGATAATGTAAGTATCGTTAGCCACGATGCCTTGGTGTTTTTGGTAGGCTATCGTCAAGATAATTTTTCTATTGGTTACAGTTACGATGCCACCATTTCTTCCCTAAGCTCGACAGGTGGTGCTCATGAACTATCAATTTCTTATATTTTTACAGACTTGATTCAGTCTAAAAAGAGTAATCGTCCAAGAAAAGGAGAACTAAAGTGTCCAAAGTTTTAAAATCTTTACACAAAGCCTGATTTTTCTAAGGGATTGATAATTAATAAATTGAAAAGCAAAAACAGCTCACTTGTCATAAGTGAGCTGTTTTTGCTTTTAGTATACAGAATAGTTTTATTCTCCCAACTTCTTATAACGAATACGTTTTGGCGTAGCATCGTTACCTAAACGTTTTTTACGGTTTTCTTCATAATCAGAGAAGTTTCCTTCAAACCAATATACTTGCGAATTACCTTCAAATGCTAAAATATGCGTGGCGATTCTATCTAAGAACCATCTATCATGGGAGATGACTACAGCACAACCACCAAAGTTTTCAAGAGCCTCTTCTAAGGCACGTAATGTGTTTACGTCCAAATCGTTGGTAGGCTCATCCAGCAATAGAAGGTTGGCACCCTCTTTCAGCATCATTGCCAAATGTACACGGTTACGCTCTCCACCCGAAAGATTACCAATTTTCTTTTCTTGATCGGCACCGTTGAAATTGAATTTACTGACATAGGCTCTGGCATTTACTTGCTTGCCTCCCAACATAGTATGTTCTGTACCTCCAGAAATGGTTTCAAAAACTGATTTATCAGGTTTTAACTGATTATGCTCTTGGTCAACATACGCCATCTGAACAGTTTCACCAACTTCAAATGTTCCTGCATCTGGCTGCGCTTGTCCCGTAATCAATTTAAACAACGTCGTTTTACCCGCACCATTTGGCCCGATTACCCCAACAATACCCGCAGGTGGTAACGAGAAGGTGAGGTTATCAAATAATAATTTATCTCCGTAAGCCTTTGTTACATTGTTTACTTCAATTACTTTATTGCCTAGTCGTGGACCAGCAGGGATAAATAACTCTAGTTTATCTTCTTTCTGGCGGTTTTCCTCCGACATCAATTTATCGTAGGCCTCTAAACGTGCTTTAGATTTGGCCTGACGTGCTTTGGGCGCCATGCGTACCCATTCTAATTCACGTTGTAATGTTTTCTGACGACGAGATTCCGTCTTTTCTTCTTGTGCTAAACGATTTTGTTTTTGCTCTAACCAAGAAGAATAATTTCCTTTCCAAGGAATACCTTCGCCTCTGTCTAATTCTAAAATCCAACCCGCTACGTTGTCTAAGAAATAACGGTCGTGGGTTACGGCGATTACCGTTCCTTTGTATTGACGTAAGTGTTCTTCTAACCACAAAACAGACTCAGCATCCAAGTGGTTGGTAGGTTCATCTAATAAAAGTACGTCTGGCTCTTGTAATAACAAACGACACAAAGCAACACGACGTTTTTCACCCCCAGAAAGGTTGGCGACGTTGGCATCCGAAGGCGGACAACGCAAGGCATCCATGGCTCTTTCTAGGCGAGTATCCAGTTCCCAAGCATTATAGTGGTCTAATTTTTCTTGAACCTCTCCTTGGCGTTCTAAAAGCTTATCAAAATCTGCATCAGGGTCACCAAAAGCTTCGTTGATTTCGTCGAATTCTTTCAATAAAGCGACAATTTCAGCCACGCCTTCTTCTACTACTTCCTTCACTGTTTTAGTAGGGTCAAGCTCTGGCTCTTGTTCTAACATTCCGACAGAATAACCCGCCGAGAAAACAATATCACCAGTATAGCTTTTATCCTTACCAGCAATAATTCTTAAAAGTGAAGATTTCCCAGAACCGTTGAGACCTAAAACTCCAATTTTTGCTCCGTAGAAAAATGATAAGTAGATATTTTTGAGTATTTGTTTTTGGGGTGGAACGGTTTTAGAAACACGTTCCATAGAAAAAATAATGGTTTCCTGACTCATCGGGTTAATTTATCGTTTAATGTAATTTTTTATCAATTCAAAAAAATGCCAAAGTTCATGCAACAGAAAACAGTTTTCCTTGTCATTTAATTACGAACAATTTATTTCAAATAAATTTTATAATCATTTATTCAAAGATAGTATATTTAATCAAAGCCTGCTTACCTTTCTTGTATGATAGCTGTATTTGTCATTTAAATCGCTTAATTTAAGCAGTACGTATATTATTAAATAATATTTTAACTATTTGAGGTTCACTTATATTCATTTATTGTTTATTTTGGGCTGTATTTAAGCGTTAAAATAAAAAAGTTATGAATAGATTGATAATGTAAACAAATCATTAGATTTTTTGCTGAAAATCAGTAAATTGCGAAAAATTTAGGTGTAAGAAGAGTTTCCATTTTCAAAATTTGTTAATTTTAGAATTTTGAAATTATTTTCAATTAGATTCGTTTCATTAATAATAGAAAAATCAGACTTTTTAAACAATCACAAAACTACTAAAATAAATTCAACCTAAACCATGAATCTCTTAGAGTTATGAGCCTTGCCAGACACTCTAATCATGTAATGTAAACCAATGGAAAATACAGTTAAGAACTCCGCCGACTATGGCTATTGTAAAGATGGTAAGGTCTATTTAAAAGGATATTCAGAATATCCAGAACGTCAGATTGGTGTTGTTAGAAACACAGAAGAGGAGGCCTTACAATATTTCGTTAATCGTTTTACGATTGCTGAAAATAAAGTAGCCTTACTTTTTGAACAAGTAGAAGAAGCTCAGAACAAAGGTTCTTATCTTACCAAACTACTTCAGCTTCGCAAAAATCTTGTAGAATTTGATGGCTTAGGAAATTTTATGCCCTTACTCGAACGTTTGGATGGCCTAGAATTGGAATTAAGAGAGCTTATTCTGCACAACCAAATCAAAAATCTTGAAATAAAAAGAGCTTTGATTGAGGAGTTGAGAGAAGCAAGTAAGAGCGAAGAGTGGGCAGAAACTACAGAAACCATTATGGAAATTAAAACCAAATGGTTGAAAACTGGCCCTGTTGATAAATCTTTACAAGATAGCGTTGAAGAAGAATTCAATGCGATTGTAGATGATTTCTTCGTGAGACGCCGTGAATATTACGCTGAGAAAAACAGAATCATTGACGAAAAACTTGCGACACTTCAACGTATTGTTGATGATGCTCGTAATTTACGTTATGAAAAAGATGTAGACGCTGGATTCCTTAAAATTAAGGATTTACAACGTGAATGGAAAACAATTAGTCAGGTTCCACCTAAAAAGCAAAGCCAACTTTGGAAACAGTTCAAACGTTCAAGTGATTTCTTCTTCGAGCGTTATAACCGTGAAAAAGGTATTGTATCAACCCCAAGAGTTGATCCAAGAGTACAGCAGATGAAGGATATGACCACCGAATTGGAAGGATTGTTCAAACAACAAGAATTAATTCCACAAACTTCGGAAAAGGCAAAAGGATATTTAGTAAAATGGAAAGAGCTATCGGCTCTTGCTAAAAATGTTGATAGAGGAATTGCTGAACGTTTCAGAAATATCTGTGATAAGATTTTCGAAATGAATTACTTGTTAAGAGTAATTAGCTATCGTCACCCTGCTTTGCATGAAAAACCAAGAATTGAGCAATTGAAAATCATGATTAATCAAATGGATTACATGACTAAAAAAGAGAAAAACGAACTAGATTCATTTATCTCTGATGCTAATTACAATGGTCAAATGGGAGATAAGTTGGTGATGAATAAAATCAACACGCAAAAACGTAAAATCTCTATGAAAGAAACATTACTAATTGAGTTCAAGAAAGAGCTTGAGATTTTGTTAGACCAGTAGATTTTGTTTAGACTTTAAGATTGAAGACTCAAGACAAAAGTAGTAAGACTGAAGATTACTAGTAATTTGAATTGAGATAAGAGTATAAAAGCCTCCCGATTTGTATCAGGAGGCTTTTATATTCTTATTACTTTACATCCTCAATTGACCTATAAACTACATCCATTACTTTTCTTCTGACTTTTAAGGCGTTTATTTTATTGTTACTCACAGAAGGATGTACTCTGTTTGATAAAAATATAAATACTAACTCTTTTTCTGGGTCTACCCAAACCAACGTACCCGTATAACCTGAATGTCCATAAGAATTGGGCGAAACGGAAGCTGAAATGTAATTACTTTCACCATCAGCTGGAAGTTTGTCCCATCCCAAAGCTCTTTCCCCTTTTGGAGAAACACTGTTCGTAAAAGTATTGATGGTTTCTTCATTATAAAAAATCAAGTTATTGATACTTCCTTTTTCAAGGTTCATCTCAAACAACTTCACCAAATCTGACGCTGAACTAAATACGCCAGCATGACCAGATACTCCACCGAGCATCGCTGCGGTTTGGTCTTGAACAGTTCCTTGTAGATTTCTTTCTCTGAACAAACGGTCGTTTTCAGTAGGTGCTATCTTGGCTTTCTCTATTCTTTTTAACGGATTAAAGCCTGTCGTTTTCATGCCTAATGGTTCATATAGATAGGAGGATGTAAAGACATCTAATCCTTGCCCAAGGATGCGTTCAACAATATGTTGCATAATCATGAAGCCCAAATCGCTATATACATAGCTAAAAGACCCATCGCGGTCGTGTTTATTAATTAAAGGTGATTTTATTACCCATTTCCAAACAGAGTCTCTGATAGCCGTTTTGGCATACATGTCATCTGCTACTTGCAACGGATAGTCTAATGATTGCGTAGTACTATAAAACTCTTTTTTCCATCCTAAAGGAATACGTGTTCTTTCCCAGAATGGAATATAAGCAACCAATCCTGCCTGATGCCAGAGGATGTTGCGAATCGTCATATTTTCTTTATTGGTTCCTCTGAGTTCTGGAAGATAAGTAACTATTTTTTCATCCAGATTAATCTTCTTTTGGTCATAAAGATACATAACGGCTTGGAGCGTTGCCGATACTTTTGTAACCGATGCCAAATCATACACCGTTTGGTTCGTCACTGCTGGACTATTGGGTTCATATCCAAGTTGCCCATAGTTTTTATTCAAAATTATTTTACCTTTTCTGGCAACTAATACCTGACAACCAGGAAAAACTTTTTGATTAATGGATGAAACAATAATTGGGTCAATGCCTTTCAGTACATCCGAACTCATTCCCACACTTTCGGGAGATGCTTTTTCTAGTTGACCTTGTTTTCTTAGCATAATACCATCCCCTGCGATGTATAGATTTTCTACGGAAACTGGCAATTTGCCCGTAGCGGGTATCTGTCCGAATAATACTTTGGCCATTGCTGAATAAGCGGCTTCGTCGTCTTCGTATCCACATACCAAATTAGAGACCTCTGGAAAGAATTTTAAACTATAAGGATTCCCAAACACACACACTACAATATTTGGGGTCTTTTTCTCCAATCTTTTAATAAAATCTTGTACGCCATAATTCAAATCTAATCTACTGGCAGATTTTTTATTGATATTATGAACACTTAGAATGACGGTATGGGTAGAATCTACATTTTTGAGTACCTCATTGAATAAACCTTCATCATTTTTGGCTACGCTAGCATACTGTGCCATTGGCACAACAGCACTTAAAGCTTGTTGAAAACGGTTGTTAGTGGCAATATCTAAGCTGACAGAAACCAACTTATTATTATCTGGTGCAAGGGGCAAAAGCTTTCTAGTATCTTTTACTACAGTAATGGCATTGTCAAATAACTCTTGTTTGATTTGTTGTGCCTGAGGAGTATGTAAGTCTTGATATAAATTGTTGGATTCTATGTACTTGAATTGATTTAACCCTACCCAATATTTGGCATGTAATATTTTCTTTACACGATTATCTATTTCTGTTTGTTTAATCAATCCCGACTGTATGGCATCTTTGATTTTATTGATGCCTTCTGGAATATTTTCAGAATATAACAAGATGTCGTTCCCTGCTACAAAAGCCTGCAAATCTATTTCAGCAGACGATATTCCTTGTCCATTACGAACACCTTTCATATTCAAGGCATCGGTAATTACTAGGCCCTTGAAGCCCATTTCTTTTTTTAATAGATTGGTAATGATACTCTGTGAAAGTGTTGCTGGTCGCCAATCATAAAAAGGTATTTGTAAATGACCTACTATCATGCTCTTGATAGAATCATCAATCAATTGTTTGAAAGGAACCAATTCAATATTGTGCATACGTTCGAAACCATACGACACTTGTGGGAGTGTAAAGTGGGAGTCGGTATGGGTATCGCCATGACCCGGAAAATGTTTAGCACAAGCTAAAAGCTGGTTGTTTTGCATGCCTTTCATATAGGCACTACTTTTAGCCGCTACATTTTCAGGGATTTCGCCAAAAGAACGAAAGCCAATAATAGGGTTTTGTGGATTAGAATTAATATCTACTACGGGTGCAAAATTCAAATGAATCCCGAGGCGTTTACACTGGCGAGCAATCTCTGTACCCATGTTATAAATCAGTGAATTGTCTTGGATAGCTCCCAACGTAATTTGTTTAGGAAAAGCCATCGTAGCATTGACACGCATAGCCAAGCCCCATTCACCATCTATGCCGATTAACAAAGGTATTTTGGTCGTTGACTGAAATCTATTGTTTAGATTAGTATAAGCCGTTGGGTCGCCCTGAAAGAAAATTAACCCTCCGATATAATTATTTTGTATAAGGCTTTCAAGCTTTTTGAAATGAGCTTCCCCGTGAGTTGGGTTTACAGCTACCATAAAAAACTGACCAATTTTTTGGTCGTTCTCCATCGTAGCAAATACGCTATCAACCCATTGATTTTCTAGTAATTGACTATTGTTAATGAATTTGGTCGGATTTAATACACGGTTTTTCTTAACAAATTGCTTTGTTATACTTGCTTCCTTTTTTGCTGTTAGGGAATACAAAAAACTATTATTTAATGCTCCGATAAGTGGTAGTTTTAGTACGAACCAAAGGAGAATAAGTGTAATCGAAAACCAAGAAAACTGCTTATACATTTTATCAATTAATGGTTGGGATTCAAATAAAAAAGATACAAACTTACAATAAAATTAACGCTAATTAAATAGGAAGAGAAAATTTGAAAGTATAAAAAAGTAAACCTAAATGATAATACAGGTTAGCTGGAGGAAGATGGGGATGTATTAAAATACTAATGCTTAGAAGTATTTAGATAACGAAGAATGTATAGGTATTATGCGGATTTTTATCGGTTTTGTTTCGATAAATTATCATGTATTACAAAGAATGGATATTCTGATAATTATGTGTGTAAATGGTTTTACTTTTTGCCAACTTTTTCAATCTTGTTAGGTCTTAGGTAGTATTCCTAAAACCTAACAAGTAATAAGACAAAATCTATTATTGCCTTTATTGGAAGATTAACTCAAGGCTAATCGTCATCATCTTCCTTTTCAACTTTAGCAGGAATTTTTACAAAAGCACTTCTTTTAGGAGGAGGCATTTTGCTGTTTTCTCCACGCATTACTTTCCAAATATCTTCGTTGAAAGCTAAATCGGGTGCGGCATCTTCATGACTAAAATCAAAATTAGTTTTGCGTTTTCCTGTATTGATAGCCACATTTCTTTGGTTAATATCCACATTAGCAGGTAAAGCTTTGAAGGCAGTTAAATCGATATTTTTAGTAAAACATCTAAATAAGGGTGTTGCAGCGGCATCGTATTGGCTCATTGGAGGTAATCCTAGAATCAATTCCATTGTTCTAAGCATGCCCGCAGTAGAATACATGGTGTGGTCTACAAACTTCCTTTTAGTATAGGGGCTTACGATATAAGCCGTAGAGCGGTGGGCATCCACATGGTCAGAACCATTTTGAGCATCATCTTCTAAGATAAATACGACTGATTCTTTCCAGATTTTGGATTTTGATAAGTGTTCAATAAAGTTGCCAACAGCCAAATCGTTGTCAGCTATGCAGGCTTCAACACTAAATGCTCCTTTTTTAGAACCAGAGGTATGATCATTTCCCATACGAATGCTACTGAAACGAGGAACTGCATTAATAGCTAATAGAGAATCAAAATCTATTTCCCATTGTTTTTCACGGTCTGAATCTTTAAAGTTCATGTCCCAACCCTTATAAATTTTACAAACATTCCCCTTTACACCTTCATAATTGCCTTCTGGTTCATCGGCAAATTCTCCATACGTTCTAAAAGGAATCTTGGCTCTTTTACAATAATCCCAGATGAATCCATTTTTAGGGTAAGCAATTTCTCTTTGCCCTTCATAGTCATACGAACCACCCCTTCCACCATAACTTGTTACCCAGTTCTTTTCAACATAGTCGTTTGCATAAGCAGCAGTAGACCAATTATGCCCGTCGGCAGAAACTTCAGCATCAACATAAAAATTATCTAAAAGCACATAGTCTTTCACAATTTTATGTTGATTGGGCGTTAAGTTTTCTGGAAAGATACAAAGAGACAAATCGCCATTTCCTTCTTTTACATCCCCTAATACTTGGTCATAAGTACGATTCTCTTTGATGATGTAAAAGACATATTTGATAGGAGATTTTTCACCCACTTTCATCGGAATAGGATTATCGCTTTCGCCCATAGCCATCGCTTCAACTTGTTTGCTATAAGGCGTATTCTGAAAAACAACTTGCGAATAGCTAGCTAATGTTTGCTCAGTAGGTACATCAATGATAGACATCGTACCTTTCAAAATACCTGCAATGTATTCCACTACTTCCTTATTGGCTTCAGGGTTAGCGCCTACTTCTTGCGGTTTCTTTTTGGCCATTGGATTTGGACCTTTAGGATTTGGTTTTGAACTAAAGCCTTTTCCATTGGTTACATAAATTTTATCACCAATGGTTTTTACAGCAGTTGGATACCAGCCTGTTGGAATAAAGCCTTTTGATAAGCTTTTGCCTTTTTGAGTAATATCAAAAACAGCAAGGCAGTTATTATCGGCATTTGCGATATACAATGTCTTCTCGTCTGGCGAAAGCGCCACAGCATTAGGCGTTGAACCAATAGGAGCATTTGGGTACAGAGAAGCTGAAATATGTTCAATCAACGTGTGTGTAGCCGTTTCAATGACAGAAACGGTATTATCGTTTCCATTGGGTACGAATAAGTACTTTTCGTCTTTTGTAAACACCATATCATTCGGGTGGCTATTGGTAGGAATTTCTGCTACAATTTTGCTTTGAACAGTGTTATAAGCAATCACTTTAGCGCCACCCCAAAGCGTAATGTATAACTCATTACTTTTGGAAGCCATCATGCAGGTATAAGGCTCGGCACTTAGTTTTTCTTCTTTAATTACCTTTTTAGTAGCTAAATCACAGATAAATAATGATTTTGAATCTTTGGCAACTACATATAGCCGATTATTCTTAGTATCTATACAAATTCCTGCGGGCGAAATTTTAGCTTTTGGATAGGCTTCCCCTAATTTAATTTCACCATCTTGGATTAACTTTTGATTTTCTATTTTGTAAATCACTACGATATTATCGTTACCTCCTGACGCATACAAATATTTTTCATCATCACTAAAGGCTAACCCTACCCAAGATTTTTTAATGATAACATCATCTAATATTTTTTCAGTAGCTACATCAATCAATGTAATGCTTTGTGTGCTTTGCCCATTGTTGGTAACTGCCAATAATTTTTGTGAGGGAGAAACCACTAGGTTTAATGGTAAATCATTAAGTTGTATGCTATTGCCAACAGGGGTTAATGACCACCCATTTGGCAAGGTAACTCTTTTTGCAATTAGACTTTCAAGAAGAGGATCTTTACCATTTTGATGTTGCGTTTGTTTGGGATTACAAGCAACGCAGAACAAAATTATAGCCATTGAATAAAGTAAAGATTTCATGTGTTGGAATGGTTTGTTCAGAAAGATATTTGATAAACAAGAATACAATTGCTATTTGTAACCCTAAATTTAACAAAAGGCTTTTATAAAAGTTATAAATATTTGTTATCATCTTATAAACAAAAAAAGTCAGCCCAAATCTGAACTGACCTTTGAATACTAAGCAAATAGCAATTTATTGTTTATGAATATCTGAACCCCCTGTTGAACTTGACTTTACAACTCTTGCATTTCCTTTATGATATACGTCGCTACCACCTGTAGCAGAAATACTGATTTCTTTTTCAGCCCATACATAAGCATCTGAACCGCCTGTAGAAGAAACACTGCAATAACTTGTTTTTAAACCAGTAGCTTTTAAATCACTTCCACCTGTTGAAGTAGCTTTAAATACAGTGGCAGTACCTGTTAAAAAAACATCTGATCCTCCTGTTGTTTGACATGTAAGTTCGTCAGCATCTACTTCTAGTTTAATATCCGACCCGCCCGTTGCACTTACATTCAATTTAATTAAATCTAATTTGTTTTCTGAATAAACATCAGAGCCACCTGTCGCAGAAATGCCCGTAATATCTTTGATAGTAACATAGACTTTTACTGGTTTTGAATTCCAGTTGAACCAACTCCATTTAGAGTTTTCAACATAGATATTCAAGCCACCATCTTTGATTTCAGTAATGATATTATCTTGTTTGTCTTTATCTGCACTAACCGTTACAGATTCAGCGCTACCTTGTTTGATATATAAATCAATACCACTGGTAACACGAATCGTTTTGAAGCCCGTAATTGAGCGGTTTTCTTTAGTCGTTTGTGCCGAAACCTCAATAATAGAGGTAATGGAGATAAGTAATATTAAAAGAGATTTAGTTGAATTTTTCATAATATATTAATTAATTGTGAATGAGTGAATTGTGAATTAGTGAGTAGTTCGTCATCGCGGTTGTAAATACATGATTAATATCCTGCTCTAATATTGCTTTGATAGAGAAACACCATTTACTATAATCGTTCAACGTGATTACCTGATTTCGAAATGAAGTAATCAACTATGCTCAATTCTCTCATAAGATGCAAAGCACCTATTAAAGGTTGCACTAGTTAGGAAAAGAAATTTTACCCATAGATACTGATGGAATTCCTTTTCTAGTACCAAAGTCAGATTCGCCACCTGCTACGGTCTCATTGGCTAAAATAGCGAAGAGTACAGCTTCTTTTGCATCGCCTGAAATACCTAAATCATCCGTTTTAAAGAAATTAGCAGGAATCAATTCTTTCAGCCATTGTACTAGCAACGGGTTGTGCATTCCTCCGCCAGAGAGATAGATATTGAAATCTGCTAAAGATTGTGAGCCGACTGCCCAATGAATGGCTTCAGAGATAGTTTCAGCACTAAAACGGGTAAGCGTAGCCAATAAGTCATTTACAGAAATATTTTCAGTCCTACTGATTACCTGAGCGTTTTTGACGTAATCAATACTAAATAATTCTGGGCCAGTGGTTTTTGGGAAAGGGCTAAAAAAGAAATCATCAGCCTTTAATACTTCAAGCAATCTAGTATTTACGATGCCTTGTTTAGCAATGTTGGCATCTTTGTCATAAGCCATTTCTGGGAAATAAAACCTCGTGAAGGCATCAATCAATGTATTGCCAGTACCTGTATCGGTAACAAACACTTCTTCTGGGTTCATGCTGGCAGGCAAGAATGTAAAATTGGCAATACCACCCATATTAAGCATAATACGGTTTTCGCCTTTCTTACCAAAAATATAATAATCGCCATAAACGGCTAACGGAGCACCTTCGCCTCCTGCGGCAATATGTTTTTGTCTGAAGTCTGAAAGCGTAATAATATTAGTTTTCACCGCAATATGGTCGCCATCACCAATTTGTAAAGTAGCGTTGGTGAACATTTCCTGTTGATGCAAAATTTTAGGAGCGTGCATAACGGTTTGTCCATGTGAGGCTACTAGGTCGACGTCTTCGCTCGTAATATTCCACTTTTTTAAGCAATCCAATATCATTTCGGCATGAAGTAAACCAATCCATTCATTCAGTAAAGCAAGGTGCTGGAAATCAATTGTTTTCTTCGCAAATACTTTCCTGATTTCAGTTTTAACGGCATCAGAATAATCTGCGGTTTCAAAGTTTAATAGTTTTACGGAAGTATCTTCGCCACTACCAGTTATTTCACAAAGGGCTACATCAAGGCCATCCATTGATGTGCCAGACATAAGACCAATAATTTTACGAGAAGATTTTCCTGCTAGTTGATAAAGTTTTTGTACGTTTTTATTCATGGATTTTTATTTTGAATGAATATTAGCTATTTTACTATTACAGAGGGCTTAAATCCCTCGATAATATATTTTTTGCCCGCAGATTCACGCTGAAAAAATACGCTGATGATGCAGATTATTAAATATCACATAAGCTCTAATAATCTGCGTAAATCTACGAGTTTAAATCTCTGAAATCAGCGGGTAAAAAAAATACTCGTTGATTAAACGTATACATACTACTACTTTTGCCCGCAGATTCACGCTGAAAAAATACGCTGATGATGCAGATTCGTTATTAGTAAATATCAGATAAGTTTCTACAATCTCCGTAAATCAGCGGTTTAAAATCTCTGAAATCAGCGGGTAAAAAAATCCTATTATTTCTTCTCAACCAATTTACTAAATCTAACCTTCATCACATAAGTTAGAAGGGTTAAAATAATTAAAACGATGATGCCTTCTTCAATATGATTTGAAGAATTATTGGCAGGGTCTGCATACCAAATATAAATTAAAAAGGCGATTAAGACAGCCTCAACCACAATAAATACAGATAAGATAGCTACAACCGTTGATAATAGAAGAGGACGAAGTTTGTCAAAAACCGATTTCTTATTTCCCATTGTCAAAAAAATAGGCGGATTCAAAACCCGCCTGATATTATATGTTGTATTGTCTAATTCATTAAAAGAAGAAACCACCGACTCTAAGTACTAATGGACTTCCATAAGGGGAATTAAATTTGTCGTAAGTCAAATTATACAAAGCCGTAATTTGGAAACCCCCAAAACCAAAGCCAATACCTGCTAAAGTTTGAATAGGGTATTCATAAGAATAGCCTGCTTGTTTATAATAATATTTTTGAACTTCAGCCTGAGCAAACATATTAGAAGCAATATTATCTAAGAAATGTAAGCGATACTGCCCAAAAATTCTTGGACCATATTGATTGAGAGACTGATAATATGTTTGTTTGTAATATTGGTAGTCGAGTGCGAAACCAACAATAAAATCATTGGTAGCTTGATAACCAACCATTGGTGAAATCCCAATTACCGTTGGGTTTCCAAACTGCAAGCCATTGAGGCCTCCTCCAAATTTAAGCCTTTGTGTGAAAGGTAAATCTCTTACATCTTGTTCTTCGTCTAAATCCCGAACAGAACTATCTTGTTTGATAACAACAGGAGCTTGTGAAAAAGAAGAGGTATAAGCAGTTATAGAGATTAGAATAATAAAAAGTAATTTTTGCATGGTTATTATTTATTAGTTTCTTAGAATCATTGATAGAATCCGCTAATTTAACGCAAAGATTAGCTATTTTCTTGTAAAGCAAGAAACAATCTTTTTAGAAAACGTGTCTGATTATAAGGAGGTTCATTTTTTTGTCTTTTCTGATTACTTGATGACCTCAATGCAAATTTTAGCAAACCAGAATTCCTTATCTTTGTTTCATGAACAATACCGAAATCATCGACCAGAATCATATCGCTTTTGAAGACCTTGACCCCAAACGTAACATCATTATCAAAGGGGCAAGAGTAAACAACCTAAAAAATATAGATGTTGCCATTCCTCGCAATAAACTTGTAGTGATTACGGGCTTGTCGGGTTCGGGGAAATCGTCTTTGGCTTTTGATACCCTCTTTGCAGAAGGACAACGGATGTATGTAGAAAGTTTGAGTGCCTATACGCGTCAGTTCTTGGGACGAATGGAAAAACCTGATGTTGATTACATCAAGGGTATTTCTCCTGCTATCGCCATTGAACAAAAAGTGTCGAGTAAAAACCCACGTTCTACCGTAGGTACTACCACCGAAATATATGACTACCTAAAGCTACTTTTTGCGAGAATAGGGATTACTTATTCTCCTATTTCTGGTAATCCAGTAAAGAAAGATACTGTTACGGATGTTGTCAATTATTTGTTTACCAAAGAAGAAGGACAAAGAGTAATGGTACTTTCGCCATTGTATTTAAAAGAGGGAAGGAAATTGGCCGAAGAAATGAAAATTTTACTTCAAAAAGGCTATACCCGTATTGTGATTGATGGCGAAACCAAATTCCTAGAAGAACTTTTGGAAGATAAAACGGCACTCAAAAACCTGCCTGCCATAGATTTATTTAGCAATAATTATAAAATTCTGATTGACCGTGTAGTGATTAAAAAAGAAGCTGATGGGCAACCCGACGAGGAAACCCAATTCCGTTTGTCAGATTCTGTCCAAACCGCTTTTTTTGAGGGAAATGGTACTTGTTTTGTCGAAATTATTGGGGAAGAAACTAAAACGTTTTCTGACCGTTTTGAGGCAGATGGGATAGTGTTTGAAGAACCATCTTTAAACCTCCTCAGTTTTAACAATCCTTATGGTGCTTGTAAGCGTTGTGAGGGCTTTGGAAGAATCTTGGGACTGGACCCAGACTTGATTATTCCAGACAAAGGTGTTTCTGTTTATGAAGGAGCAATAGCCCCTTGGCGAACAGAAAAAATGAGCGAATGGCTCGTACCATTATTGAAAAACGCAACCAAGTTTGATTTCCCTATTCATCGCCCTTATAAAGATTTAACAGACGAGCAAAAAGAAGTGCTCTGGACAGGCAATGAATATTTCTACGGACTGAATGATTTCTTTGCGATGTTGGAAAAAGAAACGCACAAAATTCAGTACAGGGTAATGTTGTCGCGTTACCGTGGGCGAACTACTTGTCCAGACTGCAAAGGCTCTCGCTTACGAAAAGATGCGGGTTATGTGAAAATTTCAGGTAAATCAATTATTGATTTGGTACTGATGCCTTTGAGTGATGTAAGCGATTTTTTCAAAAATCTTGATTTGCCCGATTATCAATATGGTGTTTCAAAAAGAATTTTGATAGAAATTGAAACTCGCCTAGAATACATGGAGAAAGTAGGATTGGGCTATTTAACCCTCAATCGATTATCTTCAACACTTTCTGGGGGAGAATTTCAACGCATTAAATTAGCAACCTCTTTAGGAAGTGCTTTGGTAGGCTCAATGTATATCTTGGATGAACCTTCTATTGGATTACATCCACGAGATACACAGAGATTAGTATCTGTGTTGGAATCCTTACGAGATATGGGTAATACCGTTATTGTGGTTGAACATGAAGAAGAAGTAATGCGTGCGGCCGACCAGATTATAGATATTGGTCCTGATGCGGGGAGTAATGGTGGAAAATTGGTTTTTCAAGGCAACTGGGAAACTATCAATGATATTGATGCCAAGGCGAATCCAGATGCTGGATTTTCGCATACAATCAATTTCTTAACAGGTAGAGATACAATTGAAGTACCTAAATTCCGTAGAAAATCTACGAGTTTTATTGAAGTAAAAGGAGCTTATGAAAATAACCTAAAGGACGTAAACGTAAAGTTTCCTTTGGGAATATTAATTGCTGTAACGGGAGTGAGTGGGTCAGGAAAATCTACGCTCATCCGAAAAATATTATATCCAGCCCTTGGGCGTCATTTAGGTACTTATACAGACGAAGCTGGGAAATATGCAGAAATTAGTGGTAGTATAGGCAAGATTGAAGCTGTAGAAATGGTTGACCAAAATCCCATTGGGAAATCGTCTCGCTCTAACCCTGTGACCTACGTGAAGGCTTATGACCAGATACGCTTATTGTATTCTGAGCAACCCATTGCCAAAGCCAGAGGCTATAAGCCAGCTCATTTTTCGTTCAATGTAGAAGGGGGACGTTGTGAAACCTGCCAAGGAGAGGGCTTTGTAACGATAGAAATGCAGTTTATGGCGGATGTAAAACTGAAGTGTGAGTCGTGCGGAGGCAAGCGTTTTAAACAAGAAATTTTAGACGTCAAATTCAATGATAAGGACATTGCCGATTTGTTGGATATGCCCGTTGATGAAGCCATTGAATTGTTTAGAAAAGATCAACCAAAATTAGCCGACAAACTATTGCCTTTACAGGAAGTAGGATTAGGCTATGTGAAATTGGGGCAATCGTCTAATTCATTATCAGGCGGAGAGGCTCAAAGAGTAAAGCTAGCGAGCTTCTTGGGCAAAGGCAATCCAAATAAAGGAAAAACACTTTTTATTTTTGATGAGCCTACAACAGGGTTGCACTTCCATGATATTAAAAAATTACTAAAGGCCATTAACGCATTGGTAGAACAAGGCGATTCTGTCATTATTATTGAGCATAACATGGAAGTGATAAAATCATCTGATTATATCATTGATTTAGGCCCAGAAGGAGGTGAAAAAGGTGGGTTTGTTACCTTTGAAGGAACCCCCGAACTCATGGTGGAATTAGAAGGAAATTACACCGCTGATTTTTTAAAGCAAAAGCTTTCGTAATAATGTTTTTAATCTTATGGCGGTAAGATTAAAAAATTAGTAACTACGTTGGTGGTTAGATGATAATTGTTGTCGATGTCGTATTAGTTCTTGATAGGTAATTGTTCTTAACATCCCAATTTTAATCTTTCGTTTCAGTGCGTCGGTTTCAGATTTATACGTGTTCTGTCCTTTTAATAACTCTTCGGCGATATTTGTCACTAAGGCTTCAATTGAATCGACCTTTAGTAAAAGTGGTTTCTTGTTCATCGAATTTTAAGGCTGGCTAAAGTAAATTACGTATTCAAGAGAAGTTAGAGTCGTTAATTATGAACATAAGTTAATATTTTTGTTTGAAAGAAAAATGATTTTTCACCATTTTTTTTTGCCAAACAAACCTTTTTTTCTTTTTTAACCCCAAAAAACCATTAAAATCGTCCTATTTTATATGTTTTTAATATCAAAATACCACTTTGATTTATCTTAAAAACACCGTTACCTATAATGTTTACGAAATCTATCCAACTCTATCGAAATGCTTATTTAGGTTTACCAAAATCTGTATGGCTGTTGTCGGGAGTAATGTTTGTGAACAGAAGTGGCACGATGGTGTTGCCTTTTCTATCATTATATTTAACTCAGAAGCTTCATTATAGTGTAGCAGATGCTGGAATTATAATGGCAGTGTATGGGGTGGGGGCCTTATGTGGTACTTTCTTGGGTGGTAGACTTACGGATAAAATAGGTTTTTATTACATCCAGTTTTTTAGTTTATTATTTGCTGGTGTTATGTTACTGGTGCTCATGCACCTTACTAGTTTTTATGCTATTTGTGTAGGCGTATTTATTTTTACTACATTGGGCGATAGTTTTCGACCTGCTAATGCGGCAGCATTAGCATATTACAGTGAAGTTCAAAATCGTACTCGTTCTTTTTCTTTGAATCGATTGGCTATTAATTTGGGGTGGTCTATTGGCGGAGGAATAGGAGGGATTCTTGCTGAAATTGATTATGATTTACTTTTTTGGGCTGATGGCATTACTTGTATCGTAGCAGCTATGCTATTGAAATTGTTGTTGGAAACACCTGTAAAAGTAAGCCATAAAACGAGTGAAATGACGATAGAAAAACCTGTAGTACGCTCACCTTATCGTGATAGTGTTTATTGGTTTTTTGCCCTTTGTGTTACGCTCTATGCCATTTCGTTTTTTCAATTGTTTAGCTTAGAACCTCTCTATTTTAGAAAGGTATATCATTTACCAGAATCTCAAATCGGATTATTGATGGTTTGTAATGGCTTGATGATTGCATTTATAGAAATGATATTGGTACATCAATTAGATGGTAAGTTTTTGAAAACAAACCTCATTGCGATAGGTACATTATTGACAGCTTTTTCATTTTGGGTATTCAATATTTACTCTTATGTAGGTATCCTCTGGGTTTCTATTATTTTGAATACCGTTGGAGAAATGTTTGCAATGCCATTTATGCAGAGTTTTTCGATAGAACGTTCAGATGAATCTAATCGCGGACAATATATCGCGATGTATTCTATGTGTTATTCTTTTGCACAAATATCATCGCCAACCATTGGAGCTCAATTGGCCGAACATTTTGGATTTACCACTTTATGGTATGTAATGGGTAGTTTTTGCATGCTGTCGACATTAGGTTTTATTTATTTGAGACGATTGAAATAAAATCTGATGCAACCTTTAGGGGCAATATTGTATCTTTGAGTAAGCTGTTAGCTTTGCGCTATCAGCTTTCAGCTATCGGACGTCGGTTTTCAGCTTTCAGTTGTCGGCTTTTGTTTGCAGTCGTTGGAAAGATAAAGTTGACTACAGTAACAATAGAAAAACTAATAGCTGAAATCTCATAGCTCAAAGCTCAAGTCTGACAGCAGATAGCCGAAAGCAGACAGCCAACAGCTAAAAATACCGCTAAATAAATTTAATATGTCTTTAAAAAACGCCAAAATATTAGCCATCGACGATGACCCAGACGTACTGATTGCTGTTAAAATGTTGCTTCGACCAGAAGTAAAAGAAATCGTTACCGAGAAAAATCCAGAACGGATTCAATCTTTATTGGCACAAACCCAGTTCGATTTGATTTTGTTGGATATGAATTATAAAAGCTCGCTGAATACTGGAAACGAAGGTATTTTCTGGCTTAGAAAAATAAGAGAAATTAATAAATCTGTAGCCGTAATAATGATTACAGCCTATGGTGATATTGATTTGGCCGTGCGTTCAGTAAAAGAAGGAGCGACAGACTTTGTATTAAAACCTTGGAGGAACGAAAAACTATTGGTTACCATTGAGGAAGCCCTTGAAAAGTCTGCCTTAGAAAACCCTATTTCAAATAAAAACAAAAAAACTACTGCTCCGATAAGCACCAACTCGTTACTTGGCAAAAGCGAGGCGATGCAGGATATTTTCTATAAAATTGAAAAGATTGCTCCAACTGATGCCAATATCCTGATTTTAGGGGAGAACGGAACAGGAAAAGGCGAAGTAGCTAAATTGATTCATCAAAAATCATTAAGGGCAGGCAAACCTTTTGTACATGCCGATTTAGGCTCTTTGACTGAAAGTTTGTTTGAATCTGAACTGTTTGGACATAAAAAAGGAGCTTTTACTGATGCTAGAGAAGACAGAGCAGGTCGTTTTGAATCTGCCAATAAAGGCACATTATTTTTAGATGAAATCGGGAATATCTCTTTACCACAACAAGCTAAATTACTGACGGTCTTACAAAATCGTGAAGTAACCCGTTTGGGGACGAATACACCAGTACCCATTGATATTCGATTGATTTCTGCAACTAATGCTCCTATCAAAGAAATGTCAGCACAAAACCAATACCGTAAAGATTTAATTTATCGACTGAATACCATCGAAATTACGCTACCTCCGCTTCGTAATCGTGGAGATGATGTAGTAATATTAGCCGAATATTTTACCAAAACCTACGCACAGCAATATCATAAAAACCTCCGTGAAATAGATGATAAAGCAAAAGAGAAGTTGCGTAAATATGCTTTTCCGGGGAACATCCGTGAATTACAACATGCTATTGAAAGAGCAGTAATCATGTCGGATGAACAAGTATTAACGGCACGTGATTTAGATTTGAGTTCTTCTATAGAAAATCCAATCAGTATTGTTAACGAAAGCAATACCTTACGGATAGATGAAATGGAAAAATCAACTATCTTGAAGGCTATTGAAAGGCATGACGGAAATATTACCAAAGCTGCTCGTGAACTAGGGTTAACCCGCACAGCTTTATATCGTCGTTTAGGGAAATATGATATATGAGCTTTGAGCGGTGAGCTGTCAGCTTTGAGCTTTCGGATACCTATTTTAACATGAGCAATAAGTAATAAAATCTCATAGCTCACAGCTCAATGCTTATAGCTCAATACTCACAGCTACTTATTTAAATTACTTATGTTCAAACTCAATCGCTATGAAGTCAGTCTGACGCTAAGGGTACTTTTGCTGTTGGCAAGTATTACTTTAGCGGCATTTTGTATTGTTAATGAAAAATTTACCCTCTTGTTTTTCATCGGTTTAGTACTGTTTTTTCAAATCCTGAGTTTTGTGCAATTCATCAATAAAACCAATACAGAACTTACTCAATTTATAGAAGCGGTTCAGTACCGAGATTTTTCTTTGCAATTTGCAGAAAAAAATGCTCCTGTTTCTGTACGACAACTCCGTAGAGCATTCAACCAGATAAACGGAACGTTTAAACAACTGTCGTCTGAACGCGAAGAACAATATCAATACCTCCAAAAAATCTTAGAATTAGTGGACACGGGTATCTTATCTTACGACCAAAATGGTGAAGTAGGGTGGATGAACGAGGCATTCAAAAGGATGTTAAGTATTCCTTATTTAAGAAACATTTCTTCCTTAGAAAAGCGAAATCTTTATGTTTTTCAAGCCATTAGTTCTTTAAACAGTGGCGAAAATCAATTAGTGAAAATAGACCAGAAGCAAGTATTGTTAGCCAAAACCACCTTTCTAAATGACGGAAAGTTAACACATTTGATTGCTTTTCAGAATGTTAACGAAGCCATAGAAGATACCGAAGCACAGGCCTATCAGAAATTATTGAGAGTAATGACCCACGAAATCATGAATTCTGTAGCCCCGATTGCCTCTTTGGCTGAAACGATGGAAGGAAGATTGAAAAATGGGCAAAATGCTAGCAACACACAGTTGTTAGAAGACATTACTTTGGGGGTATCGACCATCAAAAAACGAAGTGCTAACTTATTGAAATTTGCTGATACTTACCGACAACTAGCCAAGGTTTCTATTACATCTTTCTCCGTTTTTTATATCAGAGACTTATTTGAAAGTGTAGAAATTCTGCTTGAAAACCAAATAGAACAGAAAAACATAGAATTTGATGTAATTTTAAAAGATTTTGATTTACAAATAGAAGGCGACTTGGCTTTGATAGAACAAGTAATTATCAATTTGATGATTAATGCCATAGATGCCGTAAAAGAATCAGCTAATCCCAAAATCGAAATAGGAGCTTACCTCAACCAACAAGACAAAGTAGTGATTGAAGTAAAGGATAATGGAATAGGAATGTCAGCTGAGTTGATGGATAAAATCTTCGTACCGTTTTTTACTTCCAAAACCAATGGTTCGGGTATTGGTTTAAGTTTATCAAAACAAATCATGGCATTGCATAAAGGAAGTATCACTGTCAATTCTGTAGAAGGACAAGGAACAGCTTTTAGGTTGTCGTTTTAATAAAGAATAATTAACTTACATCAAAGTCAAGTACAGAAACCACATTATTTCGTTATCCACTTACTTCTTAACAATCTCCATATTTCCTATGCTGTCAGTCTGTTTAATGGTCCATTCTGGATTGAGTACAATTTCATAATTAGGGCCAACAATTTTATTGCCTTCAATCTTGATAGGTAACGGAAACGTGAAAAGTCGGCTATCAAAGCTGGCTAATATTCCTGCTGGTTGTTCATCAGTACCTATTGTCGTGGTTTTAAAACTCCCGAAGTTCTTTCCAGTTATATCTGTGCCAGTAATGGTGGTGTAAATCATACCTTTACCTTCAAGTACTAGTGTCCCATTCATATCGAAAGAACGGTTATAAATATCCTCTGCTAGTTTTACTGTTAGCACTTGCTTATCCGAAAAGATTTTTTTGAACCAAGCAATTTTATGGTCAAAAGTGGTCTTTCGTACCAGTTCCTGTTCATGAATTGTAGCGTAATTACGGCGTGTTGATGCGATACTAAATGTTACACTATCTATCAGAATATCAGTATTCAGATAGTGGTGTTCAAAGATGTCAGCGAAATTGTAAACCTTATTTAGTCCGTTACGCCAATTCATACTTAAGAAATCAAAAAGTAATCCATAAGCAGGACCAGTAGCATAAGGAAAAGTACGAGTATAAGTAGGTGCCTGTTCACGTCCCCGAATTTCGCGGATAGCTAATTGATATTTATCGGAATAATCAGAAAACTTAAATCCAGTATAATTTGCGAGGCCCTCACAACTTTCTATTTCTAGCTCATTTTGAGTGAACTCGGGATGGAGTCTTTGTCGTAGTTTACGAAACATTATGGCATCATTTAAAGCTTCCGTTACTTTAGTTTTAGGTGCATTGTGTTGAGCCAGTTGCAGACCATCTGCTAAGGCTTGGTATTCAAGTCGGAGGTATTGCCTTGCCTGATATTCATCAAGATATTTAATAGGGTTGCCATTCAGTTCAATATGTTTTTGTTGCAGTAGATGAAATAGTTCGTGGATTACAGTAGCACAACTATCGCTTAGATAACTAGTAAGGATTACGGCGTATTTTCTGCCCTTATAATCCTGTGGTGCATTACTCTGATTCAATTCTCGTTCACCCGTATTGACTAACCAAAGAGAATCTGTAACAGTACCGTCTTTCAATGGCAGTAGACTGTAGAGTCGGCGTTGTGGGTCGAGCGCTAGCAGACTGTCATTCCAGATAGGTGCTCCCCAAAACTTGCCGTTATCTTTTTGAAGGATGGTATGAACACGGTTAAAGGTAGCCTTCACTTTTTTTATAGTACGGGCTAGTTCCGTTCGTTTATTTTCAACTACGGTTGCCAGTAATTCTTTCCACTCCGATAGTCCGTGAAGGTTAGTCAGATCAGAGTCGGTGCTGATATGGTCATAATTGTTGTAGAAGCGTTTAACAATTAATATGCGAAGAGCAGATAGAGCCTGTTCAGATTTACCACCAAGAGCAAGGATACAAGCACCGTCATATAATTGGCTACTACTCAGCGCTTCGCCTCTTTCTTGATAATAAGGTGCAAAAATAGTAGAAGCCTTGCTATAATCTTTTTGCTGATAGGCAGCCATGGCTTGGTCATATGGGTTTGTCTGTGCCGAAGCAGCGATGAAGTGCATTAGCAGTATCATCAGTAAGGTTATTTTATACATATTGTTTTTTATTGCAAAGAGCGGAAATTGTTATCGAAAAAACGGTTAAATAATGCCAAATGAAGGTTAACGGAAGGTTAAAAACAGTTGTGGGCTTTTCTACTTTTGGGTTTAAATGTACATTTGTCTATGCAATTTTCTCAAAAACTAGCTTTACTGATTTGTGGATGTGTTTTAGTGTTGGGAGGCTTATGTCTAATCCAATATCGTTTGGTACGCAATACCTATCGTTTAGAACAAACTGCTTATTTACAGCAAGTAAAGCAACGGCTAGCAGATAAAACCCAATCATTATCTGATTCACTGAACCATCAGGTGATGTCGGCACTCCTCAACCATGTTCAAGGAGATTTGGAAAAGAACCAGAAGCCTCGGTTAGATACTTTTCAACAACACATTAATTTTATAGCTGATAATTATAGACGTGATATTGCTAACAGTCTTGCACATGACAACCTGCTTTCAGAGATGACTTATGGACTACAATACAACCAGATTGTGCTGTATAATGGACAAAAGTCGGATACTCTTTTAAGTGCTACAGCAAAACCTCTTAATCTTACAGAAACCCCAGATATTACCTTTTTTATTGGAGACGGATTGCAACAGTCAGGTTTCCCTTTACAGATTAATAATCAAATTAAAAATTATCGATTAGCTGTTTGGACAAAACAGGTGATATTTGCTCCACACTGGCAAGAAGTAATGTTCAACCGCATGGCGCTAACATTGGTAGGTAGTGTGTTACTTATTCTAGCAGTAACAGTTATCTTTTTCTTAGTCTTTATGGCATTGCTCCAGCAGAAAAAGATTGCTGATATTACCACTGATTTTGCCAATAATATGACTCATGAGTTGAAAACCCCTCTGAGTGCCGCCTCTGTAGCAGTAAAATCTCTTAGAACACCTGAAGCAAAACTGAATGAAGATTGGTACAATGAACTACTTAACCAGTTGGATGGACAGCATGAAAAGATTAGGCGGATAATGGATAGTGTTCTGACAAGTGCCATAGACCAGCCATTAGGTATGGTACAGTTGAGAGAAATTAGGCTTTCGTCATTCTTAAAGGAAATCGAAATATTGGTAGATGATTCGGGGCGGGAGTTAAGATGTGAAGTAAATGACGATATACTTATCAATACTGACCCTGATATACTAATGGTAATATTAGCTAATCTAATAGACAACGCTTTAAAATATACTGCAACAGGGACACCTTTACATATCTATGCTCAAACAACAGGACGTATACTAAAGCTTAGTGTTGAAGACTACGGAGAGGGAATACCACCAGCATATCAGCATTATTTGTTTAGAAAATTTTTTCGTGTGCCACGACCAAATGGAGAACATATCCGTGGCTTAGGGCTAGGTTTATATCTGTGCCGTATGCAGGCTAAACAACTTGGGGGAGATATCACATATCAACGAAATACTTTTGGTGGAAGTACATTTACCATAACTTTACCTTATGACAAAAACGAGCTTACTACTGGTAGAGGATGATGCAGATTTGGGTCGTTTGCTCACTGCATATCTTCAGGTACAGGGACTAGATGTATCTTTAGCTAATGATAGTGAAGGAGCATTGGGGTTATTAAAAGAACGAAACTTCGATATAGTAGTACTTGACGTTATGTTGCCTAAAGGGGATGGATTTTCTTTAGCCAATTTAATAAAAGTTCGGTATCCTAACTTACCATTTTTGTTTTTGACGGCCCGCAGACAAAAAGAAGATGTGCTTAAAGGACTGAGTTTAGGTGCGGACGACTATATGGTAAAACCTTTCGATGCTGACGAACTGGTATTGCGGTTACAAAACATACTCAGGCGAAGCAATGGAGCTGTACCATATGATGACATTCTTATAATAGGAGGTTTTAGCTTTGAGCCATCTCAACTCAGATTGTCATACGGTTCAACTTCGGCGATGCTCACAAAAAGAGAAGCTGGGGTGCTAGAATTACTTGCTAAAAATCTGGGGCGTATTGTAAGCCGAAAAGACGTATTAGAACAACTGTGGGGCAATGCTGACTATTTTAATGGTCGTAGCCTTGATGTGTACATAGGTCGTTTACGCAAAATATTAGAGCAGGATTCTCAATTACGACTAGAAAGCGTGCGAGGGTCTGGTTTTATTCTTCATGTGTTACAGTAAATATTTAACTTAAGCATACGAACGACACTCATAGAAAAGTAGCTCATTCTTTCAAAATTATATGTTGAAAGCTTTATTGATTCAGTTCTGAACCAATAAAGCCATGACATTTATGCTTTTTTGAAGTTATATCACACCAATCCTACTTACTATCACTAGCAGATGATGTAAGAAATACTTCTTTATCCCTTAAAAACATTCCAACCCAAAGAATAGCCAGAAAAAAGGAAGAAGCTATTAATTGCCCCCCAGCTATTTCTAAACACAAAGCTCCCGCAAAGTAACAGCTTGCTAATAAGAACCCTATTTTGTTGGTTTTAGGATAGATAAATAGTCCAACAATGATTAATTCAGTTACGCCAAGGGCGGTGATATAATTACCAAATCCCATTTTGGTTAAAAATTGCATCACAGACTCGGGTTCTGCTCCAATAATTTTCATTACTCCGCCCATGATAAGTACTATAGAAGGAATCGCCATTAGTATAATGGAAATAATGCGTGTTGTTTTATTCATGTTGCTTTATTCATGTTATTTTATCTGTTAATAATCGACCAAAATTAGCTACATTTACTATCCTTGGTATAGTACTATCCGTTTGGATAGCACTATCCAAACGGATAGTAACGCAATACGATAAAAGAGACAACGAAAAAATAAAATGCTAACACGGGAAGGGTGCCCTCAGAATGTACTTGCCATCAAAGATGCTTTAGAAGCATTAGAAGGTAGATGGAAATTGCTAATAATGCTATCGCTATCAACAGGGAACAAGCGTTTTACACAAATATCAAAAGAAGTGTATGGCATTACGGATAAAATGCTTTCTAAAGAATTGAAAACGTTAGAAGCGAATAAATTGATAAAAAGAGAGGTTTTTGATACTTTTCCACCGACTGTAGAATACTCAATTACAGCCCATGGAATGTCTATTCAGAAGCTCATGGACGAATTATATCATTGGGGTTTAGCTCATCGAAAAGTAATCATGGGGAAATAATGTAGGGATAAAGCATGTATTCACTTAACCCTTCATGGCAAATAACAACCAATATTCATGATATTAGGTATAAATTTGTCTATTAATCTTTAACTTTAGAAGATATAACAGACAATAGATAGTCTTAAAAGTAAGCATTTAGCCTACTCTCATTCCCAAATTATGGAACTCCTTATCATTTTTGTTTTAATTTTAATTAATGGTATTTTCTCGATGTCTGAAATAGCATTGGTTTCTTCTCGAAAAGCGAGGCTTGAGGCTTCTGCTAAGAAAGGAGACAGTAATGCCAAAGTTGCTTTAGATATTGCTAACGACCCAAACAGATTTTTCTCGACCGTTCAAATAGGTATTACATTGATTGGTATTTTAACGGGTATTTTCAGTGGAGAAAAAGTAACTAACGATATTCAAGCATTTGTAGCTCAATTTGCTTTATTAGCACCTTATCAACATACGATTGCCGTTGCCATTGTTGTATTATTGATTACGTATTTTTCATTGGTTTTTGGTGAATTAGTACCTAAACGTATTGGTCTTACTAACCCTGAATTTATTGCTAAGGCGGTAGCACGCCCCATGAACATCCTTTCTTTAATTACTTCACCATTTGTGTGGTTGCTTACTTTTTCTTCAGATTTATTGATTAAAATACTCAATATCAAACCATCTACAGATAGTAAAGTAACTGAGGAGGAAATTAAAGCAATTGTACAGGAGGGAGCAGACAGTGGCGAAGTACATGAAATGGAACAGGATATTGTAGGCAGAGTATTTAGTTTGGGGGATAGAAATGTGTCTTCTTTGATGACCCACCGTAATGACTTAGTATTTATAAAACTGTCTTATTCAGCAGAACGGATTATGGAAGTGGTGAGCGAAGAGTTACATTCGCTATACCCTGTTTATGATAAAGACAAAGACCATATCATAGGCATCGTTAGGCTCAAAGACTTATTTTTACCTTTAAGCAAACCTGATTTTAATTTACAAGCCTATTTGCAAGCACCCCAGTTTATCATGGAAACAGCTTCGGCCTATCAGGCTATGCAACGATTCAAGGATAGCAGGGTTCATTACGGGATTGTGATTGATGAGTATGGACAAACACAGGGTATCGTGACCCTCAATGATTTGCTTGAATCGTTAGTAGGAAACGTTTCTGACTTTGACCATGAAGGATATCGCCTAGACCATCGAGCGGATGGTACTTGGCTAGTAGATGGACAATACCCTTTGGCTGATTTCCTTCAATATTTTGAATTGAGTGAATACATTGGCGAATATCCATTTAATACGTTAGCAGGACTTTTATTGAATGAGTTAGGACAAATTCCTCAGCAAGGTGATACTATCGTTTGGCAAAATCTGATTTTTGAAATCATTGATATGGATGGTGCTAAGTTGGATAAGGTTTTGGTGAAAACAAATATTGAAAGCTAATTGCTTAGAAAACAGTATCTACAGCTACTTACAAATAATTAAAAAAAATTATGACAAATAAAATTATTGCAGAAAAGTACTTTGGTATTTTGGCAACGGTTGATTGGAATTCTAATCAATGGCAGGCGGAGTCTACCGAAGAGGATTTGAAAAATTCAAATTTTGGATTCACTAAAGAACATGGCATCACCTATACCTCATTGAACTTTGCTCATGAAGTATATCCGACAGATGAAAATGACTACTATGCAGGGCTACTGCCACAATTATGGACAAAAACACCTGACAAAGAAAATGCAAAATTGGTGAAAATTGTATTTATAAAAGCGAAAAACTGGGAAGATAAAAAGAACTATATCGTAGGTTTTTATGCTTTTCCTATCTTTGAAAAAGGGAAAAAGCCATCTCCCATTGCATCATTTACAGAAGATTTCGAGACAAATATAAAAGCATTACCCAAAGACATACATATCCTTAAAAACTATATATTATTCGAAGACGAAGATGTAAAGAAGTTTATTCCTAAAGGAAAAAAGGTAGGATTAAGAGGGTTCAATTATTTAGAAAAAGATAATGTATACAGTATTCTTGATAGAATGTCGAGTAAAAATTCAGATGTAAAACTACAAGGAATAAAATATAGGATTATTAAAACGATTGATGCGATAGAAAGATAATACGCACATTTTATACTGACTTGATAAAAGCAAAACAACAAAATCGAGCCCATGTCAAAAACATGGGCTTTTTTGGTAACTTTACTATTGCTTTGCGTGTTAAATTCATATCACGATTTTAAAACATTATGCCCAACAACAAACATTCAGATATTACAGGTTACGAACAAATTGAGATTCTCGGTGCAAGAGAACATAACCTTAAAAATATAGATTTAACTATTCCTCGTAATAAACTAGTAGTCTTCACTGGCATTTCTGGCTCTGGAAAGTCTTCTTTGGCATTTGATACTATTTATGCAGAAGGGCAGCGTCGTTATATGGAAAGCTTTTCGGCATATGCTCGTAGCTTTTTAGGTAACATGGAACGCCCCGATGTAGATAAAATCAATGGGCTTTCTCCTGTTATTTCTATTGAGCAGAAAACGACTTCTAAAAACCCACGCTCTACAGTCGGTACTGTTACCGAGATTTACGATTTTATGCGTTTATTGTATGCTCGTGCTGCGGAGGCTTTTAGTTATGTAACGGGCGAAAGGATGATTAAGCAGTCTATCGACCAAATCATTGAAGTAATCTTACATGATTACCAAAGCCAAAAATTGATTCTTCTTGCTCCTGTTGTGAAAGGGAGAAAAGGGCATTACCGTGAACTCTTTGTACAGATTGCCAAATTGGGCTATACCAAAGTAAGAGTCGATGGCGTGGTGATGGATATTCAGCCCAAAATGCAACTCGACCGCTTTAAGATTCACGATATTGAAATTGTAGTAGATAGAATTGTGGTAAAAACAGAAGAACGTTTTCGTTTATCACAATCCGTTCAAACGGCGTTGAATCAAGGGAAAGGTTTGATGATGACGCATGATGAAAAAGGCGAAGTTCGCAATTTCTCAAAGTATTTGATGGATCCTATTTCTGGGGTTTCTTACGACGAACCTTCGCCTAATAACTTTTCTTTTAACTCGCCTTATGGTTGGTGCCCTACTTGCCAAGGTTTAGGAAAAGTAGAAGAAATCACCGAAGATTCTATTTTGCCAGACAAAACACTAAGTATCAATAAAGGAGCTATTGCACCTTTAGGGGAATATCGTGATATGTGGATTTTTAAGCAATTGGAAGTATTGCTTAAACCCTTTAAGGTAAGCTTGGCTACGCCCCTAGAAAAATTTCCTGAGGAGGCTATCAAGATTATGTTGTATGGCACCGATGAGCCCGTACCTGTACCCTCAAAAAAATATGAAGGAACAGATTGGAATACCAAGTACGAAGGTATTATTGTTTTCTTGAAACGTCAACAGGAGACAGGCTCGGAGAAAATCCAAGAATGGTTAAAAGATTTCATGGTCGTGAATACGTGTCCAGATTGCAAAGGCTTACGCTTAAAAAAAGAATCTCTGCATTTTAAAATAGACCATAAAAATATCGCCCAATTAGCCGAGTTAGATATTGCCGAACTCGCAGAATGGTTTGTGGGCTTAGAAGCACGCATGAATGAGCGTCAAAACGTTATTGCCAAAGAAATTCTGAAAGAAATCAGAAAACGAATAGGCTTCTTAACGGGCATAGGCTTGGAATATTTAACGCTTAACCGTTCGCTAAGAACGTTGTCAGGTGGTGAAGCACAGCGTATTCGTTTGGCTACACAGATTGGTACGCAATTGACCAATGTATTGTATATCATGGATGAACCAAGCATTGGTTTGCACCAACGTGATAACGTAAAGTTGATTCAAGCCTTAAAAGATTTACGTGATTTGGGTAATTCTATTTTGGTCGTTGAACATGATAAAGATATGATGTTGGCATCCGACTATGTGGTAGATATTGGTCCAGGGGCTGGTCGTCATGGAGGTTCAATTGTTGGACAAGGAACACCAGAAGAATTTTTAAAGAATAATTCAACAACGGCTAAATTTCTGAGTGGAGAAATAGGTATTGAAGTGCCTAAACAACGCAGGAAAGGCAATGGTAATTTCTTGGTAATTAAAGGAGCAACAGGGAATAATTTAAAAAATGTCACCTTGAAATTGCCCCTTGGCAAGATGATTTCTGTAACAGGAGTAAGTGGTTCTGGTAAATCTTCTTTGATTCATGATACCATGTATCCTATTCTGAATCGCCATTTTTTCAATGCTAAACGTGAGCCTATGCCTCATAAATCGGTAGAAGGCTTAGAGCATTTGGATAAAGTGATAGAAGTAGACCAGTCGCCGATTGGTAGAACGCCACGTTCGAATCCTGCGACTTATACAGGAATGTTTACCGATATTCGTACGCTTTTTGCAGAATTGCCAGAATCAAAGATTAGGGGCTATAAAGCAGGGCGATTCAGCTTTAATGTAAAAGGCGGACGTTGTGAAGATTGCGAAGGAGCGGGTATGAAAAAGATTGAAATGGAGTTTTTGCCCGATGTACATGTTGCCTGCGAAACTTGTAAAGGAAAACGATTTAATCGTGAAACGCTAGAGGTACGTTTCAAAGGAAAATCAATTGCAGATGTGTTAGACATGACAGTAGAGCAAGCGGTAGAATACTTTGAAAATCAGCCAAAAATCTCTCGTAAAGTACAGATGTTGAAAGAAGTAGGCTTAGGCTATATCACCATTGGTCAGCAAGCAACTACACTTTCGGGGGGAGAGGCACAACGAGTAAAATTAGCAGAGGAACTTTCTAAAAGAGATACAGGTAAAACCATGTACATCTTGGATGAACCGACAACAGGTTTACATTTTCAAGACATTAAAGCCTTGATGGAAGTACTAGATCGTCTGGCAGATAAAGGCAATACAGTGTTGATTATTGAACATAATTTAGACGTTATCAAGGTATCAGACCATATTATAGACGTAGGGCCAGAAGGTGGACAAAAAGGAGGTCAAATCATAGCCGAAGGCACACCTGAGCAAGTAGCCAAAGTAAAAGGAAGTCATACGGCTAGGTTTTTGAAAGAGGAATTGGCTTGAGTGAATCGTTTAATGGTATAGTTATTTTATAACCTTCTCCGTGGGCTGTGTCCTCACAGCCCACGGAGAAAGCCCGCTTGGAAATCATGTCAGTAAACACCAATTTTACCCAAAAACAATCATGAAAATAGACATCAAAGAGTTTGAATATAACGGTGAAAAGAAGTTTAAAATAAAAAAATCAGCTACCAAAGTCAAGGATTTTTACGAATCTGAACAAGACTATGAGTTGATGATGGCAGAGATTAAAGAGGTGATTGATAAACGCCAAAGTTTGATGTATGCTGATAACCGTTATGCCATGTTGATGATTCTACAGGCTTCTGATGCAGCAGGAAAGGATGGAACGATTAAAGCGGTACTATCGGGCATAAATCCTGCGGGTATTACGGTACATAGCTTTAAAAGACCAACTCAGGAGGAATTAGACCATGATTTCATGTGGCGGAATATGATGAAAATGCCCGAAAGAGGAAAAATGGTTTTTCATAATCGTTCGTATTATGAGGAACTATTGGTCGTGAAGGTACATCCAGAAATCTTATTAAATAGCCAAAAAATACCGACTGAATTTACTAAGGATTTAGATAAGCTGTGGGAGTCTCGCTATGAAGACATCCGAAACTATGAAAAATACTTGAGTAGAAATGGTACTGTTGTACTAAAATTTTACCTGAATGTATCTAAAAAAGTACAGGCAGAACGCTTGATTGAGCGTATTCAAGACCCAACAAAAAACTGGAAATTTGAGGAGGGAGATGTAAAAGAGCGTGATTTTTGGAATAAGTATCAAGATGCTTATGAAGAAATGGTGAACCAAACCGCTGCTAAGCATGCTCCTTGGTATGTGGTGCCAGCAGACGATAAAAAGAATATGCGATTGATTATCAGTAGCATTATTTTACACCATATCAAAGTACTAGATATGCAATATCCTGAGGCGGATGAAGCCCGACAAGCTACGTTACAACAACTCATTAAGGTAATCGAGCAACAAAATGGATAAGCTAATGTGAAACAATTTTGGTAAATTGCAGGCTTAAAGACAAAAAGATTACCATGCGACTGAATTTCAAGGACTTAATTATATTTGAGAACGACGATTATATTGTTATCAACAAACCTCCATATATTGCTTCACTAGACGAACGACAAGCAGATAACTCGCAGAGTATTTTGCGAATGGCCAAAGAATACTCAGATGATGCACAGTTGGCTCACCGTTTAGACAAAGAGACTTCTGGTGTATTGGCTATTGCTAAAAATCCAGCCGCCTATCGCCACTTGGCCATGCAGTTTGAACACCGTCAGGTAGAAAAACGCTACCATGCTGTCGTAAATGGCGCTCATGATTTTGAAATGATTTCGGTGTATTTACCCATCGCACAGAAAAGAGATGGCACCCAAGTAATGATAGACCGTCAGAAAGGAAAAGAAGCGGAGACAATTTTCAATACGATTAAAGTATATCGTAACCATACTTTAGTAGAATGTATGCCCGTAACAGGCAGAATGCACCAAATCAGGATTCACTTGGTATGTTTGAAAGCTCCCATCGTTTGTGACCCAACTTATGGCGGAGAGTACATTTACTTATCTGATTTAAAAAGAAAATTTAACCTGAAAAAAGATACAGACGAACTTCCTTTAATGAAAAGAGTAGCACTGCATTCTCGCTCGTTAACATTCAAATTATTAAATGAAGAGATTATCAAGATAGAAGCCCCTTATCCGAAAGATTTTGAGGTTTTGGTAAAGCAGTTAGAGAAGTTTTCGTAATTTTGCGCCCGTCTGAATCAAGACACTTGGCTCCGTAGTTCAATGGATAGAATGTAGGTTTCCGGTACCTAAGATGAAGGTTCGATTCCTTCCGGGGCTACAACGAAATAGGAGAAGTGATTAAAATTATCGCTTCTCCTATTTTTTTGATAATTTATTGTTTATCTGAAAGAACAGATATGCAATTATGTTTATTTTGATGATTCATTCAACAACTCTTGCCATCTATTTTCAGTTTTTGAGGAATATCTATCTGAATATAGGCATTTACAAGTGGAAATTAATAACGAAGCTGTTTAAACTTTCTTTTTTTTATTGATTTTACGTAAGAAAATGACCGAGAATGCTATAGAATGCAGAGACATCCAATTTCTTACTGAAAATTCAAATCTTACCGGGACGAACAGTTAAGTAATGCTTTAAAACTATCAATCCAAGCATTTGCATGTTCAATTACAGTTCTGTCTTGATATAATAGCTCATCAAAAATAGCTGTACCAATTGGGGCTAATTCAGATTTTTGATTTGCTGATTGTCGCCCAACTGAATTACGAGAGTTCTGTTTAATATTTGGAATTATATTTTCTTTTTTACACGTTTCTCGGAATGAATCTGAATCAAATCCTGAGTCTGCGTTTAAAAATAATCCATCTAAACTGATGGTAGCCTCTTTTAATATAGTACAAATTTCATCAAACAGGAACTGTATTTCAAAAACGTCATGATGATTCCCTTCTTGTGGGGTAGACATTTCGAGTATAATTCCTTGATTATCAGACATAAATAAAGAATTGGTTGTTTTGCAAGCTTTGCGACCTTGTTAGCCTACGGCATCTCCTCCATTTTTAGCGGGAGTATGACTACCATCGAACTCAACACTTGATAAGTCTAAATATTTACGATTTTCTTTTAAAATATTAATCCAAATTTTGGTCCAACAACTCGATTTTGCCCATTTATTGTAATGGTAAAATACGGTATTCCAACCGCTTTGGCGGTCCGATTAGAATAGTACTACTAAAAAATTGTTTTGTGGGTAATTCTCGCCATTGACAACCTGTTTTTAAACGTTGAAGAATTGCTTCAATTATATCATGAATAGGCACTGTAGGGTCAAATCCTCTACTTCCAACAGTTAAATGTGGGATAATCCACGTATCAATTGTATTTTTACTGAGTATTCTAATTAAGTGATGTTTTATGATTTAGCACCACAAAATTCTCACTTATTTGGGAATACTTTTCAAAAGTTTAAACAGCTTCATAGCTAATTATGAATAATAAAATGCCGTATCTAAAAGAAAATCGTTTATCGGATATTCTCGCATAAATACAAGTTCTTGGACTTGACAAAAGAGGTCACAGAGGGGAAGTTGGACTTCAAGAAGAATTACAAGGGATACCTAAATCATCATTAACTTGGACACAAGTTGCAATTGAACATCCCGAGTTTTTTAGAGCTGATCAAACTAAAGAGCATGGAGTGTCTTTAATAGCGAGACATGTAACTGAACCTAATCAAAATGGAGTTAGGGAGTTATCTTTAGATTTAATTAAAAAATTAATTGAAATTGCTATCGAACTTCATGATAGGCAAAAAGAGAGGGCTGATCGTTGGAAAACTTGGCTACCAATAATTGCAGTTTTAGTTGCAGGACTTATAAATATTATAGTGACAGTTTCCACTAATAACAATCATAGGAAAGATATTACAATTCAAAAGAAGTGTTGTAATAAATGATTTATGACTTTTCCTAACTGTACTAGGGCAGTAAAAAAAATATTTATATTTTAAATTATTTCCAAAAGAAGGTCGTTAAAAAGTTAAATTTACAGACTTTTAAAATTAAGTAATTATTTAACTAGTAACTTAATAATTCATTAATTAATCTTTTTATTAGAACTCAATGGGCAAACCCTTTAAAAAAGAATTGCAGTCAATTAATCAAGTCTATGAATGGGCCAGTAATTTAGATATTTCAAATCTTGAAGAACAGTTAGACAAATTAAAAAAGAATCCAATTTTAGTCATTGGGTCTGGAGGCTCTTTAAGTGCGTGTTATTTTGCTTCAAAATTGCATCAAAGTATTGGACAAATAGGAAAAGCAGTTACACCATTAGAATTATTTTATTCTAAAAATATAATTAATAAATGTTCACTTCTTTTCTTAAGTGCCAGTGGAAGGAATATTGATATTTTAACATCATTTAAAAATGCGAATATTGAAAACCCTAAAAAGTTATTAGGAGTAACTTTATCAACTAATACACCTTTAAATAAATTAAGCTTTAAACTGGGACTTGATCCAATTTTAGAATTCGAAAACCCTATTGGAAAGGATGGCTTTTTGGCAACAAACTCTTTAGTTGCATTTTTTATTTTATTACATAGAGCTTATGGAAACAGTATAGGTAATAAGCCAGTAATTATTAAAGATTCTTTTCATTCTGAAATCAATGATTTTATTTCCAATGTTAATAAAGACTTTACTTTTAAAGTACTCTATGGTGATTGGAGTTTACCAGTTGCAATTGATATTGAATCAAAATTTTCTGAGGCAGCTTTGGGGGATGTTCTTTTATCAGATTATAGAAATTTTGGGCATGGCAGACATAATTGGATAGATAAAAGGAAAAACATAACAGCCATTGTTGCACTAATAACACCAGATGATAAGGATTTAGCTGAAAAAACTTTGGCATTACTTCCATCAAATATACCTGTTTTAAGATTAGAAACAAGTAGCACCACATCATTCGGGTCAATTGAATTATTGATAAAATCTTTTTATTTAACAGATTCAATGGGAGTTATTCAAAATATCGACCCAGGAAGACCTGGAGTTCCTGACTATGGTAGTAAACTATATCACTTAAACTATTTTAACTTATTAAAGAAAAAAGATAATAATTCTGCAAGAATAGCCATTCAGAGAAAACTTGGGAGTCAGTCTTTTTTTGAATTAAATGATATTCAACAAATAAATTGGATTGAAAGCTATAACAATTATAGAGAAAAATTAAATAATCAAAAGTTTAATTCCATAGTATTTGATTATGATGGCACCTTATGTCATTCAATCAATAGATATAATGGACTTAATAAGGAAATGGGAGAAATCTTAAATCAATTGCTTGAAAAAAATATTATAATAGGTATTGCCACTGGCAGAGGAAAATCCATAAAAAGTGATTTGCGGAGAGTTGTAGATGAAAAATACTGGAGTAAAGTTATAATTGGATATTATAATGGAGGTGAGATAGGTTTTTTAAATGATGATAAAATCCCTGAAAAAGTAATTAATGCGAACGAGATTCTTGAATTCTTATACAATAAGTTAAATGAAAATTTTTACGGTGAAATTGACTTGAAGCTAAAAAATAAACAGTTGACTGTTGAATTAAAGAATGATTTTTCCGAAGAGTATATTGCTGAGATCATAAAGTTCGTCCATATACAAAATAGAATAGGAATATTATGTGTACAGTCTGATCATTCACTGGATTTAATAGTTAGACCTGATGTTTCAAAATTAAATGTTTTGAAATTTATTCAAAATAATTATGAAAATAATAATTGTCAAATTTTATGTTTTGGGGATAAAGGAAAATTTCCCGGGAACGACTTCGAATTGTTAAGTCATCCTTTTTCACTCAGCGTTGATGAGGTGTCAGCAGATAAAAATTCATGCTGGAATTTTGCAAGTTCAACAGTAAGAAGCACAGATTCAACGCTTTACTACCTTGGAAAAATTAAAATATTTAATGACTATTTTAAAATTAAAATATGAAAGATGATGTTGTAAAAGCTCTCCTTGACAAAGTAATAAGTAGTATTGAAGGAATAGATGAAGATGATACTCAATCTTATATTAAATATTTTCAGGCTTTAGCTAGATATAAATACGATAACTATCAGCAGTATTCAGCAGGTTTGAGATTTATTGAAACATTGGCTATTTGGTTAGAACAATTTGGTTCAGATGACAAAAAAAATGCATTAGACTTTATTAAGAATCGTATTGTTTATGTTTCATCATCTGAAATTAATTTAATTGCGGAATCATGCTTTGTGGATAAATTACAATATATTTTAATGGAAATCACTGCTGAAAAATTGCAGGTACCCAAATTTAAATTAAAATTTATTGAAGATTCTAAAGAGTATGAAATTTTGAGACGGCAGTCTCTTTTTTGTGGTTTAAGTGATGGTGCAAGACTTGATATTTTTCGTAGAGCAAATACTGGAATTTTAAGTCATGAACAAATTTATTTGACCTATGAATTATCAGAACAGAGAATATTAAAAATGAAGGAGCAATTAGTGGAGGATTTGAATACTAAATTTCAATTAAATCTTGATGAGAGTTCCGAAGATTCAAAATTTAAGTCTTTATTTTTAATTGATGATTTTTCTGCTAGTGGAACATCATATCTTAAGTTATCATCAGAATCAGGAGAATTAAAAGGCAAAATTGCAGGTTTATATCAAGATTTATTTAGTGGAAATGGGGATTCAAAAATAGAGTCTGCATTTGATAAAGCAAATCTAAAAATTTATATAATCCTATACATTTGTTCCACACAAGCAAAAGATACTATCGAAGGAAACTTTGATAAACTCTATGAGGTATATAAACATAGGCCAGAATTAATCATTATGCACGAATTAGATGAGCAGTATAAAATTAAAAATGAAGAAGAAATTTTTAATATTTGTATGAATGATGAATATTATGATAAAGATCTTATTGAAGATAAACATACACAAAAAAATATTAAATTAGGATTTAGTGATTGTGCTTTACCATTGATTCTTGAACATAATACTCCAAATAATTCAGTTCCCATTCTTTGGACTTATGAATATTCAGAAATTTTTAAAGGATTGTTTCCGAGAATCCCAAGACACCGAGTATTATGAGAATAGATATAAACCCTTTTTTCTCAAGACCATCTGAAACTATAGGAGCTGACGATAAATTTATTCAGTTATTTAGTCCAGATGTTCTTGATATATTTGATGAAAAAAAACCGTTATGGGATATTGTAAATATTATTAGGAGTTCACCGGGAGGAGGTAAAACTACCTTATTAAGATTATTTACACCTGATATATTACTAAGAATTAAAAACAAGCAAAAAGACGAGCAACATCTTATTGAAATTTATAAAAAATTAAAGATGTTGGGAATATATGATGACAAAGACAATCCCTTATTAATTGCAACACATATTCCATTTACAAATGAATATTCAACACTCGAATATTTAAAAATAAATGATGCAGCAAAAAGTCATTTATTTTTTTCCTTATTAAATACTAGAATTATTCTATCAGTATTATACTCATTTTGTAAAATTAAAGATTTAGATTTTCCAGAAGATTTAGACAAATTAATCATAAATCAGAATCCTGCTATGACAGGATATAACCCACTAAGAAATATAAACAATGGTAAAGAAATTTATGATTGGTGTTGCGAAAATGAAGAAAAAATATGTAGTGATATAGATAATATCACTCTTACTGATAATCATGAGGTTGATAAAAGAATCGAACTATATGCCTTACATTTATTTTACCAAAAAAACATGATTTATAATGGGCATCCTGTTACTGAAAAAATTCTAGTAATGTTAGATGATGTTCATAATTTGAGTCAAAATCAAAGGGGGAGCTTGATGAAAAATATTATAGATCGAAGACCTTCTGTTAATGTGTGGATTGCCGAAAGATTACAAGCGCTTAGCATGGAAGAAATAATTTCGGAAGGGAATATTGTAAATAGGGATTTTGTATTAGTTAATTTAGAACAATTTTGGAGTAAAGGTAATAAGTTTCAAAAATTTGCAGGATCAGTTGCAGAAAAACGTTTGTCAACTATAGCTGAAGGTGAATCCACCAATTTATCTTCTTATTTATCAGAAACAATAGATAAAGATTATGTTGAAGTTGCAAAAAAACATACACAAGTTATTAAAGAAAGATTAAACTCTAATTTCAATAAAAAGAAATATTCTAAATGGATTGAAACAAAAGAAAATTTTGTAGGAAATGAAATTGAAACTTTAGTTGAATGGAAAAGATTGGAAATTTTAATTTATCGTGATCATGGGAATTCCCAACAAGTATTACAATTTGAAGATTTCCTAGATGAAAACTCTTTAGATCATCAAGATGGTTCTGATATTGAAAATGCCGCTAGACTTTTCTTGCATGAAGAATTCAAACTACCATATTATTATGGGATAGATAAGATTAGTAGGTTATCGTCATCTAATATTGAGCAATTTTTAAATATTTCAGGAAAGCTTTTCGAAGCGATTAGTACTAATCAGTTAAAAAAAATATCTCAAAGTAAAAACCTTTCAGTTTCAATCACGCCAAAAAAACAAGATCAGCTTATTAAAAAATTGACTGACGAGAAATGGAAAGAGATGGATATTCGTGTGCCATCCTCAACACAGATTAAAATTTTTCTTGATAATATAGGCCTCTTCTGTAGAGAGCATACATATACACCAAATGCTTGGAATTCACCCGGTATTAATGGTATTGCTATAACAATGCAAGAGCGTGATGTTCTTAAAGATAAAGCAATCAAAGACACAAAACATACATTGCATCAATTGGCTAAAACAATAGCAGTTTGTATTTCTTATAATCTTTTAGATTTTCGATTAAACTACAAAGTACAAGGAAAGGAAGTAATGATATTATATTTAAACAGAATTTATTGTGCTAAATATGGATTGCCACTAAATAATGGAAAATTTAAAGTCCGAAAATTAAATGATTTCAGAAATTTTTTAAATAAAGGAAATGCTTATATAAATAATAACACCTTAGACCTTTAAATATGGATATGAGATGGAAGAATTATGTTCTAAATAAAAAATCTAAAGATTGCGTAAACTTTTGGCAAGATTATTTAAAGAATTCAAGAGATTTATTATACATACACGGTTTAGGTTTTGATCCTCGAACGCTAAATGGGATAAAGAGTATTTATGGTATTGAAGGATCTGGTAAAAGAGATGTATTAAGTGTTAGATATTTTCAGAGTCAAGAAGAAAAGGAAGCTAATATTACAACCAATGAAGTGCAGTATCATGAAGAAGAATTAGAAAAATTCTTAGGATCGGTTAATAAGTCCAACCGTGAGATTGTACCTATTATAACGAGAGCTGAACAAAAAAGTATTGCTTCTATAACTGCACATGGAATAGTTGATGGTATAAGTAAAATAAGTGGTTATACCGACATTATTGTGGATATTAGCGCAATGCCAAGAGGTGTATTTATTCCACTATTGCATAAAATTTTAAAAATCATAGATGGTTATACAATTTCAACTATTAATCTTCATGTGGTAGTAACAGAAAATTATATATTAGACTCAAGAATTGAAGATGAAGGAGTTGAACAATCAGCTGAGTTTATTCATGGATTAAGTATTCATGAGTTAGCAATAAATCAAAAATTTAAAGAGGTGTGGATTGCTATACTTGGAGAAAAACAATTGGAGCAATATGAAAAAATTAGAAGTTCAGTTAATCCAGTTTCAACATGTGCAATTTTACCGTTCCCATCCAAAAATCTTAGACGAGGTGATGAACTAATAAATCACTATCAAGACAAGTTACTTAATGATAGTGATTTTGATATAAAAAATATTATCTATGCAGATGAGCAAAATCCTTTTCAAGTTTATAGATTGATTAGAAATACAATTGAGAGGCACAGTCAATCATTGAAAATATTTGGAGGTACTAAAGTGATAGTTTCAGTGTTGTCAAGTAAACTTTTAACGATAGGTGCATTTTTAGCAGTTTATGAAACTAAACTTTCTGAAGATACACGAAAAGATTTAAGAATTGGAATAAAGCATGTTGATTCTATAAGTCATAAATTTGTAGGCGAAGAAGATAAAGAGGAAATATTAAAAAGTAATGAACTTTTTCATATGTGGATTGCTGGTGATCCATATAAATAATAATACAATTGAAATGAAAAGTATAATTGGGATAGGGCTTGTTGCCCTAGATGTGGTATTAGAGAAGAATTCCGAAGTTAAACCAATATTGTATGCTGGTGGATCATGCGGAAATGTCTTAAGTATTTTGTCATACTTAGGATTTAGTACATATCCTATAGCAAGATTGGCAAATAATAGAGCAACTGAAGAGCTTATTAATGATATTAAAATTTGGGGCGTAAAAACAGACTTGATTTTTAAAGGAGATGATGGCAGTACACCTATTATAATTCAGCGTATAAGCAAATCAAAAGACGGAACTCCAATTCATAGATTTGAATTTAGGGATCCTGAAACTGGAAAATATCTACCATCCTTTAAACCGGTATTAGTCAAATCAATTGAAGATCTTTATAATCGAAAATCATTTTGCGACTTTTTTTATTTAGATAGAATTAGCAGAAGTTCAATTGAACTTGCCAAATTATATAAAAATAATGGAGCCATCATCATTTTTGAACCATCATCATTAAAGATAGATAATACTTCACTTTTGAATGAGATTGTTGAATTTGTTGATATAATAAAATTTTCAAATGATAGAATACCTCATTATAAATCAATTTTTGAAAAGGGAAAAATTCCAATTGAAATTGAAACATTAGGAAAAGAAGGTATTAACTATAGAATTAATACACAATTAGGAGATGGTGAATGGAAACATGTATCCACATTTGATCTTGTCAAAATTGTAGATTCAGCTGGGGCTGGAGATTGGACAACTGCTGGTATAATAAAATCACTTATTGAAAATAATATAACAACAGTAAATCAAATAGACCCAAATAAGTTTGAAGATTTTTTAATATATGGACAAGCTTTAGGAGCTTTAAGTTGTTTATATAAAGGTGCTCGTGGATTAATGTACAATGTCAATAAAAATGAATTAGATTACATGTCAGAAGAATTGATTTTAAATAGTTTTAGTAAACCTTTTATTTCAAAAGAAATCTGCATTGAAAATAGTTCTAAAAATTTTGACAGCATCTCTTCTCTATTACTACATTAAACATTCCTACAACTGCTTTCTGAAGGTGCTAACGTTAATAATATTTAGCAGGAAGATGTTTTAATAGATGTCTTCCTAACTTATTAAAAAAATGAAGTTTGGTTTTATATTTTTGTCATTTTTTATATCTTACCTCAAAAAGAGTACTTAAATCATTATTGAAAAGTGAGGGTGTTTTTACAAAGAAATACTTTATCGTATTAAAAAATGCTCAAACTGAAGATTGAACAAATTCACTCTCAATTTACAGTTCATGCCTATGTCAAATAGTATTGTGGTTCATCGGGATATTCAGTAAACGCTTTAAATCCTCGACAAAAAAGTTCAACATTTGTCCTTTAGAGGCTACTAAAATCCCTTTATACAGTCTGTATGAAGGAGTTTTGTGTAAAATACTCCCAATTCTACCCCTTAAAATCATGAATATTAAAAACCTTATCACAGAATTCATATTCGGAGGGCTGATTGGAACAGATAAATAACAAGCGATTTTTTGAATACTCCTGTACGTTTTTTAGGTACCAATTCACTGCGTTATTATCAAGATTGGATGTTGGCTCGTCAAGCATCAATATCTCGCAGTCAGATAGGAAGGAAAGCCCTAATTTCACTCTTTGTTTCATGCCCGACGAAAAATATTTTACTTCTTTGTTCTTGGCTTGGGGCAATTCAATAAAATCAATGAATTGATTGATAGTAAAGGAGTCTCGTAAAGACTTAAATTTAGTATGAAAAGCTAGTAGTTCGCTAAGGGTGAAATCTTCTATCAATTCTAAATATGGAGCTGTAATGCTGATATGCTTATAAAAATGGTCGATTTCAAGTACTTTATCTCCTTCTTGAAAAACAACATTGCCTTCAGTATGAGGCATAAAGCCTGAAAGTACTTGTAATAAAGTAGATTTTCCGCTACCATTTGCTCCTGTAAAAGTATATGAATTACCCGTCTGAAATTCCAGCGTTAATTTTCTGAAAATCCATTCATTTCTAAACTTTTTACCGAGATTTTGAGCGTTGATATTCAAGGGTTATGCTTCGATTAAATAAAAAGGTTGATAATAGATTCTTTTAAGAAAGCAATTATCAACCTTTTATAACTATTATGAAAGACCTTTCATGATACCTCTTTCTGAATTACGGATGAAGTTTACAATTTCATCACGTTCAGAAGACGCAGGAAGGTTAATTTCAATTTGAGTAAGGGCATCAGATGTATTCAGATTTTTCAAATAGATATACCTGTATGCTTCTTGAATTTGCGAGATTTGTTCTTCTGAAAAACCACTTCTTCTTAATCCTACTGAATTAATACCTACATAACCAAGTGGCTCGCGAGCAGATTTTGTATAAGGTGGAATATCTTTTCTTACTAAGGCTCCACCCGAAATCATTACGTGTTTTCCGATTTTTACAAACTGATGTACTGCGGCAGTACCACCAAAACGAGCAAAATCGCCTACCTCTACGTGTCCAGCCATTTGTACGTTGTTAGCAATAATTACGTTGTCGCCGATGATACAATCGTGAGCGATATGGCAATAGGCCATAATTAAGCAATTTTTACCAACTTGCGTTTTATATTTATCAACAGTACCTCTGTTTAACGTTACACATTCACGAATTGTAGTGTTATCACCTACGATGGCAAGTGTTTCTTCTCCTTGAAATTTTAAGTCTTGTGGAATAGCAGATATTACGGCACCCGGAAAAATACGACAATTTTTACCAATTCTTGCCCCAGGAAAAATTGTTACGTTTGAACCAATCCAGCTACCTTCACCAATTTCCACGTTTTGATGAATCACCGTAAAAGGTTCTACGACTACATTTTGAGCAAGTTTGGCGTCGGGGTGTATGTACGCTAAGGGTTGTGTCATATTTTTTATTGATAACAACGAATAATTATTCGTAATAATTAACTCTTTCTTACTAAGCTAGCTGTCATGTCGGCTTCACAAACTACTTGTCCGCCTACATACGCTACCCCGTGCATTTTTGCAATACCTCTTCTAATAGGGGCTAATAAATCACATTTAAAAACCACTGTATCGCCTGGTACTACACTTTTTCTGAAACGGCAATTTTCAATTCCTACTAGGTATGGCCAGTAGTTTTCTGGATCTGGTACCGAACTAAGCACCAATATACCACCCGTTTGTGCCATTGCTTCTACTTGCATAACACCTGGCATCACTGGGTTGTTAGGAAAGTGACCCATAAAATAATTTTCATTCATGGTTACGTTCTTGATACCTACTACACTCTGGTCGTCCAAATAAATGATTTTATCAACCATTTGGAATGGATAACGGTGAGGAAGCAATTGGTAGATTCTCTCGAAAGTGAAAATAGGAGGTTGCTTTGGGTCGTACTGAGGCACTTTGTTTTTCTCAGTTTCCAACATCAACTTTTTGATTTTCTTCGCTAATTCTACATTGGCTGCATGGCCTGGGCGTGCAGCTAAGATTTGAGCTTTAATAGGGCGACCCACTAAGGCTAAATCCCCCACCATATCTAATAACTTATGGCGTGCCATCTCGTTATTATAATATAGCTCTAAATTATTAAGAATGCCTTTTTCTTTAGAAACGCTTACTTTTGGTTTACCTAACACCATTGCAAGGTGATTAAGCTCTTCTTCAGAATAATCGCGGTCGGCAATTACGATAGCGTTTGATAAATCTCCACCTTTGATTAAGTCTGCTTTGTATAGGGCTTCTAGCTCATGTACAAAACAAAAGGTACGGCATTTAGCAAAGCTTTCATTGAACTGGCTGATGGCCGTTAAATTGGCATGCTGACTTGTCAAGAACTTAGAGTTATAATCTACCATTGCCGTCAAACGATAATCGTTCAAAGGCAAAGCCGCTAATTCAACGCCTCTTTCAGCATCTTTATACCTGATTTCAGAAGGAATTTCAAAAAATTTACGATGAGCATCTTGCTGTTCTAAACCTGCATTTAAAATCGCTTCTACAAATTTGATAGAACTTCCATCCATAATAGGTGGTTCAGGTCCATCCAATTGTATCAAAACATTATCAACCTGACAGCCTACCATCGCTGCTAATACGTGTTCTACTGTATTAATTCGGGCTCCGTTGTGTTCTATGGTTGTTCCTCTTGAAACATCTACTACGTGATCTACGTCAGCATCTGCAATGGGCTGATTGGGTAAATCTACTCTTTGAAACTTGTATCCATGATTAGGCGGAGCTGGCAAAAACGTCATATTAGCTACAACACCAGTGTGTAAGCCAACCCCCGACATCGTAACAGATTTTTTGATGGTATGCTGTTTATTATTCATTGCTTTTTAACTTATTTTCTATTTCTCTCAATCGTTTCTCTGTAGCAGGAAGTTTACGAATAAGAGCCTGTGTTTTCAAGTAGTCTATGTTTTCAGTAGCTGGCGTACCGCTTAAAATCGTTCCTTCTTTATTAGGAGCTTTAGAAATACCCGATTGCCCCAGTGCAATCGTTTTGTTTGGTATATTAATATGGCCATTAATGCCTACTTGTCCGCCAATCATACAATTTGCACCTATTTTTGCCGAACCCGCAACACCTGTCTGCGCAGCAATTACTGTATTTTTGCCGATTTCTACATTATGTCCAATTTGAACTAAATTATCAATCTTTACGCCTTCTCTGATAATGGTAGAGCCTATCGTAGCACGGTCAATCGTGGCATTTGCTCCAATACTCACATAGTCTTCTATTAAAACATTGCCTAGTTGTGGAATCGTTTGATAAGTGCCATCAGCCTGTGGTGCAAAGCCGAAACCATCCGCACCAATTACTGCATTGGCATGGATAGTACAATGGTTGCCTATATGAGTATTAGGATAGATTTTTACACCTGAATAAATGGTACAATCGTCACCAATAATACTGGCCTCCAATATTGTTACATGAGGATATATTTTTACGTTTTTCCCAATTTTACAATTACTAGCAATATAACTAAAAGCACCAATATATTCACCTTCACCGATTGTAGCAGAATTACTGATAAATGAGGGTTGTTCAATGCCTTTCTTCTGATTTGCTAAGATTTTTTGGTATTCTTGAAGAAGTGTAGTAAAAGCCGAATATGCATTTTCAACCAAGATTAAACAAGGAGAATACTCCTTTTTAGGCTCAAATGTTTTATCAACAATTACAGCAGTTGCTTGGGTGGTATATAAAAAATGCTCGTATTTAAGATTCGCTAAGAAGGATATACTGCCTTCTGTTCCATCTTCAATTTTAGCTAACTGGTTGACTTTAAGGTTTTTATCTCCTTTTATTTCTCCATTTAGCATCAGAGCAATTTGTTCAACGGTAAATTCCATTCTTGGGGTGTGGTCGTTGGGGTTTGTTTTTGGACGGCTTCGCCTAACATATTTTACCGCAAATATACATTCTTTGCCCAACATATATAATATTTTTTGACGATGTTACTTAATGCCTTTATTGTGGGTAAATCAGAGGCCTCTGCAATATCCAATACTCTTTTGTCTTTTGTTAGGATATTAATGTTCTGTTTGCCAGATACATAGGCTGCATTAGAAGTACTTCCTTCTATCATTAAATAGGGTAAATCGCTTACCTGAACACTAGCATGACTTAGTAAATCAATTTGAATTTTTTCAAGAAAAGATGGTTCAATGGGTGAGTCTGAAATGTGAATTTTGTATAAATTCCTATCCAATAACATTTTACTGATATTAGATAACAATTTGTCAGGGTGTTTTGCCCATATTTTTACACAAGCCCAAATGTCATAATCATCCATTTCGGCAAAGGCTTCTAAGTAAGATTTGTCAGAAATAAAGTCTTGAAGACTAACATCTTTTTGTAAAAAAACCATGAAGGCGGGTGTAGCAAAAACGTTTTCACCTGCCCTAATTAATTCTCTTGCTCTTGTAATAATTTGTATCAACATTGTTTCGGCACAAATAGAGGTTTTGTGCAAATATACTTGCCAATACATCAACCGACGAGCCGTTAAAAAGTTTTCAATAGAATAAATGCCTTTTTGTTCAACCACCAATTGGTTGTCGACAATATCCAACATTTTCAAAATTCTATCGGCCCCAATAAAACCTTCGCGAACACCCGTAAAAAAACTATCTCGGTTTAAATAATCCATTCGGTCAACATCTAGCTGACTTGAAATTAATTGTGTAAAGAATTTTCTTTCATACTTGCCCGTAAACATCTTTATTGCTAGCGTCAAAGCACCACCTAGTTGCTTATTGAGCTCTTCCATCAACAGAAATGAAATATGCTCATGGGATACATGATTCAAAATGACAGACTCGAGCACATGAGAAAATGGCCCATGACCCACATCATGCAGTAAAATAGCAATTTGTGCAGATTCGCATTCTGCATCCGAAATTTCATGTCCTTTACTTTTTAGGGTAGATAAGGCCTCGTTCATTAAATACATGGCGCCTAATGCATGATGAAAACGTGTATGCAAAGCACCAGGATAAACATATTCGGCCATACCTAACTGTTTGATTCTTCTTAAGCGTTGATAGTAAGGATGCTCAATCAAATCAAAAATTAATTCAGTCGGAATATTAATAAATCCATAGACAGGATCATTAACTATTTTACGTTTATTCATGTATTGTTTTAGTTGTGATTTAAAGAGTGGAGAGTTAGTGAATAATTGACGAGTAGATATTTAATTGTATTTCTTAATTCCAAGATATAAATATCTTTCTACTTGTCATCCAAAATATCATTTCATCTTAAAATCCTGTGTCATATATCCAAAAGTCCAAAAGTCCAAAAGTCCTAAAGTCCAAAAGTCCAAAAGTCCAAAAGTCCTAAAGTCCTAAAGTCCTAAAGTCCTAAAGTCCTAAAGTCCTAAAGTCCTAAAGTCCTAAAGTCCTAAAGTCCTAAAGTCCTAAAGTCCCTCAAAGAAGCCCAATAACAAAAATAGCGATACAAAACCTGCATCGCTATTTTTTTTAATTATTTAGTCGTTAAAAAACTTAATTATTGCCATCTCTACGACCACCACCATTTCCACCACGCTCTCTCATTTCATTTTGTAGCTCAGTATATTTCGTAAGCTGTTCAGCAGTAAAAATCGTTTTCAGTTTTTCATCCTGTGCCTTAGTAAGGTCGCGTAACTCTTGCATAGCAGCACGTCTATCAGTTGCATTTCTCAAAGACTCTCTTTTTGTCACTCTTTCCATCAACAAAGGCTTAACCTGAGTTACTTGCTCAGGAGTCAAACTCAAAGCCTTAGTCCATCTTTTTAATTGATTGTCCACTCTCTGTTCAGGAGTCATATCTTGTGGAGCACCATTTTGTGTTTCAGCACTTTGAGCTACAGAAGTCTGAACATTTACCATAAAAGTAGCGGCTACTAAGCACGCTGCAAAGATTAATTTCCTTTTCATTGCTGAGATAGTTAATATTTAAAAACAACCCTTAGATGAGTAGTACTTGAAAAGGTTTAAATGTTTTTTTAAAAAGATATTTTGTAAAAATGCTTTTAAACCTCTAATTTTGCACCACAAAGAAATTAAAAGCTTTGTAGGGCCTATAGCTCATTCGGTTAGAGCAACTGACTCATAATCAGTAGGTGCTTGGTTCGATTCCAAGTGGGCCCACAATAAAAAACTCATAATCAATTGATTATGAGTTTTTTTGTTTAGGCGTCTATTATACTTTCATACAATAATACGCCTAAACGGTACTACTTATAAATGGTGGGTTAGGTATTCTTTGAAAAATGATTAGGTATTGTTTTTTAAAAGCAGTTAGGCAATTTTATAAAAATGGTTAGGCATTGTGTGATAAATGGTTAGGTACTCTTATTAAAAGTGGTTAGGTATTATTTTATAAAAATGGTTAGGTACTCTTTAAAAGGGGCAACCCATTGTTTTTTTTAAGCAGTTAGGTGATTTTTAAAAAGTGGTTATACAATGTGTATAAATGGTTAGGTACTCTTGTTAAAAGCAGGTTACGCATTTTTTTTAAAATGAGAGCGTTTTTGTAAACGCTCCCGTATGAATTAACAAAGCAGATTAGGGCATTTTAATATCTTCAAATAATTATTATTCAGTTTCTTCAATAACTTTTATTTTTCTGTTTTTTTCTGACCACAAATAAAGAGATGGTAAAATCAGTGGTGCAAAAATTAAAGTACTGCTCAAACCACCGATAATAACCGTTGCCAAAGGGCGTTGGACATCTGAACCAATTCCTGATGAAATAGCGGCCGGTACAAGACCAATAATAGCAACTACTAAAATGGATAATAAGGCCCTTAATTGCTCTTTTGATGATACCAATACATTTTGTTGTAACTCGGCATCATTATACCCTTTCGCTCGATTAATGGCTGATACTAATAAAACCCCAGCCATTACTGAAATCCCAAAAATACTTACGAAACCAACCCCTGCCGAAACGTTAAAGTAGTATCCTCTTATTAATAAGGCAACGATACCACCACCCAGTGCGAACAAAATACAACTCATTGTTACTAAGGTATTAGGCAAATTCTTGAATAACATAAACAAGAAAAGAAAAACCAATAATATTGTTAACGGAATCGTGAAAGCTAATTGCTTGCCTGCGCGTTCAAGGTTTTCGTACTGACCACCATAAATTATTTGGTAACCCTTTGGTACGTGTACTTTGGCATCAATCTTATCTTGTAACTCTTTCACAAAACTACCTTGGTCTCTGCCTTTGATATTTGTACGAACAGTTACCATCCTCTTGCTTCCGTAACGATAAATATTCGTTTGCCCTTCTACAAAGTGAATATCTGCTAATTGACTCATGGGAATTAACGAACCATTTGCTGAGGGTACTAAAATATCTTTGATAGCATCGATTGAATTTCGGAACTGTGGTAAAAAGCGAACAACAATATCATAACGTTTGGTACCATCATATAAAGTTGAGATTGCTTTCCCTCCAATCGCCGCTTCAATCATATTTTGTATATCAGCAACATTTATGCCAAAACGTGCGGCGGACTCACGATTTATATTAATTGCTAGTTGATCTTGCGGACCTTCTTGCTCTATGTTAACATTATCAGCTCCAGTGGTTTGCTTTACAATGACCGCAATACTGTCTGCTTTTTGTCGCATCATCTTCAAATCATCCCCTACAACGGAAATAGCGAGGTCTGCGGCACTACCCGTCACGATTTCCATCACCTGATCAATGATAGGTTGACCAGAAGAAAAAGATACAGAAGGTAATTGTTGTTGAAGATCATTTTTTATTTTATCAACCAATTCTTTTTTAGAAATGGTCTTACTCCAGAGGCTATAATCCTTCAATCCGACTAAAATCTCATTTCTGTTAGCAGGAAATGGGTCTGTTCCGTCGTCGTTTCTACCTGTTTGCGTAATTACAAAAGCAATTTGTGGATACTTAGCAATGATACTCCTGATTTTTGGAGCATAACTTGCGTTCTCCTGTATGGTAATGCCTGCGGGAAAATTCCCTCTTAAGAAGATAGAACCTTCATCCAAACTTGGTAAGAATTCTGTGCCCAGTTTCAATCCACATAAGATAAAAGTTGCCACAATGGTAAAACCTATAATTACTGTTCTTTTATAATGTTTCAGCAATTTTACTAATACATTACCATAGTGTTTAGACAGAAAATCCAATACATAATTCTTGTGTTCTTTCATTGGTTTTTCAAAATCTGCCAACGCTTTTTTATAGCTGAAAGAAATTAACACTGGAATAAACGTAAGTGCCGCCAACATCGAACCTATTACTGCAAACGCCAAGGTTAAGGCCATTGGTGAAAATAACTTGCCTTCTACCCGTGTCATCAATAAAATAGGCATATAAGCCAAAATGATGATGGTAACTGAAAAGAAAATTTCACGACCTACCTCTTGGGCTGAAAGCAAGGTAATTCTGATGATTCCCTGTTTCTTTTCTTCTACCGTGGCTGTTCGGTATTTCCTGATTAAATGTTCTGCCATCAAACAGGCACCATCTACAATAATACCAAAGTCGATAGCCCCCAATGAAAGTAAATTAGCAGGAATACCCGTCAAACGCATTAATATAAACGCAAACAATAAAGAGAAAGGAATGGTCAATGCCACTACAAAAGCACTACGGATACTTCCTAAGAAAAATATCAATAGAATTACGACGATAGAGATTCCCTCAAAAAGAGTATGTGCTACGGTCTCTAATGAATGGTCAATCAAGAAACTTCGGTCATAAAGTGGGCGTAAATGCACACCTTCTGGCAATTCGCTTGCTTGCAAATCCGCCATTTTTTCTTTCAATAGTTTCAGTACTTCGCTTGGGTTTTCGTAGCGTCTTAACAAAATAATGCCTTCTACGCCACTATTTACGTCAAGTTTATCTTTGGTAACGGTATAACCTAAAACACCACTGGCAGGTGGCGGAGTAATCTCCACAGTGGCCACATCTCGAATAAATACAGGCATCCCATTATCCGATTTCAACACGATATTTTGAATATCCTGTTCATTTTTAATAGCTCCTAACCCTCTTACGGCAAAACCTTGTCCGCCACGGGCCAAGATGTTTCCTCCTGTGTTTTGGTTATTTACATTTACCGCATCTGTAACATTTTGTAAAGTCAGGTTATACTTTCTTAACTTTTCAGGCGACGTAATAATATGGTATTGTTTCAAGGGACCACCAAAAGTTACAACGTCTGCAATACCTGGTACTTGCAATAATGCAGGTTTTATTACCCAGTCTTGTAAATCTCTTAATTGTGTCTGGCTAAAATTGGCTGGAGCTTCTACTACATAACGGTAAATTTCGCCCACAGCAGTACTCATCGGTGCTAGCTCTGGACTCACACCAGCAGGTAAAGCAGCGCTGCTTAATCGCTCTATTACTTGCTGACGAGCGAAATAATCATCTGTACCATCTTTGAAAGTCAATTGCACAACAGATAACCCAAAGATAGTACGACTCCTACGGTCTAATACATTGGGTGTATTCTGTAAGGCTCGTTCTATCGGTACAGTTACTTGTTGCTCTACTTCTTCGGCAGCTCTACCGTCGTATTGTGCTACTACAATTACACACGTATCGGCAATATCTGGATAGGCTTCTATTTTTAATTGTGTAAAGCACCAATAGCCAACAGCCATCAATACTGTACTTATCGCAATAACAATCCAGCGATTGCGAAGGCTGAATACTAACAAGTTCTTAATCATCTATTTCCACTGTTCAACTGGGTTGGTAATAATAAATCCGCTTTTTACTTCTACTCTAAGAGCCGTTAAAACCGCTCTTACTTTTTCTGTTTCATCGATGAAAGTAATCATGATGGGGGTTTCGTCGAAACTAAATAAATCGTTTGGACGATTGAAGTGCTTGTTGGAGCCAAAGCCTGAAATGCCTTTAAAAACGGTTAAACCTTGTATTTTTTGGGCAATCAAGAATTGGATGATGAACTCATGTAGTGATTTTGTTCCAAAGAGTTCGTCCTCATCAATATAAATCTGAGCTTGTAGCATAGTGTTTTTAATTAAAGCAACGTTCCTTTTAATAGGAAAGCTGCGATGCTGAAATAAATGATAAGTCCTGTTACATCTACCAAAGTAGCCACAAAAGGGGCAGAGGAGGTGGCAGGGTCAAAGCCTAATTTCTTCAAAGCAATCGGTATCATTGAACCACTTAATGTTCCCCACATTACAATGCCAATCAGCGAGAAAAATATTGTGGTGGCTACTAATAAATAATGTTCTGAATAATTAAACCAGTGAAGGTGTTGCCAAATGACAATTCTGATAAAGCCAATGGCACCAAGGATAATTCCTAGGACAATACCCGATGAAAATTCTCTTTTCATCACAAACCACCAGTCACTGAAAGAAATCTCTTTTAAGGCCATTGCCCGAATAATGAGCGTTGCGGCTTGCGAGCCACTGTTACCACCGCTTGAAATAATCAAAGGGATAAAAAGAGCAAGCACCACTGCTTTTGAAATCTCATCGTCGAAATAACCCATTGCCGAAGCCGTTAGCATTTCGCTTAGGAAAAGTACAATCAACCAACCAGCCCTTTTTTTGATAAGCGTCAGTATTGGCGTTTTTACATATGGAAAATCTAATGATTCTAACCCCCCGAATTTTTGAATATCTTCGGTGTCTCTTTGTTCAGCAAAATCCAGTACATCATCGGCTGTTAATACACCAATCAAAACATTTTTATCACCCACTACTGGCAATACATCGCGGTCATATTCTTTAAATTTATCAATGGCTATTTCTTTCGTGTCTTCAATATTCAGGCTTACACAAAAACCATCAAGAATGCTTTCAATAGATTTGTAGGATTCATTTAACACCAATTTGCGAATAGGAATATCATCTACTAGCTTGCCTTCTTCATCTATCACATATATCACATTGGCCGCTTCTGTATCATTCGGATGTTCTCTGAGGTGGTCAATGGCTTCACCAACAGTCATGTGCCTTGCAATCGTAGAAAATTCTGTGTTGATTAAGCGAGCAATACTGTTGGTAGGGTATCCAAAAAAATCATGTGTTTCAGCCCGATTTTTCTCTGATAGGTATTCAAGGAAATGAGATTGTTCTATTCCCACCAATTTTGAGAAAAACTCAAAGCGGTCATCCGAAGGTAAATTATTAAGAATGACAGAGGCTTTTTCTTTAGAAATCCCTTTGATGATTTGTAACTGCCAGTCGAAATTAAGGTAGGCAAATACTTTAGCTTGCGAGGCTTTGGGCAGAGAAATCAAAGACTGTGTGGCAACCTCTAGGGGTAAAGAGCCAATAAGGATTGCGACATCGTTGGGATGCACAAAATTTTTGTCGCTATCCAAGCCCAACAAAGTGCTGAAATCGCCTTTTAAAATTTTTGCTCTTACATCTTTCATTTGAGTAATTAGTAATTGGTGACTAGTAATTGGTTTTCGTCTTCAAGCCATAAAATCATCCAGTCTTGTGTCTTACGTCTTAAAGTCTCGAAAAACTCAATATCCAAAACTCAAACCTTTCAACTGCATAACCCCTTTGATAGCGATGCTTTCACCATTGGTCAGTCCACTAAAAATGATAACTCTATCACCTATTTGATTCCCAACGCTTACTTCTCTTCTGTCAAAAGTATTAGCGTCATTTTTGACGAAAACATAGGTTTTCCCTTGAACTGTTACCAACGCATTTTTATTAACATTAATATGAGCACCTTCGCTTACGCCAAATGAAACGGTAGCAAACATCCCTGCTTTCAACTTCTGGTTAGGATTGTTTAAGCTAACTCTTAGTTTCACCATTCTTGTCGATTCGTCAATTACATCAGCTACTTCTTCTATTTTACCTGTAAATTTTTCGTTAGGAAAAGCCGTGAATTGCAACGTGCAATTTCCACCTTCTTTAATTTTACTTATTTGGTTTTCAGGAATATCACAAATGATAAATGCTTTACCTGTTGGCGCATTTCTCAAAGCCTCTGGATTAAATCCTCCAGTTTTTAGCTTAGTTTCATGTTCAATAATGGCTGTTTTTTCGTTGGCCAAATCATTTTGAACTATTGCTAATTCTGTTTCTGCACTTAATAAATCTACCTGAGCATTGGCTACATCTTTTCCCGTACCTGCACCGTTTTTTAACAAATCTTCAAACCTTTTTACTTCCACATTCTTGCGTGCGATAACGGTTTTCTTTTGCTGAATAATGGTAGCTTTTTGTCTGATATTTTGTAAATGTTGTAACAACGACGTATAGTTGGTTGCTAAATCAGAATTTTCAAATAAGATAATATTCTGCGAAGCTCCCTCTTGTGAAGAAACAACCGTCGCCGAGACTTTAGCAGGTGCTGTCACTTCATCATTTAGCGAAGAACTCCCTAAGGTTTCAGTAGCAAAAAAACGCATGCTTGGCGTAGTTGGGAAAATAATTTTGCTGCCATTCTCCTGCACTTTTGGCAATACATCCACTTTCTTAACGCCTTGATTTTCTTTTCCTCCGCAAGCAGCAAGGAACCAAACAGAAAACAGTGTTATTTTTAAGGTATTTTTCATCGTTTTATTGAGCCATTTGATTAATTAAACCAGAAGCATACAGCAATTGAATATAGCTTTGGCGATATTGTTGTAATGTATCGTAATATTGTTGCTGAGTATCTAACCAACTGCGTTGGGCTTCCAGATAATCTACAATGGTTGTTCCTCCGTGTAAATAAGAATATTTTACGCTACTCAGAATATTCTCAGACTTTGTTAGCAAATCTTTAAATTGCTCAATATTCTGTTTTTGTACTTGATAAGCATTATAAGCTGTAGAAAGCTCAGTTTGAATCTGGCTTTGTGTTGCCTGCAAACCTTTTTCAGCTTGTTGTTTTTGTAAATACGACTTTTTGATTTCGCCCTGATTCCTAGCAAAAAAGGGAATATCTATAGAGCCATAAAAACCAACGTAAGGGGCAGTATTTTGTGGGTTATAAATAGCCCCCAATGTTGGTTGGGGAGTTGCCAGTGATTTTTGTAACTTAATATTGCTTTCAGCCACCTGAATGCTTGCCTGATACGCCTGAATGTCACTTCTATTGCCAAGGGCTTGTTGTAAGAGCGAATCTAAACGAGGCGAGAAAGTAAATAGGAAATTATCATTTACATCAATATCAATATCACCCTGAGTACCTAATAAAAATTTTAAATTGGATAATTCATTTTGATACACTTGCTCGTTTGATTTGAGTTGCAAGGCATATTGATTAGCCAGCAATTCGGTTCTAGCAAGATCAGTTGATGTAATCACTTCTTTCCCAAGCCTGATTTTATTGATGCTTACCAAACTATCAGTATTGTTTTTAGCAATTCTCAGAATTTCTAATTGTTTGCGGGCAACCCAAACATCTAGCCATTTCATCGCTACATCTTGCAAAACATTGCGTTCAGTTTCTGCAAAAGCTTTCTGAGAAAGAATAGTTTTTTTCTCAGCAAAGTCTATTTTGGCTTGTCGTTGTGCAGGTAACTGAATTACTTTAGTCAATTGCCACCACACTTGTCGGTTTTGTGGACTTACCAAATCTGTATTGGCAGGATACAAAGACGGGCGAGTTAAAACCAGCGTCTGATTGTTCAAGTTTGGATTAGGACGAAGCTTTGACGTAATAATGTCTGATTCTGCAATACCAACATTGAGCTGTTGAGTGTTCAGAACAGGATTGTTTGCTTTTGCTGTTTGCAAGGCTTTTTGTAAAGTATAAATTTCTTGTGCTATGGATGAAAAGCCTACTAGTACAAGAAGACAAATAATTATGGGAATTTCTCGAAGCCGCATCATCTTATTAATCTTTGATTGTGCGGTAAAATTGGGTTATTTAATGGACAATGTTAGTTAGAGGTCTTTTAGAAAATTATTAGAAAATCATTAGAAAATTAAGGTAGGGACTAATGGTATTTGTAGTTATCCAAGTATTTCACATTTTCAAGAAAAGGACGTATGCAATACGCCCCTACCGATATTAAAGATGCGGAAATTCAAGTGTGAATTTTGTGCCTTTGCCTACTTCAGAGCTAACAGCAATCTCACCATCATGCAGCTTTACAATCTTTTGAGTAAGCGATAGTCCTATGCCATGCCCTTCACTATATTTCTTATTACTTCCTCTATAGAAAGGCGTAAAAATTTGAGAGAGTTCTTTTTCATCAATACCGATACCTTCGTCTGAAAAGTGTAGCACCACTTTTTCATTTTGCACCGAAATAGACACGATACTTTTTTTATTTGCTGAAAACTTACAAGCATTTTCAAAAAGGTTTGCAAAAGCTACTTTCAATAAGTATTCGTTGCCATTGATAGAAATCTCGTCGTCATTTTCTACTTCATTTTCATACAAAATGTCAATCAGATAGCAAGGATTTTTTCGCTGTACTTGTTGGCGTGCATCCAATAAAATTTCGTCTAAGCGAATTTCTTTAAATGAAATCTCCGAAGGGTCATAACTCGCTTTGGCAAAATCTAATAAACTGGTTGAAAGTCTCGCTAATTTCTGAGCATCCGTCAAGACATTCTCTATAACAATCTGATAATCAGCAATGCTTCTTTCTTTGTGAGTCGAAAGCTCTAATTCAGTAATCATCGAGGCCAGAGGCGTTCGGAGCTCGTGTGAAATATTAGAAACAAATTGTTTCTGGGCATCAAATGATTTTTCCAGGCGGTCGAGCATTTCATTAAAAGTGCTAGAGAGCTCAGCCAGTTCATCTTTGCCTATACTATTGTTCAGCCGTAAATCTAGATTAGAGGCTGTAATACTTTTTACTTTATAGACAATTTCGGTAACGGGCGACAACGCTTTTTTAGAGAAAAAACGCCCTGTGGCATAAATGAAGATGATAGAACAGATAAAGATAATGAGGATGGTATTTCGAAGATTCTGCAACTTTTTATAACCAAACTGGTCGTAAGCAGCTGCCATAATAATGTAATCCTTTTGGTCTACATGAAAAAGTAGCCCGATTACCTGCCATTCCTTTTGATAAAAACGTACTTCTTTTTTCTTACGAATTTCATCTATCATTTGTTCTGTTTCTTTGACAAAGTCAATATCCAACGCATCATGGTAGCGTAGTTGGAAAGTAGTATCATAAATCGCTACTTCTACTTCATTAATGGTTTCGCGGTTGTTTTTATAGATTTTTTGTAATGTTGCTGTGTCTACTTTAGCAGTAAAGAAAAGATTAGCCTTTGTAATGCCTTCTTTTTTGAGGCGATTATAAAACTCAGTTTCTCGGTTTTGATAAGCAGCATAATATACTAAAGCCGCAAAAACCAATATTATTGCCGCTGTGAGCAACGTAAAAAGTAAACTAAGCCTCTCTCTGATTTTCATTCTTCCTTAAAGATAAAGCCCATTCCAGATTTTGTATGAATAAGCTTGGGTTCAAAGTCTTTGTCAATCTTTTTGCGTAAATAGTTAATATATACATCGATAAAATTAGTACCTGTATCAAAATGTGTATCCCAAACTTTTTCGGCAATTTCGGTTCTGCTCAAAATCCTCTCCGCATTTCGCATCATATATTCCAGCAGTTTAAACTCTTTGGGCGTAAGGGCAATGTCTATTCCTGAACGATTCACGGTTTTGGTCTGATTATTCAATTCCAAATTAGTATATTTTAAGATAAAACCTTGATGACCCGTTTTACTACTTTGGCGTTTGGTCAAAGCCCTGATTCGGACATGAAGTTCTCGGAAGTCAAAAGGTTTTACCAGATAATCGTCTGCTCCAGCATCAAAGCCCTCTACTTTATCATCAGTAGTTCCCAAAGCCGTCAGCATAATAATTAATGTGTTGGGTTTGGCAGCACGAATATCTTTACAAAGCTCAAGGCCATTAAGTTTGGGGAGAATAATATCAGTAATGATTAAATCATAGTCGTTTTGTAAAGCCAGTTTCTTACCCATCATACCATCATACGCAATCGTTACGGTATAATCGTTTTCTTCCAATCCTCGTTTTACCAAAGAGGCTATTCTTTCATCATCTTCAATAATGAGAATGTTCATGCTTTATTATTTACTGTATTATTTATTATGTCGGGAATAATACAAATTTAGATGAATTATTGAATGAGAATCGTATTAGAAGCCTAATCTCCTAAAAATACAAATTTCCTTTGTCGTTTAAATCTTTTTTCAATCTCATGACTAATAAATTACCGTTTACTCATTTATACATTTTTCAAACAACAAAATTGAAATTCTTTCGTAGAAAATTAAGCAAATTACTTTTTATGGAACAAAAATCTTGAGAAGCTTTGTTACCTTTGAGCCTCCCAATTTACAAATGTTCTTTTTAAGAATATTAAATTGGCTTGAAGCAATCAATAAGATATCTTAACTGCTTGTTCTCTGGTTTTTTCAACATGAAAATTGGGGAAAACAATAACATTAACAATGCGATTTTCAAAAACAATTATCCTCATTTCTATTCTATTTGTATTCAATAGTTTAGCACAAAAAAATAAGACGGTTGCTTCAAACGATGTATTCCCGACTCCTCCAGATTCAGATATTCGTTTGTTTTATATTCAACGAAGTTCTAATGCCAACACGGTAGTATATGATGCTAACTTGATGGCGGATAAAAAATTGAATCCTAAAAATCCAGTTCATACTTATTGGATAAAATATGCCGAAGGCGGACATAAACAAGAGCTGACATCTATTCAGCGTACGCTTGCTTATGGATTACATACCAAAGAAGTAGCTACTGAAAAGGAAAGTTATGACGGACACTTTTTGGCTTATCGTAAAAGAAGGTTTGTTGTGAAACTTACCCCAGAAGGAGAGCCTGTAGCATTATTCCCGATTAATGGTAAAATGCAAATTCTTAAAAAAGTATTTGTTAAAGTAGATGAAAGTGGCATGATGCCTTCTGTGGTTTATATCGAACTTTGGGGTAAAGACGTAGCCACTGGCAAAGAAATATACGAAAAATTTAAGCCATAACTTTTTGAGTGATGAATTTTGAGTGATGAATGAGGAGTGATATTGTAAAATTCACTCACCACTCACAATTCAAAACTCCTCACTCTAAACTCACAACACAACACTTAATATGGTACAGTATCAATACAAGCCCGAAAATTTTCGCCTTTCTGATTCAAACAAACACCAATTAAAGGATTTGAAGTCGGAAGAGATGATTTTATCGCTTGGTCCTCAGCACCCATCTACACACGGGGTTTTGAGGATGGAAGTGGTTTCTGATGGTGAGCTTGTCGTAGATGTTGTGCCACATTTAGGGTATTTGCATCGTTGTTTTGAAAAACACGCAGAGTCGTTGCCATTCAATCAAATCATTCCTTATGTGGATAGAATGGACTATCTGGCCGCCATGAATTCAGAACACGCCTATGTAATGGGCGTAGAGAAACTCTTGGAGTTAGAAGGTAAACTCCCTAAACGCATCGAATATATTCGTGTATTGGTAGCCGAACTCAATCGACTAGCCTCACACTTTGTAGCTGTGGGTACTTATGGATTAGATATCGGAGCATACACGGCTTTTTTATGGGTAATGCGCGACCGCGAGCATATTCAACGATTGTTAGAATGGATAACAGGGGCAAGGATGCTCTATAATTATATTTGGGTAGGAGGGTTGTTTTATGATTTACCAGTAGGCTTTGAAGAACGTTGTTTAGAGTTTGTCAATTACCTGAAACCTAAAATGGTTGAGCTACGGGAGTTGATTATCGAAAACAAAATCTTTATCCAACGAACAGCCAATGTAGGTGTATTACCAATGGCTTTGGCCATCAATTATGGATGTACAGGGCCTGTATTAAGAGGGTCGGGGCTGAAAGTAGATTTACGTAAAGTAGATGGCTATTCGGTATATCCAGAACTTGATTTTGATATTCCTGTAGGCAAAGGAGAAATGGGAACTGTGGGCGACTGCTGGGATAGGAACTATGTAAGGGTATTGGAATGTGATGAGTCTATCAAGATTATTGAGCAATGTTTGATTCAACTTACTAATGACCATAAACGCACTACTGAGTTTAATCCACAAGCCTTAGTACCTAAAAAGATTCGTCCGCAAGCGATGGATTTATATACTCGTGCCGAAAATCCAAAGGGTGAATTAGGCTTCTTTTTTCGTACTGACGGACGTTCGGATATTCCTGTTCGCTTGAAAGCAAGGGCTTGTTCGTTGCATAACTTATCTATCATTCCAGAAATCAGCCGTGGAGCAATGCTTGCAGACTTAGTAGCTATCATTGGCTCAATGGATTTAGTAATGGGTGAAGTGGATAGATAAAAACGGAGTAGTAAAATATGTGATGTAAGGTTTAAAGACGTTAATCTCCTCTTTGTAGTTTGTGTAAAACAGCTACGAAGAGGAGATTTTTTGTTTGCAATATACCGTATAATAAAAAAAGAAAATGTTTTATTGATGAATTTTGGGTTTTTATAAAGAAAATTGAATATTGAGTGAAATTTGAATGAATTGTTTAAAATAATATGAAGGATGTATCCTCTATTTGCTGGGGAGCCTCAAATCACTAGAAAAATCTATACTGAAAATTAAGGCTAGTATCACACAGCCTAATCTATAAATCAATTTTTTAAACCGTAAACACTAAGAATATGAAAATGACTCTTACCAAAATTCTCTTTTTCTGCTCAACCATTTTGGCATTAGCAATGCCTAGTAAAGCAGATGTAGCTCTTTTCGAAAAATCAGGAAAAACGATTGGGAATACTAACTTTTTGGGAATAGCTGAAGCAATTATTAATCATGCTACTACTACAAAATCTGTTATTGATGCTACAATTGATGATGATGATTCAAATAAATCTTCAAAGAAGGCAAAAAGAAATTATAAAGATATTGCTCGTGTAGAAGCACGAAATGATAAGTACTCTAAACAGAATAATTATCTGGGAGCCAAAGAAAGTTCTGATACTGTCAATTGGGTTGCACAACGAACAGATTTTTGGAATAGTTGGATTGATAAATGTTTTCCAGCAAAGAATTGGAGTAATACAACATTTCAAACAATTGGACGTAATTATAATGATTTTAAACAAACTAACCCTATATTGGATAGTGAAATGAAAGCAATGTATAATACCCTTGCTGATGCTAACAACTATTTACCGGGTGTAATAAATTCAGGTGCTGAAAATTCTGATCCTGTAAAAGTAACAGTAGCCAAAAATGAAATTCTCTATAAAATTGTTTATAAGGGAGGTAACATAAATTCTCCGTCTCCGTACTATCTATCGGAATCAGAATACAATTGGATAAAGGCAAATCCATCGCAATTAGAACAAAAATTAGGATTACCTTTAAGTAGTGTTAGTGCAGAATACGATGTGTTTACAATTAAATCCCTTGTTGACGACAATGTCATTTTTCAATCTTTCATAGCTCCAACTAAACAATTTGCTAATGCTACTCCCAATACAGTTTATAATACCCCTGGAGGGAAAATACAGTCTTTAATCATCAATAATACTAAAAGTGACCTTTGGTTAAAATCTAGTACTCCGAAAGAGCAAATAAATCCAAAATGTTTACCTCAAATAGACAATTAATAATGGTTTCTGAAATAAGAAAAAGCATAGAGAATTATAAAAAGCTTAATGATATCCATCATTACAAAATAATGCTTGCTGCGGCAGACATGTTTATTGAATCATATCCTAATGGCGTAGAAACAGCGCAAGAATTGGACTTAGGAATAGATTTATTCAAAGAGTTAGTTAGTCTTACTTATATAACATCGCTGAGGGAGTATGAAAATGATACAGATTTATACAGAGAAATTCTCTACAAAAAACTAATTGTTTTTAAATTATGTATTCCTGCTAGTCATTCAAAACTCAGAGGTTTAACAGAAATGTTAGTCGGAATGAAAGAAAATGAGTTAGGATAGTATTGCTACTTTAGGAAATCTCTTGCGGTTACGCTATTTTGTCTGAAAACAAAAAAACGGTAACCGCAAGGGCTACCGCTACTAATCGTTTAATCTTCTTAGGCTTTCCTTGAAAATTATTTTTAGATATTGATTTAGAATAAAATCCACTCATATTCTGGGTGGATTTTTCATTTCACCTAAGGTGATTTATTT